>NZ_CP091430.1:1025000-1275000 GCF_024734895.1 Paenibacillus spongiae
GAGAAAACAACAGTGATTCCGTCAGTAGCGGCGAGCGAAAGCGGATTAGCCCAAACCAAGAGGCTTGCCTCTTGGGGTTGTGGGACGTCTCACATGGAGTTACAAAGGTGTTGGTTAGGCGAAGAGGTCTGGAAAGGCCCGCTAGAAAAGGTAAAAGCCCTGTAACCAAAAGTCAACACCCTCCGAGACGGATCCCGAGTACCGCGAGACACGTGAAACCTCGTGGGAATCCGGCAGGACCATCTGCCAAGGCTAAATACTCCCTAGTGACCGATAGTGAAGCAGTACCGTGAGGGAAAGGTGAAAAGCACCGCGGAAGCGGAGTGAAAAAGAACCTGAAACCGTGCGCTTACAAGAAGTCAGAGCCCGTTATAGGGGTGATGGCGTGCCTTTTGTAGAATGAACCGGCGAGTTACGTTCCCGTGCAAGGTTAAGGTGAAGAGCCGGAGCCGCAGCGAAAGCGAGTCTGAATAGGGCGACTAAGTACGTGGACGTAGACCCGAAACCGAGTGATCTACCCCTGTCCAGGGTGAAGGTGCGGTAACACGCACTGGAGGCCCGAACCCACGAATGTTGAAAAATTCGGGGATGAGGTGGGGGTAGCGGAGAAATTCCAATCGAACTCGGAGATAGCTGGTTCTCCCCGAAATAGCTTTAGGGCTAGCCTCGGAATTGAAGAGTCATGGAGGTAGAGCACTGATTGGGTGCGGGGCCCGCCAAGGGTTACCAAGTCCAGTCAAACTCCGAATGCCATCGACTTGTATCCGGGAGTCAGACAGTGAGTGCTAAGATCCATTGTCAAGAGGGAAACAGCCCAGACCATCAGCTAAGGTCCCCAAGTGTGTGTTAAGTGGGAAAGGATGTGGAGTTGCAAAGACAACCAGGATGTTGGCTTAGAAGCAGCCACCATTTAAAGAGTGCGTAATAGCTCACTGGTCGAGTGACTCTGCGCCGAAAATGTAACGGGGCTAAACACACCACCGAAGCTATGGATTGATCGTAAGATCAGTGGTAGGGGAGCGTTGAATGCGGGTTGAAGTCAGACCGTAAGGACTGGTGGACTGCATTCAAGTGAGAATGCCGGTATGAGTAACGAAAAGACAAGTGAGAATCTTGTCCGCCGAAAGCCTAAGGGTTCCTGAGGAAGGCTCGTCCGCTCAGGGTAAGTCGGGACCTAAGGCGAGGCCGAAAGGCGTAGTCGAAGGACAACAGGTTGAAATTCCTGTACCACCGTAAACCGTTATGAGCAATGGGGTGACGCAGAAGGATAGTGACGCGGACTGATGGAATAGTCCGTCCAAGCAGCAAGGCTGATGGGTTGGCAAATCCGCCCATCGATAAGGCTGAGCTGTGACGGGGAGGGAAAATTATAGTACCGAAGGTCATGAGTTCCCGCTGCCAAGAAAAGCCTCTAGCCAGGTGAAGGTGCCCGTACCGCAAACCGACACAGGTAGGCGAGCAGAGCATGCTAAGGCGCGCGGAAGAACTCTCGTTAAGGAACTCGGCAAAATGACCCCGTAACTTCGGGAGAAGGGGTGCCTCGGTAGGGTGAATAGCCCGAGGGGGCCGCAGTGAAAAGGCCCAAGCGACTGTTTAGCAAAAACACAGGTCTGTGCGAAGCCGTAAGGCGAAGTATACGGGCTGACGCCTGCCCGGTGCTGGAAGGTTAAGGGGAGCGGTTAGGGGTAACCCGAAGCTGTGAACCGAAGCCCCAGTAAACGGCGGCCGTAACTATAACGGTCCTAAGGTAGCGAAATTCCTTGTCAGGTAAATTCTGACCCGCACGAATGGCGTAACGACTTGGGCGCTGTCTCAACGAGAGATCCGGTGAAATTTTAATACCTGTGAAGATGCAGGTTACCCGCGACAAGACGGAAAGACCCCATGGAGCTTTACTGCAGCTTGATATTGGACTTTGGTACGATCTGTACAGGATAGGTGGGAGCCTGGGAAGCCGGAGCGCCAGCTTCGGTGGAGGCACCGTTGGGATACCACCCTGATCGTATCGGAGTTCTAACCTGCCACCCTGAATCGGGTGGAGGGACCGTGTCAGGCGGGCAGTTTGACTGGGGCGGTCGCCTCCTAAAAAGTAACGGAGGCGCCCAAAGGTTCCCTCAGAATGGTTGGAAATCATTCGTAGCGTGCAAAGGCATAAGGGAGCTTGACTGCGAGACCTACAAGTCGAGCAGGGACGAAAGTCGGGCTTAGTGATCCGGTGGTACCGCATGGAAGGGCCATCGCTCAACGGATAAAAGCTACCCTGGGGATAACAGGCTTATCTCCCCCAAGAGTCCACATCGACGGGGAGGTTTGGCACCTCGATGTCGGCTCATCGCATCCTGGGGCTGAAGTAGGTCCCAAGGGTTGGGCTGTTCGCCCATTAAAGCGGTACGCGAGCTGGGTTCAGAACGTCGTGAGACAGTTCGGTCCCTATCTGTCGTGGGCGTAGGAAATTTGAGAGGAGCTGTCCTTAGTACGAGAGGACCGGGATGGACGTACCGCTGGTGTACCAGTTGTTCCGCCAGGAGCACCGCTGGGTAGCTATGTACGGACGGGATAAGCGCTGAAAGCATCTAAGCGCGAAGCCCCCCTCAAGATGAGATTTCCCAATTCGTAAGACCCCTGGAAGACGACCAGGTTGATAGGTTCGGGGTGGAAGTGCAGTAATGCATGCAGCTGACGAATACTAATCGGTCGAGGGCTTATCCTAAAAATACCCCACAAAGTGACGAACGGCTTCGAAGCTGATTCCGAGTACTTTGCGGGGACCCCAGATAAAAATCAGCTAAAGAGTTGCGCAAACTCGTATCCAGTTTTCAGGGTGTAACATTTCTGAAATTGTGCAAGCCTTTATTTAAGGCATCGTACATAAGGCCCGTTGGTCAAGGGGTTAAGACACCTCCCTTTCACGGAGGTAACAGGGGTTCGAATCCCCTACGGGTCACCATTAACGACGCGGGGTGGAGCAGCCCGGTAGCTCGTCGGGCTCATAACCCGAAGGCCGCAGGTTCAAATCCTGCCCCCGCAACCAAATTCGTTCTTTACAAACGAATAAACTTATAATGTGGAGCCGTGGTGTAGAGGCCTAACATGCCTGCCTGTCACGCAGGAGACCGCGGGTTCGAATCCCGTCGGCTCCGCCATTATAACCTTATCACTTGCCGTTGTAGCTCAATTGGTAGAGCAACTGACTTGTAATCAGTAGGTTGGGGGTTCAAGTCCTCTCGACGGCACCATTTTATTTTTTTTGCGGTCGTGGCGGAATTGGCAGACGCGCTAGATTCAGGTTCTAGTGGTGTAACAGCCGTGGAGGTTCAAGTCCTCTCGACCGCACCAATGCGGAAGTGGCTCAGCGGTAGAGCATCGCCTTGCCAAGGCGAGGGTCGCGGGTTCGATTCCCGTCTTCCGCTCCATAAGTGCCCTTAGCTCAGCTGGATAGAGCATTTGACTACGAATCAAAAGGTCGGGAGTTCGAATCTCTCAGGGCACGCCATTTTCATAACGGGATGTAGCTCAGCTTGGTAGAGCACCTGGTTTGGGACCAGGGGGTCGCATGTTCGAATCGTGTCATCCCGACCATTCCTTTCAACAACTATTCAAAGTCTGCAATAACGTATATTCTATACGTATGCAGGCTTTTTTATATTTCGATCTGCCCAGGAACGAGGACTGTATGATGAAGAATCTGTTAGTGACTGGCTACCGTGCCCATGAACTAAATATCTTTGATCAGAAGCATAAAGGCATTGGTTATATCCAGAAGGCGATTGCCGGGAAGCTGATTCCCCTCGTTGAAGAAGGGTTGGAATGGGTCATTACGCCAGGCCAATACGGTGTCGACCTGTGGGCGTGTGAAGTCGTTATTGCCTTGAAGGAGCAATATCCTCATTTGAAACTGTCCATTATGACGGCATTTATCCAACAGGAAGAGAAATGGAACGATGCCAAGAAGGAATATTACGGGCAGATTTTAAAGGGCGTCGACTATTACGGTTCGGTGAGCAAGCAGCCTTATAGCGGTGTATGGCAATTCACAGCCAGAGATGAGCTGTTGTTTAGAAAGACGGACGGCATTTTATTGTTTTATGATGAGGATGCCGGCGAAGGAAGCCCGAAGTTTCATAAGGAAAGGGCATTACGAAAGCAGCAGCAGGACGGTTATCGGTACATCGGCTTAACATCGGAGGATGTTCAAAGCGTGGCGGATGAAGAAAGCTTGAATGCTTATGATTGAAGCCGAACCAGGTTGTTTTACGGTGATTTAGTCATCGATAATAGCGTGCAGGAAACCAGTTGGTTGACTATATCCGGTACTGCAATGTGTGAGCAAGCCGCAAAATGCTGACAGTCCAAAGACAATTGCCATTGACGGCAGCTTCGCGGACTGGGTTCATGGCGGAATTACGGATCAGAGGAGCAAATCTTGCGGGTCTGAATAGCCCCGGGATTGCTCTTTTTTATTGCGCTTCATTCTGAACGGTAGTCGATCCGCGCTCTTATCTATCAAAGCGGTCTGGTAGATTAAGAGATTTTTCGCTACAATATAACGATAGTTGTACCCATTCGACAGGAGATGACGCATTGCGAAAGATATCACGAACAATAGGAACAATTGCCCTGGCAGCGGCAATTTTCATGAATCCGATATCCTCGTTTGCAGCGGAGAACGAAATATCGCTTCCTTTTAAGGACATTAGCGCCTCCCCTGCGCTCGGCCAAATTTTGCTGCTGCAGCACATGGGCTACATTAAAGGCTACGTGGATCAATCCTTCAAGCCGGAACAAACCATTACGAGAGCCGAGTTTGTTGTGATGCTGGTGGCAGGGAAAGGATATGAAGGTGAAGCAGCCAAGCTGTCCGGTACGAAGAGCGAATTCCGCGATGTATCCGGCTGGGGGACGAGGTATATTAATTTTGCCGTCAATCACGGATGGATTCAAGGTACCGGGGACGGGAAATTTGAGCCGGATAAGCTGATCACCAATGCACAGGCCATTGCGATTCTTATGAATTCGATCGGTATGCAGCAAAGCCAAAGCGGCGAGCCTGGTAAGCCGTGGTACGCGAATTATTATTTGGCTGACCAAAAGTTTCATCTGGGCTTCGTCTCTGCAGCCAGCAAACCCAATGCATACGCAACGAGATCCGATGTAGCCGAGCTCATCGTCAAGCTTCTCGCTGACGTTCCGGTCAATCCATCTACCGGAATATTCGATACGAAGCACACGGCAAATAATACGTCATTCGCGATCCATTTATACGAAGATACCGTCGGGAGCTTCACGCCTGCAGCTTCAGACGGCAAGGGAACAGGTGCTGTGACGCTGCTAAACGGGCAGATCGTACCGCTTGCGGAGAATGCGCCCGTATATGGCGACCCGGTCCCCGGCAGCGGGATATGGTACGTGAAGAACGGCAGCGGGCTGGCTGCCTTCGTCTATGTCGTCACGGACCATCAGGATAGCTTGAACCGGACGGGGCAGTGGACCAAGCTGTGGAGCGTATATCAGTCGCTGAAATATGATTACTATACGGCGGTCGATGACGAAACGCTTGTGAATGGGGCGATTGACGGAATGCTGAGGTCGCTGGGCGATCCGTACACCGTCTACATGAATCCGGAAGCGGCAGCGAGCTTCAACAATGGGATCTCTTCTTCCTTCGAGGGCGTTGGAACGACGCTTAAGGAGCAGAATGGGGAACTTGTCATTAGCGGCATTCTGCCCGGATCTCCGGCTGAGAAAGCCGGCTTTCGGACAGGTGACATCATCCTGCAGGTGAATGGAACGGATGTGAAGGGAATGAGCAGCGATGAGCTGGCGTCGCTCATTCGCGGACCGAAAGGGACGGCAGTGGAATTCATCGTCCAGCGTCCAGGCGTGGATGGCAAGCTGACCATCCCGGTCACGCGCGATACCATCATCCAGAAAACCGTAGCCGGCAAGATGTTATCTGGTACGATGGGTAAAATCGACATTGTCCGGATGTCCGAGCCGACTGTAGATGAGTTCCAACAGCACTATAAAGAGCTGCTTGCGAAGGGGATGAAGGGGCTCATACTGGATCTGAGGCAAAATCCGGGCGGGCTGATGAGCTCGGCATTGTTAATTGGCAATGTATTGGTGCCGAATCAGAAACCGCTGTTTCAATTGGAATACCGCGACGGATCGCGGGTCGTCTACATCACGCAAAATGATGTGGAGCGCCCAATACCCATTGTCGTATTGACCGATAAAGGAACGGCCAGCGCCGCGGAAATATTGGCTGCAGCGCTTCGCGAATCGGCCGATGCTGTTCTTGTTGGAGCGGCGACTTACGGCAAAGGAGTCGTGCAGACGACACAGGGCTATAACGATGGCTCGTCCGTGAAGTATACTGAGTCGAAATGGCTCACTCCGGAAGGTAATTGGATCCATTCGAAGGGTATCGTCCCTGACTACGAGGTCCGTTTGCCGGAAGCTCCTTCAACGCTGGATACGCAGCTGCAGAAAGCGGAAGATGTCCTAAAGCAGCTCATGCTGGGATATGAATAGTGTTTTTTACGTTGCGTGGATTATCGAAAGTGGAGTGGAGCCGAAAGGCTCCACTTTTGTTTGGGGAGCGTATGTGGTATACTTCAAGGCGTTTAATTGAATACTAAGACCGGCAGCCCGCATTCAGATGGGACCGGGAGAGGTTCGCGATCCCCCCTCTATAAAAATACTAAGGAAAACGATACCTTCCTTGGCTATCGTTTTTTTTGCGTAAGGGGACATTGAAGAGGAAGCAAGCGGCACAAACAGGAGCTTGACCATGCCCCAGAACAAAGAAGAGACGTTGGAGCTAGCTCGGCAAGCTGGGCGTGCTCGAGTTCATACGGACGAGATACCCATCTGTACGAACGGAACACCTGCCGACAGCTGCGGCTAGCGAGCTCCGGGCAGAGGGCGGGACGCCTGTTTGACAGCCAAAGAAGGGAGCAAAATATGATGACAGGCAGACACAAAGAAGAACTCGAAGGGGTGACGCTGCTGGGCAACCAGGGCACTACCTATACCTTTGAATATAACCCGGCCATTCTGGAGTCATTCGATAACAAACATCCGAACCGGGATTATTTTGTCAAATTCAATTGTCCGGAATTTACGAGCTTATGCCCGATGACGGGACAGCCTGACTTTGCGACGATCTATATCTCCTATATTCCCGACATCAAGATGGTTGAGAGCAAGTCGCTCAAGCTGTATCTGTTCAGCTTTCGCAATCATGGCGATTTTCATGAGGACTGCATGAACATCATCATGAATGATCTGATTGCGCTCATGGAGCCGCGCTATATTGAGGTATGGGGAAAATTCACGCCGCGGGGCGGAATATCCATCGATCCTTACTGCAATTGGGGGCGGCCGGGTACCAAATACGAGCAGATGGCCGAGCACCGCTTGATGAATCATGATATGTATCCCGAGAAGATTGATAACCGGTAAGCATCCTGTGTATACTGGAAAACAAGCATCAGTGTCCGAGCAAACAGACTAACCATTAGCGGTTAGTCTGTTTCTGTATCGAGGTGATAGGAAAGAAGCGATAGAGGAGGAGATCCAATGAACCGAGTTATGATGATCGCGATGATAGCTGTACTGCTGCTCGTCGGCGCGGCTTGCACATCCTCACAGAAGAAGGAGGTCCTGCCGGTCGATGTGGGCAGCGGGGACGCGGTCACCAAGGAGGGATCCGATACGCCTGGATACGAAATGGTGGCGGAACGGCTGAAATCGCCGTGGGCCATTGATTTTGCAGGCGATACGATCTACGTCAGCGAGCGGGAAGGGACTATCGCGAAGATTGCGGAAGGGAAGCTGATCCGGCAGCAGGTACGGCTAAACAAGCCCGTTAAGCAGATTGGCGAGGGAGGGTTCCTCGGCTTTGTGCTCGCACCGGATTATGACAAGACGAAGCAGGCCTACGCGTACCATACGTATGAGGAAGAAGGTAATGAGTACAACCGGATCGTCGTGTTGGAGGAAGCCTCGAACGGGGACAGCTGGACGGAGAAGAAGACGCTGCTTGAGCGCATTCCGGGTGCTTCGGTGCATAACGGAGGCCGCCTGGCGATCGGGCCGGACAATCATCTGTATATTACGACCGGAGACGCTTCCCATGAGAAGCTTGCGCAGGACAGGACTAGTCTGGCGGGGAAAATTCTGAGGATGTCGCTGGATGGTACGATACCGGCAGACAATCCGTTCCCGGATTCGCTTGTCTATTCGTATGGGCATCGCAATCCGCAGGGGCTGGCATGGAACTCGAAGGGGGAGCTGATCAGCTCCGAGCATGGCCCATCGTCCATACCAGGAGGCCATGATGAGCTGAATCGGATTGAAGCCGGCGGCAATTATGGGTGGCCGGATATCGTTGGCGACGAGACGAAGAAAGGAATGATCACGCCGATGTTTCATACGGGCAGCGACACGCTTGCGCCTTCCGGTATCGCGGTTAACGAGCTTGGTGAAATACTCGTGACCGGCCTGCGGGGGCAATCGCTTGTCCGCTTCTCGCCGGATGCAAGCTCGAGTCAGGTGATGGTTACAAGCGAGGGAAGACTGCGGGACGTTAAAATCCAAGGGGGCAGCGTGTACGTAATCACGAATAACACGGACGGCCGCGGCAAACCCGGAGAGAAGGACGACCGGCTGCTGCGTTTGAAATAGTAGAGAGTCGGTGATGCAAGATCGACGATTCCATCTTGCTATGATAGGATCATGGTATAAACAGGAATGTAGAAGGAGAGGAGTCACTTCGATGAGTATAAGAGCGTCACGCAGCGGTCAAGCCTTGATCAAGGAAGTGAATGCGACGGAGGTTCCATACGGTTGTCTGGCCATCTGGTTCCTGGGACAAGAGAGCGTCATTATTAAGGGGGACGACGTGACCTTGTATATTGATCCCTATGTATCCGATTACCTGGAGAAAACAGCCGGGGCGGTACGCACCTACCCGGCGCCGATTGCGCCGGAGGATATAACGAATGCCGATGCTTGCCTAATTACGCATGAGCATGAAGATCATCTGGACCGGGGCACCGTTCCTGTGCTGGCGGCTCAGAATCCGAACGCCTTCATTATGGCACCGGCCGCTTGCCGGGATATGCTGCTAAGCCTTGGCATTGAGCAAACACAGGTAATCAATGCGGATACAAATCAGTGGCGCTCGCCACTGGAGGGCCGCAAGCTGCGCATTCAAGCAATTCCGGCTGCGCACGAAGCTTTAGAGCAGGACGAGCAGGGGAATCACCGGTATGTCGGGTATATGATTGAGCTCAATGGCGTGACGCTGTACCATGCGGGAGATACTATCGTGTACCCGGGGCTGGTCGAGCAGCTGCGGAGCTATAAACCGGATGTGGCCATGCTGCCGATCAACGGGCGCGATTATTTCCGGACCAGCCGCGGTATTATCGGCAACATGGATTATCGTGAAGCGGCGGAGCTGGCCTATGCAGTCGGCGCGGAAACGGTTATCCCGCTGCATTACGATATCTTTGCCGGAAATGCGGAAAATCCGGGCTATTTCGTGGATTACGCCTACAAGTTCTTCCCGGAGCAGAAGTGCCATGTGATGGCGCGGGGAGAACGGTTCGTTTATGTATCGGCGCGTGCGTTCATGCGGGAATAATTGCGGTTGACAAGCCATACTTATTAAATACGGGTTCTAAGAACGCCTGCACGGCGTTCTTTTTGTTTGCGGCTCCCGGGAAGAGGGGTAACTAGAACCAAGACGCCATACACCCTAACGAAGGGAAAATGTAAGAAAACTTAACATAGACTACGATTGTTGTTGACTATAGTGTCATCGTTAAGATAATATTGAATGAAAACACATAAAGTCACAACAATCCTAAAATACGGTCGTGTAAGTTTGTTGAATTGAGAAAATTCTGGTATCTTACCGGACAAACAGGAATAGAATGGTATATTACCTTTCGCCGAGGAAGTCTTCTCTTCTGTTACTCTAGCGAAACAAATGCATAGGTGGATGTGAAAGATGTCATTATCGTACGAAGGACGAAAGAAGAAAATTTTGGACCAGCTGGCCAAGGATGAGAAGGTTCAAATCCCTGCGATGGCGGAGGAATTGAACGTCTCGACGGAGACGATCCGGCGTGATTTGGGGCGGCTGGATAAAGAAGGGATGCTCAAGAAAGTCTACGGCGGGGCTGTGAAGCAGGCATCACTGGAGCCGCCCTTCGAACAGAAATCGCTCATCAATGCAGCAGAGAAGCAGGAAATTAGCCGTTTAGCCGCCTCGCTCGTCGAAGACGGCGACATCATTATGATCGGCAGCGGTACAACGACGGTTGGAATGATTCCTTACTTAAGCACGAAGAAGAATGTGACGATCATCTCTCATTCCGCAGCGGTTATGCGCCTGGCCATGGAACAGTTTCCAGGCCGGATCATCTTCATTGGCGGCGAACTGAATGTTAAGAAGCAATCCGTGAACGGCCCGTTGGCCGAATGGATGTTGAATCAACTGAAAGCGGACAAAGCCTTCTTTGCCGCCGGCGGGATTTCCATGACGGACGGCATATCGGACTATACGCTCAGCGAAGCCAATCTATCCCGCAAGATGATGGAACGGGCGGGCGAAACGATCGTCTTGGCGGACCATACGAAGTTCGGGAATACGACATTCGCCCGCATATGCCCGCTCAAGAATATTGATATTCTTATCTCCGATAGAGGCTGTCCGGAGGAATGGATCCAGATGTTAGCCAGCAAAGAAACCACACTACTAATCGCCGAAGAGGAGGAGCAATTGTGATTGTCGATCATCATTTTCATCTGGAAGAAGGGCCTTATTCCGTTGAGTGGCTTCGCAGAACCGCCAAAGCGATCGAGACCTTGGAGAAGGAAGCCGGCGGGTTCCGCAATCGGTCGCACTCGCTGGAATGGGTGGAAGAATTACAAGATAAGCTTGCGCAGCGCATCGAGCGCGGCTGCTTCTCGAAGGAATGGATTATGTATTATCTGGAACGGGGCAAGCAGCTTGGAATCAAACGGTTCGGTATTGTGGACCATCTCTACCGGTTCGAAGAATTCCGTCCCTATTATGAGCGTCATATGATTATCGACGATACCGAATTGGGACAGCTGCAGCGTTATTGGCTGGACCGCGTATGTACGGGTTCGATCGAGCCGTACCTGGCAGCGATCCGCGCGCTTCGCGGCGAAGGTTATCCGATCTCGCTGGGAGTGGAAGCCGATTATTTCCCGGGCGGGGAAGAGGAGCTGGGGGGGCTGCTGGGCCGGTATGAGCTGGACTTCGTGATCGGCTCCGTTCATTTCATCGACGGGTGGGGGTTCGACAACCCGCAGACGGAATATAAGTTTGAAGGCGAAGATTTGATCGCCATGTACCGCAGGCTCTTCGATCATCTGCTCGGGTCTATACGAAGCGGATTGTTCGATATCATCGCGCATCCGGACAATTTGAAGGTGTTCAATTACCGGCCAGACGAGGCGTCTCTGCTTCCGATGTATGAAGAAGCGGCGGCGGCCATGAAAGAGGCCGGAGTGGCCACGGAAATCAACACCGGTCTGGCTTACCGCTACCCGGTCAAAGAGATGTGCCCGAGTCCTTCGTTTCTGCGTATCATTCATGATCATGGCGTTCCGATTACGCTCAGTTCGGATTCCCACTTTCCGGACGATATCGGGATGCTTCTGAATGAAGCGGCAGCCCTTGCGCGAGAGGTCGGTTATGAGGAAGTCGTCTATTTTGACAAGCGTGAACGCAAGACAGTAAACCTAAAGGGATGACCGCGTATGGAATTAACGTTTAACCCGGAGGTGTGGCAAATCAGCTACACCGAGATGACCATTCGTCTCGTGCTCGCGCTCGTGCTGGGCGGATTAATCGGGCTCGAACGGGAGCTCGGCGGTCACTCCGCCGGTTTCCGTACGCATATACTGGTATGTCTGGGATCATCGATTATCGTACTGTTGTCGATGTACGGTTTCTCCGAATTCGCGGCTGAGCCGAATGTGAGAATGGATCCGGCCCGCCTGGCAGCGCAAGTTATAAGCGGAATTGGTTTTCTCGGAGCAGGAACGATATTAAGAACGGGACTGACGATATCCGGTTTGACGACAGCGGCTTCATTATGGGTCGTTGCCTCGATTGGACTTGCGGTCGGTGCAGGCTTCTATTACGGTGCCGCGATTGGAACCTTACTGGTGGTGATCAGTTTGTTCTTATTGAATAAGGTGGAGAAAGTGTTCTCGCGCGCGAAGAAGCATCATGAGATATTATTCAAAATACATCGCGGCTCAGCGGGGCTGAATCAAATCGTAGTCAAGATGAAAAGCTTCGGCATTCAAATCGACAAGCTGGTCATTGAAAGCGAGGATGCATCGGATTCATCCAATAATACGAGTCCTCTCTTGATCCGCATGCACGTGAAGCTGAAGAAAACCAAACGCTTCGAAGAGGCGCTTATGGCTCTTTCTTCCATTGAAGGCGTGCTGGGGCTGGAAACAGCCGGCGACAGCTTATAAGCGATGGAATTTGCAAACCAAAATAAACAGCGCCCTCCAAAGCCGGAGGGCGCTTGTGCTGCTTCAACCGATAGGAGGGGGACTGCTATAGGCCTGCTTCTCCATATAACTCGAGGGCATTTCTTCGGTGCTGATTCCTCCCAAATAAGTGCTTAGGATCAGCTGCTTTAAGATACGGACACCATGGTACGACGATTTATTCAGGACCGTATGCTTAAAGTAGCATGGCGGTCTCATTCTTTATTCGCGTTTTGAATTTGGAGAAGTTCCATAAGAACAGTCAGCATTTCCTCCAACGGAATTCTTTCATCGACAAAATGCTGCAGGTTGATTCCATTAAAGAGAGCCATAGACGCGATAGCCAACGTTCTCGCATCCAACGGACTTCCTATAATCCCTTCGTCCTTCATGACCTGGTAGAAATGTGTCAGAAATTGTCGCCATTCCTCCATCTGCGAGATGAGCTTCTCCTTGATCTGAGGCAGCTCGTTGGAAATCATGCAGCCTTGAATGAGCAAAGGAGAGGCGCCCTTTTTGTATGCCTCATTGACCAGGCGGATCGAGTATTGTTGAAAATTGGTCAGAAGGTCGCGGTCCTTCCGCTCAAGAGCTTTCTGCAGATCCTCAAAGTAAAAATCAATGCCTTCTTTAATGATGGTCAGCAAGAACTCTTCCTTGCTGGAGAAATGGGCATAAAATCCCCCTTTCGAATATCCGGCGTGTCTGACGATTTGATCTATGCTTGTATTGGAGTAGCCTTGGCGCGAGAATAACTCGACTCCGGACGCAATCAACTTCTCGATGGTTTGTTTCGACTGCTGTTGATGATTTGCCATACCAAATTTCCCCTTTAAATAATCCTTATTTCCCATTGATTATAACATAATTTGCAGTATACACTATTTCCGATATACCGACTGGTTGGTATTTAAATCAGATAGCTGTTTATTGCATGTTAACCACTCGGGATTCTTAAAAAAGGAGACTCGAAGAATGAAGAAGAAAAGTTGGCTCGTTGGATTGTCTTTTGTATTATTATTGGCCTTCCTGATTATCCCGGTACAGCAGTCTTTCAGTGCGGCAGAAGGAAACGCGGGCGTGAACGGGATCGTCGGCAGCAAGCTGAACGATCAATTTCATCTTAGCCATGAAGTGAAAATCTATGTCCCTTCCACAGTGAAAGGGGATATTCCGATCACCGATGAAGCGCATGAAAAGTTCGTCGACGAGGCGCTAACGAAATTTTCCAACATGTTTGGCGGGGCAACGGCTGTCGAGGGAGAGGGTGCTTGGGTCGATGACAATAAGAAGCTGATCAAGGAAAAAGTGACGATCGTATATGCCTTTGCCGAGAAGCTGGACAAAGAAGCCATTAATCAAGTGGTCGATTACGCGAAGCAAATGAAAGAGAAGCTTGCACAGTCTTCGATATCCCTTGAAGTAGACGGAAAGATGTATTTTATCGAATAACGTAATTTGGAGAGGAGAGAAGAGGAAACAGGTGAGACATTATTACGCTATAATCCTGACGGCAATCCTTCTCATGGTCCTCACGGGATGCGGACGATTGGACCTGGTCATCCATGAGGACGGTTCGGGAGAGGGGAAGTATGAGGTTGAACTAACGGGCAAATTCACAGCCCAGGATGTAAAGGAGGGAATTGAGAAGGGGTTGGCAGAGGTCAACGATAAGGCCGGCCAAGAAGTCATCCGGCTGGAGGAATTCGAGGAGAAGGACGGGATGGCCAGCGCGACCGTCGCCTTCGATAGCCTCACCGCATTGAGCGGGGGAAAGGACACGCTGCTCGTGACGGTGGATGATATCAGACGGCTTGACCCGCAGCGGTTGGATGCATTAATCGATGTCGATAAACATTCCGCAATAAAACCGGAAGACCTCGACAAGATCGGGGATAAGCCGGTCGTCTACCTGAATATAGACGACGAGACGGAAATAACGGTTACGGTGCCGGGCAGGATTTTGTATGCTGCCGGCGGAACGGTTACGGAAGATAATCCGCGAAGTCTTCTCCTCAACGATGATTCTGTAGCTATCGTTTATGAGCCTTCTTCGAATATGCCGTCGATCGGCTGGGTTATTGCGCTGGCGCTGTTGGTTATCGCAGCCGTTCTCTATTTTATGTTCAGAAGAGGATTGTTTCGGACATTCAAGTCCGGCGGGAAAGGGGGCGGCATTCCGAATGCGTAACAGAAGGCGCCTATGGATCGCTTTGCTTAGTTGTACTTGGCTGCTATCGGGCTGCAGCGGCGGCGACGATGGAGGGTACGGCAAGCTGATGGCCGAAGCCGATCAGGCTATGGAGAGTCTGGACGTCGATACCGCCATTGCCCAATACCGCAAAATAGCCGAGATGGATCCGAATCAATTGCAATACGGCGAAGGACGGATCGCCATCGTCAATGAGCTTCTGGAGGATGCGGAAGACTTAAAAGGCAAATTAGATGAATTAAAGTCGCGTTCGGAGACCGTGAAACAAAATGTCGGCAGCCTGGACATGGAGAAAGCGGAGGCCGAAGAGATCGCCCAGGTGAACGGAGAACTAAACGATATTCTTTCGAGTCTGGAGGAATTCTCTTCAACCGGATTGTACGGCGAATTGGAGAAACTGCGGAGTCAACTCGCCGAGGATGTCAAAACCCGAAAAATAGATCCGCTCCTAAAAGAAATCGAAGCTGATATTGGAAAGCTCGAGTTCGACAAGGCCGAGAGCAATGCAGCCGTCCTGTACGCGCTCGGAAACGGCTTCTCCGAGCTGGTTGGGAGCGCCGCGGATGAGTATTCGGCAAAAATCGAAACGGAGAAAGCGAAATATATCGAGCTGCCGGCAACCTATAACCAAAGGAATATCGTGCTCCTGCAAAATGCCGCCGGTAAAATTACGTTCCTCGGCGAAGGAATCAAGGACGACGAGCTGGCGCTTTTCTATAAATACGAAGGCGATCTGCGCTTCGCAGCCAAGGAGCTCCCTCCTAAGATTCAGGCCGTATTCAACGACGGAAACGCCGAAACCAGCGATGAAATCACGCTTCGCCATCTTCCCGATCATGCCATCGGCTATCAGGTTATATCCGATGATCCGAACAAGGCGCTTATCCGGCTCGATTACCGTTTCGGGCTGCAGCAAGACGAAGCGTATAAGAAAGTCGATATCGGTCCTGCGGGAGAGACGCAGACGCTTAAAGAGATAACGGCTTTGCCGGATAAAGAGCTTCAGACTTCCCTTAAAATCACAAGCGGCAAGATGAACGTGGAGATCAGCGGCGTCAGCGTGCAGCAAAATATCGTCGCCATCCAAGGGAAGCTGACGGCAAGCGAAGATATGAATCTGGAGACCGATGCATCCCTCTATGTGCCCGCCAACGATTTATCGAAGCAGGATTACATGGATGAGGATCTGTTCGCCGGGGTTGCGAAGGAATTCAAAGCAGTATTCGATCTGGGCGGCAGACGGATTTCGAATGACACCACGTATTTGAAATTCGGTATAGCGGGCATCCAGGTGAATATCGATTTGGCTTCAGGGGAGGAGCATAAACCGGGCAAAGAGCTGTTGATTCATCAGCTTATACTTCCGAGTGAAGATGCGGTAGTGTTTGAACGGTTTAATCCATGGGATAAGCAATTTCTAGCGGATGCTTCAGGCCAAGTCTTTGCCGATGGAATCAGCTTCGAGGGACAGAACAGCTGGGCCGAAGCGCCTTCCTTCACGGTTAGCCTGAACCAGCGGTACAAGCGGCTGACCGCCAAAGTCGGAGTCGACAAGACGACCGTCGGAAGCGATTTCGGGAGCAGCGCGGTCAAAATCATGGGCGACGGGCAAGTGCTGAAAACCTTTGCTTTCGGATCCTCGGCACCGGCTGCGGTCGACTTGGATGTAAGTATAGAGGGCATCCATACGCTGCAGTTTATCATGACCCAAACCCCCGGCCCCAGCCATGATGTCCAGAGGATCATTATCGGGGATGGAACTCTGACGCAATAAAAAACGTCTTCATGGCTCTGCACCATTCGGGCGGCCAGGATGTCCAGCAAATCGTTCAATAACCAAGGAGGCGAATCACAGTTGAGCAGAATGAAAAATATGAAAATTGCAGTCAGCGGTTTTCTTGTCGGGGCGGTCTTTTTCGGAGGGGTATCTTACGCGGCCGAAAAAGTGAAATTGGATGCTTATCTCGGCGTGAAGCTGTTCCAGAACGGGATCGATAAAACGCCTGCCGATCAAGATCAGAAGCCGATTGTGGCCAATGGAGTCACCTATGTGCCGCTCAAGGTTGTGGCCGGACTCGTAGGCGTCGATGTCGCATGGGATAAAGAGAAGTATGCCGTTATTCTGGGCGAGAAGATCGATGGGAAGGCTCTGGGAGTCCCGGCGGAGTTCATTGCCGGCGAAGATGATTCGATCGGCCAGAATCAACCCATGACGATCAATAAGACATCATATGGCCACAACAAGGGCATGCAGGTATATAGTTACGATTACAGCGGCGATGAACCGCAAGTATTGCGGTACAATCTCAATGGGCAATACAGCGAGCTGGTTCTCTCGCTCGGGATGGACGACAGATCCGATTCAGGGGCTACAAGAACGGTCAAGTTCATCGATCAGGATAATAAAGTATTAGCCCAGCAAGTGATCGGGATCGGCACATTGGAAGAGGCATTGAAGGTTAACGTGAAAGGCGTGGTCCAGTTAAAAATCGAGATCGGCAGACAGGAAGGCCACAGTCAAGGGGCGTATATTGACTTTATCAATCCGCTGCTGATCAAATGAAACAGGCAGTCCGCGGGCAGGTACATGACATGGAGTAAGGTTCATAGGGGACCGAACGCTGAAGGCTTCATATCTTCAGTCGTTCAGGTCCTTCTTTTTGGTATGGTATGCGAGTTGTTTCCGTGAGCGATGTTCGATTCAAACATTAGTTTTGCCCGTAGCGGGACTTAAGACGGGCTTCTCACTTTTTATCGCGCTGTCATACTGCGCTTCTTCTATAGATCCTATTGGCCGATTCTTGAAGGAAGGATGGCCTTACAGCCGCTGAATGATCGAAACAAACATTTTTATAGACAATGTCGCGGATCTCCGGTAGTATCATGTTATAAACAAACATTCACTGTTTGTGTTAAACAAAACCAAAGGAGTGTCCAATGTGTCCGTAAGTGCGAGAATGAACCGAATGTTCAGCGAGCAAGGCAAATGCTTCGACGTTGCGATTGATCATGGCTTCTTTAACGAATTTTCCTTCTTATCCGGCATTGAGAATATGAACAGCGCGATTGAAACGATCGTAGATGCGAATCCGGATTGCATTCAGCTCAGTCTGGGGCAGGCCAAGCATCTGCAGGCGCTGCCGGGCAAGAAGCCGGGACTGGTTCTCCGTACGGATGCGGCTAATATCTACGGCTCGGCGCTTCCTCGCTATCTGTTCAGCGAAGCGATCGACCGCGCGATCGAGCATGCGGTACGCATGGATGCGGTTGCCGTGTGCGTCAACCTGCTGCTGCTTCCGAATCAGCCGGAGCTGCATTACCAGTGCGTGAAGAACGTCATGAAGCTGAAATCCGAGTGTGAACGGTATGGCATGGTGCTGATGGTGGAGCCGCTGGTCATGCTTCCGAATGAAGCCAAGGGCGGCTACATGGTCGATGGCGACATTATGAAAATCATGCCGCTCGTTCGTCAGGCGGTCGAGCTTGGCGCCGATGTCATTAAAGCGGATCCGTGCGACAATGTCGACGAGTACCATCGCGTAATCGAAATTGCCTCCGGGGTACCGGTTCTGGTGCGCGGCGGCGGCCGTGCTTCCGATGAGGAAATCATGCACCGTACGGTGAAGCTGATGGAGCAGGGAGCGTCTGGGATCGTATACGGCCGGAACGTCATCCAGCATCCGCAGCCTGCCCGCATGACAAGCGCATTGATGGCGATTGTCCATACAGGCGCCACCGCAGAAGAAGCGCTGGCGATATTGAGCGGGGACGGTGAAGGGCAATGACGGCAGCCGCAACGAATGCGAAGGTGATCCGTTTCGGCGTCATCGGCTGCGGTCTGATGGGCAAGGAATTCGCTAGCGCAGCCGCACGGTGGTGCCATCTGACCGATGTTGATTTCATCCCCCGCATAACGGCCGTATGCGATGCGAATCCCGCTGCTGCCGCTTGGTTCGAGCAGGCGGTGCCGAGCGTGGAGAAGGTTTATTCGGATTATCGGGAATTGCTGGCCGACCCGAATGTCGATGCGATATATTGCGCGGTGCCTCATAATCTGCACGCGCAAATTTATACCGATATTATTCGTTCCGGCAAGCATCTTCTCGGCGAGAAGCCGTTCGGCATCGACGAGGAAGGCAATGAGGCTATCATGCAGGCGATGGCGGAGCATCCGGACGTCGTCGTACGCTGCTCCTCGGAGTTTCCGTTCTTCCCCGGCGCCTTCCAAATCTCCAAGTGGGTAAGCGAGGGACGCTTCGGCAAAATCATCGAGGTGGAAGCGGGCTTCTGGCACTCGAGCGATCTGGATCCGAACAAGCCGATTAATTGGAAACGTCGCATCGCCACGAACGGCGAATACGGCTGCATGGGCGACCTTGGCATGCATGTCCTGCACCTTCCGCTCCGGTTCGGCTGGAAGCCCCGCAGCGTCAGGTCGCTGCTATCCAAAATCGTCGAGGAACGGCCGGATGGCAAAGGGGATATGGTTCCCTGCGAGACCTGGGACAATGCGATTCTCGCATGCGATGTCGATACCGGCGATCAAGCCTTCCCTATGGTGCTGTCGATGAAGCGGATCGCTCCCGGACATGCGAACACGTGGTTTATCCGCATTCAAGGCACCGCGATGTCAGCCGAGTTTTCCACGAAAAATCCGAAGCAAATCGCATCGCTGCCCTACACGCCGGGCGGAGAGCAGGCTTGGCACGTCACGGATGTACCTTATAAGTCGGCATACGGCACGATAACAGGCGGCATATTCGAATTCGGCTTCTCGGATTCGATTCTGCAGATGTGGGCGGCGTTCTGCGACGAGCTGGTCAACAGGGAGCAGATGCTGCAGCCATTCCGCTGCGCTACGCCTGAGGAGGCGAAGGGGAGCCATCGCGTATTCACGGCTGCCCTGGAGTCCAACCGGACAGGACAAACGATGAACATTCAATGGGGGGAGTAAGGTGGCCGTAGAGCACAAGCAGCTTCCGTACCCGGTCGTCGTAGGAGGCCATATTTGTTTGGATGTCATCCCGACGCTGTATGCGAGGCAGTCCGGCATGGAAGCGATTCTAATTCCAGGCAAGCTGGTCGATATCGGTCCGGCGTGTTTGTCCACCGGAGGCGCGGTTTCCAACACGGGGCTGGCATTGAACCGGCTGGGGGTCCCTACGCAGTTGATGGGGAAGGTCGGGGATGACTTGTTCGGCAGCGCCATCGTCGAGATCGTCCGCAAGCAGGACGCTGCGCTTGCCGAAGGGATGATCATTGCGCCGGGCGAAGCAAGCTCGTATACGATTGTGATCAGCCCTCCCGGCGTAGACCGGATTTTCCTGCACTGCACGGGAGCGAACGATACTTTCGGCGCAGACGACCTGAAGGATGAGCTGCTGCGCGAGGCGGGGCTGTTCCACTTCGGTTATCCGCCTCTCATGCGGCGGATGTATGCGGACGAAGGACGGGAGCTCGAGCGCATGATGGCACAGGCGAAAGAAGCGGGCGCGACCACGTCGCTCGACCTGGCGAAGCCGGATCCCGATTCGGCGGCGGGGCAAGCGGATTGGCGTGCCATTCTGGCGCGGACGCTGCCTTCGGTCGACGTCTTCCTTCCCAGCTTTGAAGAAGTGCTCTTCATGCTGAAGCGCGGGTTGTCCGACCGTCTCCAGGCGGAACACGGCTCCGCGGATCTGCTTCCGTACGCAGACGGAGAACTGCTTCGCGAGCTGGCCGACGAGCTGCTGGGAATGGGGGCGGCTGTCGTCGTTCTTAAGCTGGGCGAATTCGGGCTGTATATGCGAACGACGGCCGATGAGCAGCGCATCCGGAGCATGGGACGCTACCAGCCGGCCGATGCTGCGGCATGGACGGACCGGGAACTGTACGCGCCTTGCTTCAAGGTGTCAGTTGCGGGGACGACCGGAGCCGGCGATTGCACGATAGCGGGCTTCCTGTCCGGCATGATGCAGCAGCTCCCGCCGGAGGCGGCGGTCGTCAGCGCGGTAGCCGTAGGCGCCTGCAACGTCGAGCAGCATGATGCGACGAGCGGCGTTCTGCCGTGGAGCGCGGTTCAAGCGCGTATCGAAGCGGGATGGAACCAGCATCCGCCGAAGCAGGGGATGGAGCAGTTCCGCCGCCTTGCGGCTGCGGACACCGGTAGCGGTGCGGCAAGCGGCGTCCATGTCTGGCTTGGGCAGGGAGACGCTCATTACGCCTAAAACGGTATAAAGGTAAGTAAGCAGTAATGCAATCATTTCAAAATAGAACGAACGATTCGATTGAAGTAAGCAAAGAAAGAAGCAGAAAGAATGATACCCACTCAATTAAGGAGGCTTGATGACCATGATAAAGCGTAGTCAGGTTCGGGTAGCGCAGCTGCGGACAGCGGAGCTGTTCCGGCAAGCCGGCATTGTGCTTACGCCGGAGGAACAAACCGGAATTGAAGTCGCATCGTTCGGATTGAACGATTTGGAGACACAGGGGCTGGAGCTCATTACCTACATCAATAACGACCGCTATTGCGCCAAGGAGCTCGTTCTCTTCCCGGGACAAACCTGCCCGGAGCATCTTCATCCGCCGGTCGGCAGCGATCCAGGCAAGACGGAGACGTTCCGGTGCCGCTGGGGCAAGGTGTACCTGTACGTCGAGGGGAAAGCGGCGCCGAATATTAAAGCGACCGTTCCGGCTGCGAGCAAGGACTATTACACCGTTATGCATGAGATCGAGTTAAGCCCGGGCCAGCAGTATACGATCGAGCCTGGGACGCTTCATTGGTTTCAAGCCGGCGAAGAAGGCGCGATCGTATCGGAGTTCTCGAGCACAAGCCGCGATGAATTCGATATCTTCACCGACCCGAATGTGGAGCGGATGCCGGTTATTATCGAGGACTAACGGGAGGAGGAGCGGATAAGCATGGAATTATTCGGGCGATCATGGACGCGGCGCGAGCTGGAGGCGCGTATCGGGAAGCTGGAGCAGATCGGCGGCATTCGCCGCTTCGAATGCGCGGAAGGCCCGGAGAAAGGGACGGAGATCATCCAGGTCCGTACGGGCGCGGGACTTAGCTATACCGTCACGCCGACGAAGGGGCTCGATCTGTCGCTGGCTGAATTCGGCGGGACGCCGATCAGCTGGCAGTCCGCCGGCGGCGATATCCACCCGATGTATTATGAAGCGGAGGGGGCGGGGTGGCTGCGGACGGCCTCGGGCGGTCTGCTCATGACCTGCGGTCTCATGCATGCCGGATGGACAGCGGAGCATGACGGCCAGCGATTCGGGCTTCATGGCCGGGTCCACCATACGCCGGCTCGGCAGGTCGCTGCCGAAGGGCAGTGGAACGGGGATGATTATGACATGCGGATTAGCGGCACGATGGAAGAGACGGCCTTGTTCGGCGGACATCTCCGGATGCGCCGCGAAATTCGCAGCCGGCTCGGGGAGAACCGGATTACGATAACCGACACGGTCGAAAATGCCGGGTTCGAGCCATGCCCGCATATGATTCTGTATCACTTCAACTTCGGATTCCCATTGCTGACGGAGAGCGCAGAGCTTGCCTTTCCTTCAGGCGCCGTCAAGCCCCGGGAGGAAGAGACGCCGCTGGCGGATTACGACCGCTGGCAGGCGCCGACAGCCGGCTATATGGAGCGCTGCTATTATCATAAACCGGATGCTCCGAAGCGTGCCGCGGCGAGTATCCGACAGCCTCAATTCCCGCAGGCGGGCGGACGCCATATCCCGCTGAAGGTTACGCTCAGCTGGGGGACGGATACGCTTCCGCAGCTGGTGCAGTGGAAACTGCCGGGCGAAGGCTCGCATGTGCTGGGCATCGAGCCGGCGAACTGCGGCATGGACGGCGCTCCGCCGGATGAGGCCGACCGCCTGCGGGTCAAGCTGCAGCCGGGCGAGCAGGTTCGTTATGAGCTGGAGTTGAACATCGGGTAGCGGGAAGCGATAATAGAGAAGATTATATTAATGAACGGAAACGGAGTGCCAAGCATGTCGATCGCGTTGAATGCCAGACAGCAACAGATGATGGAGCGGCTGAAAATGGACGGAGAGATTAAAGTCATCGAGATGAAGGAGCTGTTCAGCGTCGCGGAAATGACCATCCGGCGCGATCTGGAGAAGCTGGAGCAGACCGGCGCCGTCCGGCGCACCTTCGGCGGTGCGATACTGGTAGGCAAGGATGTGTCGCTGCAGGAGCGGGTTGTTTATATGACGGAGGAGAAGATTCGCATCGGCCGTAAGGCGGCAGAGCTGATCGAGCCGGGCGAGTCCGTATTTATCGACGGGGGGACGACGACGCTGCAGATCGCCAGGGCGCTCAAGCCCGGCTTTGGCGTTACGGTCGTGACCAACGCGCTGAATGTGGCGGGCGAGCTGCTGGATAAGCGCATACCGACGATCGTCGCCGGCGGCACGATCCTGGAATCGACCTCGACGCTGGTCGGTCCGATCACGTCGGAGACGATTTCCTCCATGGCATTCAATCGCGTCTTCCTCGGCGCAACCGGCGTCTCCGCCGTGCACGGCTTCAGCAACTCCAATGTTTATGAGGCCGAAATTAAAAAGATGGCAATCCGCCAAGCATCCGAGGTGAACATCGTCATCGACCATTCGAAGTTCGGCGCGAATGTGCTCGTCTCGTTCGCAGAGCTCGCCAAGGCGGACCGCATTATTGCCGACAGGCTTCCCGATGCGGAGCTGCTGGAGGCGTGCCGGGAGGCTTCGGTCGAGCTTGTAAAGGCTGACGAATAGTCCCTTGGCCGGAATCGGCTGATATCCAATCACCGCTATACCGAATCGGCGTTTTTGTCAGCCTGGCGCTTAGCCGAGCGCCATCCATAGCAAGCGAGCCACGCCAAACTTCGGCGGAGGACTCGCTTTTTTATTTTCGATGCCGGTCAAGGAGCGGGAAATCTATGATGATGGCGGGACGAACGCGGTGCAGGGGAGTAGCCAAGAACGATGATATGCTGTCGGTACTTATCTTGAACGCAGGGGAATTTTTCTTTGCGGGCTATCTGGGACGAAGCGGGTAAAATCCACTATTTCAGCAATAAAGAGGGCTTCAGCAAAACGCCGCATTTTATGATCGAGGAGTGGGGCAAGGAAATCGACGCTGAGTTCGTGTATCATGAGGTAAAGCTGTTTGACTTGGCAGCAAAATATCAATAATCCGGCTTCACCGGAGGAGGAAGGCGTAAGATGCCCCAATTAACGGTTAGAGGAATGGCGCTTGACCGGATCGCAAGCATTAGCGGTCCGCTTGTTCATGAGCTTGCGGAGATTTGCGGCTGCGGAACGGATAATTTCACGATTGATCTCATGCAGGTGATATCCGTATTCGAGGGACAACAGACAGAGACGTATCCGTTTATCGAGGTCGCTTGGTTCGAGCGCGGGCCGGCGGTTCGCGACCGATTGGCCGATGCGATAACGCGGCATGTTCGGAAGGCCGGGGTTGCGGAGGTAGAAGTGGCGTTCAAAGTGTACAGCGAGGATGCTTATTATATTAATGGGCAGTCTTGCGGGTCATAAACTCAGCCGACAGGCTGCCGATTCAACGGGTCCGTTAGCGGCGAGCGGCTGACGGACCGCCAGTATGAATCGGTGGTCTTTTTTTATGATCATTTGCCCCGCATCTGACCATGAAACGAACTTCGCCGCGAGAGCAATAAAAAAGAGAGAACGGCATATTCCGTTTCATCTTGGCCGCATATTTCATTCCTTCCAAGCAAACCATGGAAATAATAAGCTATGGCCATCTCTCTCCGAAATTAAAGGTTGACACCTTATTTTTAATTTGTCATAATGACAATATCAAATCGACAATATTAGAATTCAGGTGAGAGCATGCAGATAAACCTAGACGATGAAGATGTTACGGATGCATCGACAATGAACTATAATTCGGGCAAATACCGGACGCCTGACGGTGCCCCTACCGATATCGCCATCTTTACGATTACATCGACGGACCGAGCCAAGGCGAAGAAGAGCTTGCCCCGCCGGGAGCTGCAGGTGCTGCTGATCAAGCGGAAACGGTGGCCCTTCGAAGGGAAGTGGGCGCTTCCGGGCGGATTCACGAATGAAACGGAGACGGTCCACGAGTGCGCGAAGCGCGAGCTGTGGGAGGAGACCGGCGTGAAGGACGTACACATGGAATATTTCAATGCATACAGCGCCCCGAATCGGGATCCGAGGGGGTGGATGATCTCCCATGCGTTCTTCGCGCTCGTGAATGAAGCGGAGCTGGCGTCCCGGGAGGCGGCCAGCGATGCGGCGGAGGTCAGATTGTTTCCGGTTAGCGAGGCAGCCGGAATGGAACTGGCTTTCGACCATAACGCCATCTTGCAGGATGCGCTTGCGAAAATCCGCGAGAAGATGGTAACGACGACAATCGCCAAATCCTTTCTTCCGGCGGAGTTCACGATCAGCGAGCTGTATCAGATTCTCCAAACGGTCGTGCCGGATTTCGAGGAGCGCAATTTTATACGCAAAATTACTTCTACGCAGAGCCGGAGAGGGATCATTGAAGAGGTGAGGACGCCCGGAGGCGAGCTCGCGCTGTCGAACCGCCACTCGCAGCGGGCCGCGCAGCTGTACCGCTTCACGGATTACGTGCCGCAGCTATCGATCTACCGGTAAGGAAACCCGGACTAGCGAAACTGCACTTACATTTCGAATAGAGGAAGGTGTATGGGATGAGAGCATTTATAGCGATCGATTATACGGTCGATTTCGTTACGGGAAAGCTGCCTTGCGGCGATCCGGCCATTCAAATCGAGGAGCGGATCGCCGGGCTGGCCGAGCGTTTTATCCAGGCGAATGATTTTGTCGTCATGGCGGTGGATCTCCACGATGAGGGCGATACTCTTCATCCGGAGCATAAGCTGTTTCCGCCTCACAACATTAGAGGGACGGAAGGCAGAAGGCTGTACGGCAAGCTGGATACGGTTTACCAAGCGAACCGGCAGGCGGTGTATTGGATGGACAAAACGCGGTACAGCGCTTTTTGCGGAACGGACTTAGAGCTGCAGCTGCGGATGAGGGGAATCGAGGAAGTGCATCTGGCAGGGGTGTGTACCGATATTTGCGTGCTGCATACCGCTGTAGATGCTTATAACAAAGGGTATCGGATCGTCATCCATGCGGATGCCGCGGCAACATTCAATAAAGCAGGACATGAATGGGCACTGAATCACTTTGAGAACGTGCTCGGCGCACAGGTCGTACAGGGGTTTTGACGGAGGCGTTATAAACGCCGCCATTTGTCAAAAATATAAGAAAGTATAAGTTTCCGCGATACTTTGCTTATATTTCTGAGGGGAGAAACTCAGTTCGCCGCCAAAGACGGTATCTGCCGTTTCTTCTTGTCAGCTGCGGTACAAACTGCAAGCAATCGGGGGATTATATACGATGACTATGAACATGACGCTTCACACGGACAAATATCAGATTAATATGATGTATGCGCATTGGGTGAACGGTTCGTTGAACCAGCGGGTAGCCTTCGAAGTCAACTTCCGGAAGCTGCCGTTCGGCAACGGCTACGCCGTCTTCGCCGGTCTTGCGCGGGTCGTCGACTATATCCGGGATATTCGTTTCAGCGATGAAGAGATTGCTTATTTGCGGGAGCAGGAGGAGCAGTATGACGAAGGCTTCCTCGAGGAGCTGCGCGCGTTTAGGTTCACCGGCGATCTGTATGCAGTACCGGAAGGAACCCTGGTCTTCCCGAACGAACCGCTGCTTCGCGTGGAAGCGCGGATCTTCGAAGCGCAGCTCGTCGAGACGGCTATTCTGAATTTTATCAATTTCCAGACGCTGCTCGCCACGAAGGCTTCGCGCATTAAGCAGGTTGCGCCGGACGATATTCTGCTTGAATTCGGCACAAGGCGGGCGCAGGAAGCGGATGCGGCCGTATGGGGAGCCCGCTCGGCCTACATAGCCGGATTCGACGCCACCTCGAACATGAGAGCGGGCATGATGTTCGGCATTCCGACCAAAGGGACTCATGCCCATGCCTGGGTGCAAAGCCATGAGACGGAGCTGGAATCGTTCCGGCTTTATGCCAAGGCGCTGCCGAACCAGGTGACCCTGCTCGTCGATACGTACGATACGCTCAAGAGCGGCGTAGTGAATGCGATTCGCGTTGCCAAGGAGCTGGAGGCTCAAGGCAAACGGATGGATGCGATCCGGCTCGACAGCGGCGACTTGGCGTATTTGTCCAAGCAGGCCAGAGCCATGCTGGACAAGGCCGGATTGCCGTATGTAAAGATTGTGGCTTCGAATGATCTGGATGAGAATTTGATCTTCAACCTGAAGGCCCAGGGAGCGAGGATCGACAGCTGGGGAGTAGGTACGAAGCTTATAACGGCGGCGGATCAGCCGGCGCTTGGCGGGGTTTACAAGCTGGTAGCCCGCGAGAAGGACGGCGCGATGATTCCGGTCATCAAGATCTCGGGCAATCCCGAGAAGGTATCGACCCCGGGGATCAAGGCGGTCTACCGGATCGTCAATCGCGATACGGGCAAGGCGGAAGCCGACTATGTCGCTCTGATCGAGGAGCAGGATGTCAAGAACGGAGAGCCGCTCACCCTCTTTGACCCGGTTCATCCGTATCTGAGCAAGGTGATTAGCAAGTATGATGCCATTCCGCTTCTTAAGCCGGTATTCCTGCGGGGCGAGCTGGCCGCGGCCATGCCGGATTTGGATCAGATCCGCGCCTACCACCGCGGGCAGCTGGAGCTGTTCTGGCCGGAGCATCTGCGGAAGCTGAATCCCGAGCATTATCCGGTCGATCTGAGCCTGACTGCCTGGCAGCAGAAGCTGGATCTTATTCAGCAGCATAAATCGTAGCCTGAACTTATCCCATCGCAGGATAAAAGAAAGAAGAACGCACGAGCGCCCATGCAGGCCGGTGCGTTCTTCTTTTGTTAATCGAACTGCTCCAAATATTGTTCCAGCGTCTTTCCTTGGCGGGTAATCTCGCCGGCAATCCATACGCCTACATAGCGGATATGCCATGGCTCATAGGAATAGCCGGTCAGCTTCTCCTGGCCTTCCCCGAAACGGATAATGAAGCCGTATTTGGCCGCATTGGCCTTCAACCACTTGCCTTCTTTCGTCTTGCCGAATCTCTGCTCCAAGGTATAATCCACCGAGGCGCTGGAGACATCCATCGCAAGACCGGTCTGATGCTCGCTTTGTCCGGCGCGCGCGCTCGTCTTGTTGGCTAGTGCTTCGCCCTTCAGCTTCGCATTGCGCGCGAAGATCGATTGCTGCGTGGCGTAAGATCGATAGCCCGATACCGCTTTTAATGAGATCCCGTCCTTCTTGGCCCCGGCAAACAGCTTCTCCAGAGCGGCTGCGGCAGGCTTGCGCAGCTGCTTCTTCGGATTGCTGCCGGAGAATGAGAAGGGGACGTTCGGCACAACAAGATCGCTCGGCACGTAGCTTGACGGCAGGGTGCGCTCCTTATTCACAAGCACGACGGTGCTCGACAGATTCCACACGACGACCGTACCGGAGGGGTTCTTCGTGCCTGTCCGGCTTGGCGCATTATCGCGCAAAAAGGTGGATCCTGACGATTTCACTGCCGCAGCCGTTTTAACGGCGGTACGGGGAGCAGGCGTTGGATCCGGACTGCCGGCGGCCCCTGACTTCGAATGGTACGCGGCCGAAAATAGTAGAGTAGCGCCTATTGTAGAAATCACAATATAAGATAGAATAGACTTGCGTTTACCATTTTTCACTTCATAATGCCTCCTAATTGATGCTATACCTCAATTATAGAAGGCAAATATATCGACAAAATATGAAACTTGTTTCAATCTTGTAACAATCGCAGGAAGTAAAAGTCTATTATGGATATGTGTAAATAAAAAATAGCAAAAATAACTAGGATTATCGAGAGGCATTTATCGAAGTTTGTCGAAATAAGTATTAACATGACGACCAGAGGTGCTTGAATGAATGCCGTGCGCATAAGATGGTGGGTTTCAGCTGCAGTAACTATTTTATTTTTCATTCTGCTCCCAAGTTATTCGTTTGCTGAACCGCAGCCGGCTGCCGAGCCGATAGCGGAATGGGAGATTCAATGGACCAATGATCCTGACTCCTCTCAAATGCCACGGGAATCCGCTAATTGGGTTACAGTCGATTCGGGTGAAGGGATTCCGGACAGGCCCTCGAATTTCACGTCGATGTGGATCAAGTTTGAACTGCCTCAAATTGACGCCGAAAGCGGCATGCTGATCGAAAAAATGTACGGGCAAAGCTTTGAAATCTTCGTGGACGGAGCCAGCATCCATTCCTACAACAGGTCGAACCTTCATGAGAATAACCGTTTTCTATTGCCTCTAAGCGCGGAGGACTCGGGCAAGACGGTGATGATCTTCGGGAAGACGCATACGGCATCGCTTGGGCTATACCAGCAGATTCTGGTCGGGGACTATCAACAGATGCTTACCCGATACAGCAAGGCCGATTTGCTGGACATTGTTCTGGGATTCGCGTTCTTATTCATGTCGGCCGTAATGCTCATCTGTTCGGTCTTTCTAAGCAAGGAGCAGCGGAAGAGCTGGATATCGCTGAGCTTGGTCATTCTGGCCATCGGCGTGTTAATCATTACGTATGCACCGTTTCTGTACATCCATTATGGCGAGTACGGCACCTTGTTCTTGGATCTCTTCGATATCGCGCTCTATTTGTTCATCCCTTCGCTCACCTACTTTTTTGAAAGTATTTTCGGCGCAGGGCCGAAGGGGATCGTACGCAAGTTCCGTAAATTCCAGATCTACTATTCCTGTCTTTGTTTAGCGGCTACCATTATTAACGACTTCACCACCTATACCTATTTCGGCTTGTACGATCTGGTGACCGTGACGCTGGTGGGCCTGATTGCGCTCGTGCAGATCATCCTCATAATCAGCATGTCGATTACATATGCAGTCAAGGGAAACAAGGAAGCCATCATTGTTTCGTCCGGATTCGGAATATTCGCCGCGGCGGCGGTCGGCGAATTGTTCTGGTACTACATGAATGACGGCCATTACAAGCTGTACATGTGGAAGTGGGGAATGGTCGGATTTATTCTAGCGCTGCTCGTGCTGCTGGGCCGGCGATTGGCTTATAACCACCGGCAGGTTGTCAAGTATTCCCAAGAGCTTGAAGTGTACAATCACCAGCTCCAGCGGTCGGAGAAGATGGAGATCATCAGTCAGCTTGCAGCTTCCGTCGCTCATGAGGTGCGAAATCCGATGCAGGTCACCCGTGGATTCCTGCAGCTGTTAGGGGAGAATGCGCAGCTCGATCGGGAACGGAATTACTTGAAGCTGGCGATTGACGAGCTTGACCGGGCGGCGAGCATCATTACCAACTACTTGACGTTCGCGAAGCCCCAATTGGAAGAGATGACGATATTAAATCTGCATGACGAGCTGAGACAGGTCGAAGGAATTATCGTTCCGCTTGCTAACCTCCAGGGCGGCAAGATCCAGTTGTCCGTTCCGAAGCATTTGTTCGTCGAAGGGAATTCATCGAAATTCAAGCAAGCCTTGATCAATATTATTAAGAACAGCATCGAATCGTTAAAAGGGAATGGACTTATTCAGCTATCGGCCTTTGAAGAGGGTGGCGAGGTTATCCTCCAAATTCGAGATAACGGCGAAGGGATGGATAAGGAGGTTCTTGCCAAGCTCGGAGAGCCTTACTTCTCGAACAAGACGAAAGGAACGGGGCTGGGCCTTATGGTTACGTTCCGGATTATTGAATTGATGCACGGCAAGCTGCAGTTTCAGAGTGAAAAAGGTGTCGGTACCGTAGCCATGCTGCGGTTCCCGTCGGTAAGCCACGAAACGAAGAACGGTGTCGCATTTCAATGAAATGGACACCGTTCTTGACTATGTATTTCTAAATTACCATTGACCGTTTACCGTATTGTCGGCGGGCGGTATGACGATGTAGAACTTGTCCGGCGTTTCTTCCAGAGCGGTCAGTTGGATGGAAGCAGGAATTTCAACGTTGAAGGCTTCGAGAATCGCTGCATGCGGGTTAGCTAACAGGGCTGCTTTAAATGCCGGGTCATTCCACGCTTTTTCGATAATTTGATTGTACAGGTCTTGTTTCTGTGTCATGTGATCGCCCATCCCTCTATTTATATTCGTAACATGAGACTATTTTACTATAGGGATTTGCGAAAATCTACTAAAATATGATATTTTCTGACAACCAGTTCGAGAACCCGCCGCGCAATAATTTTCTCCTCATAACAGCTGTCTGCGCCGCCTGTTCAAGGTCTTCCGTCAATGATTCGTGGAAGCGGTATAGGTCCGGGGAATCATGAGAGAGGGCCGACAACTGCTCGTGACGCCTTCTCGCCTTGAGAGCGAATCCATGCAGGATTTCCTTGGTATAGAGGTATTCTTGAACGAGCCCGGGCGTTAAAGCATCTCTGTTCTTAAGACCGGCGGCGGAGCAAATATAGGACAGCAGACTGTTCTCGCTTCCGCTTGCCAGATCAGCCTCCCGGTCGATCCAATCATCGACCATTTGAAGAGTCAGGAGCACGTGGTCGACATAAACCTCCCCTGCTTCGATCAGCCCCGTGCGGCCGTTCAGTAGAAATGAACCCGTACTCGCGAGCTTGACCGGACCGGATTTCTTCGCCAGTCGCCATGGGTCGGCTTCCAAGTCGTTCATTGCGCTTTCTGATGCCACGCTGACCGCCCATTCCGCAATGTACGTATCGAAATACTTCCAGAAAGGCGAGGCAGAATTGAACAGTTCCCGGTAGAGACGGAGAAAGGTACTGTGATACATATTGCCGAGCGCCAGCTGCTCCTTCCATTCCCCGGGTGCCTCCGCATCCATGATGTCGTCTTGGATAAAGAAATAGAGCATGCCGAATATATTAGCCAGCGAGAGCTTCCTGCACGCCGCTGTATCTACCCCGGTCATGGGCTGCATCCAGAAGGGAAGCAGATAACATATGTAGTTCTTCGTACTGTTCTTAAGCAGCGGGTTGAACTTGTCCAGATAGAGGCGGGCGCGTTCTTTAAGCGGATCCGGATAGGTATCGATCCAACCGGCTGCCTCTGTAAAGACGGCCCGTAAATCCTCATCATAGCGAGACTTCCATTCCTTCATGCGCTAGACCCCTTCGATAACGGTTAGAATGAACAACAATATTACATACATACCAAAATTTAATCGGCTTGTACATGTTTAAAATTAATCCTATTGTCCTATGACATCTTCAGCGGGCGAATATCCATACCAACATAAAATTCTCACAATATATGGAGCGGAAGGTCTTCCTTTCTTGTCTTTCTATAGTAAAATAAAACCATTAATAGACTTAAGACCTATATTAATGGAGGCGTGGATGATGTATTCCGGGAAGTTTGTGAAGGTATTTGGGCGTATGACATGCGCGTTAGTTGTCATCGCGATGATGATGACAATGGCGAATGTCGTTGAAGTTCAAGCCCTCAATGTGTGGGGACTGGTGAGTGAAGCGCAGAAGCTGGAGAAGAAGAAAGACTACACGGGCGCTATCGCCAAGTACAAGCAGGCGGCAGCCGAATTCGCCGTCCAGAAAGAATATGGCAACGCGACGAATATGTACCGCCGGATCGGCGACAATTATGTGCTGTTGAAACGTTACGACGATGCCGTAGCAAGCTGGGATTTGGAATCGTCCTATGCGAATAAGGCGGGACAGACACAGGTCAGCCTTGCGGCCAAACGGAAGGCCGATATGCTGCGCAGCACGGCACAGCTGTTTATCGAGACGAATGCGGCGGCAGCCGGCGGAGCGAATGATCATGGCGCGAAGTATGAACCGAAGAACGGCGCACTGCTCGGCGCCTACGCCGAACTGGATCCGGTTGTTCATAACCCGGCCAACGGTTCACCTTTCTATACCACCGGGTTTCCGGAACTGACCGGCAAGAAGCATGCGGCTTATTTGCTGTATTTTACATACGGCAAGCCATTCTCGAATTTGAAGCATCATGTTAGCCAGGCGGTTCAGAACGGAACTGCGCTACAGCTCGGTCTGCAGCCGATGAAGGGGCTGTCGGAGGTGAAGGACGACGCATATTTGCGCGGGCTTGCCCGCGAAATCGGCGAAGCCGGTATCCCGGTGTTCCTGCGATTCGCTAACGAGATGAATGGGGACTGGGTGCCATGGCATGGCGATCCCAAAGCCTATATCGAGAAATTCCGGCTGGTCACCAAGGTGTTCAAGGAGGAGGCGCCGGACAATGTGGTCATGGTATGGTCGCCGGACCGGCTCCCGGAGCATAACATTAACGATTATTATCCCGGCGATGCCTATGTCGACTGGGTGGGCGTCAGCTTGTACAGCATCTTTAATCCGGCCTTCGATCCGCTGAAGCAGGGCGAAGACCGTTCGAGCCATGTCGAGAAGTTCGACTATATTTACAAGCAGTACGCAGCGCGGAAGCCGATCTTTATTTCGGAGGGCGGCGTCGCCTATATGTATCCGGAGAAGAAGCAGGATAAGACCGACTGGGCGGTCTACAAAACCAAAGAGTTCTACGCAACGCTGCCCATGCTGTATCCGAAGGTGAAAGGGGTATTCTGGTTCGACAGCAATCATGACTCCTCCAACCGGATCAAATATTATATGCTGTCCGCGAACAAGAAGCTGCTGGACGCCTATAAAATCTCCATTGCCAATCCGTTCTATCTCGGCGCCATCGGGGAAGAATCGCCGGTCGCCTATAAGCGGATCAGCGGAGCGGCGGTAGCTGCCGGCAAGCAGAAGATGTCCGCATACGTCAAGACATGGTCTCCTACGCTTGCCAAGGTTACGTACGAGATTGGCGGCCGTAATGTCGGAACCGCGGTTTCGCTCCCATGGACGGTTCATGTCGATTTTACGCCATACCGAGGGAAGAAAATCGAAGTCATCGTCAAAGCCTACAACAACCAGAACAAGCTGGTGACCACGCAGCGCGTACCCGTCACGGTGACCAACTAGCATCTGTTCTTCTGCGGCCGGTGGCCAAGCTCAGCAGGCGAGCACGAGTACGGCCGGCCGTCTAAGGTTGTCGTCCGGGTTGATTCAAGCTACAATGTAGCTTACAAACTTTAAGGACGGATGGATGAGAGAGGCGGTTGGCTGCAATGGATGCGAATGAGCAGGCAAATGAACAATTAATACAGGCCAGGGCGGAGATCGCCGCCTTGAAAGCGGAGAATGAACGGCTGAAGCAGGATATTATCAAGCTTCGCGGCGTGCTGCGCAGCCATTCCCAGGATAAGATGGCGACGAAGCTGAAGGATGCGCTTCGGGAATAGCGCCTTAGCAAGCGAGTGTCGTTGATTATTGCAGATCGTACCGAGGGTGCGGATGCGATGTGGAGGGGGAAGGCCGATAGTGGATGTTCAAGCGAGAATAAAGCAGGAGCTGTCTGCGATCGAAGCGCAGGAGGGTGTTCGGATTCTGTACGCATGCGAGTCCGGCAGCCGGGCGTGGGGGTTCCCGTCCCGAGATAGCGATTATGATGTCCGATTTATCTATATCCGGCCTGTAGACTGGTATTTGTCGATCTTCGAACGGCGGGACGTCATCGAACGTCCGATCGACGATATGCTGGACATCAACGGATGGGATTTGAGGAAGGCATTGAACCTGTTTCGTAAATCAAACCCGCCCTTGCTGGAATGGCTGCAATCGCCGATTTGTTACGCGGAGCCTTATTCCGCTGCTGAACAAATCCGCGCGTTGTCTGCAGAGACGTTCTCGCCCAAATCCTGCATGCATCACTACTTGCATATGGCCCGGGGCAATTACCGCGAATATCTGCAGGGCGATCTGGTCAAAATCAAAAAATACTTCTATGTGCTGCGTCCGGTATTGGCCTGCGCGTGGATTTCGGAGAGAGGGACGATGCCGCCCATCGCCTTCGAAACCTTGGTCCGGGAGATGCTTCCGCCGCAAACTGCGCTGATGGGGGCGATTGATGATCTCCTTGTCCGCAAGCGGGCAGGCGTTGAGCTCGACTTAGGACCGCGTATTGGCATCATTAACGAATATGTGGAGCGCAAGATGGCCGAGTATGAACAAATCGCAGGTACGCTGCCCAGCAGTGCCGGCGATATGGATTCGCGTCTGGATGAGCTGTTTCGGGCGGCACTGCATGAAGCTTGGAGCTCGACGTAGGGCGGAGGCATACCCTTTGTTGATGATTGGAGGCGGATTTGCGCTGATGCGCAAGTCCGCTTTTTTTTTGGCTGCAGCAGTCTGCGCCAGCCTTCAAAGGGCGTTAAAGCGCATGCGCGTGGCTCGTGTTCTCGCACGTAGCCGCTGTAAGCCCCCAAAAGGGCGTTACAGCCTATGCGTCGAGGCCACGCTAGGGCTGTAAGGCCCTAAAAAGGCGTTACGTCGCATGCGTCTGTATCGTGGATTCGCACGCAGCCGCTGTATGGCCAAAAGGCGTTGCAACAGCGTACACTCTGGATTGGGGCGGGCTTTCGCATGAGAGTTATAGAGCCTAATTTAACCGTTGCAGTCAATGCGTCTGGTCGTGAGCTTTGAAGTACGTGTCTGACAAAGTTAACGTTGACGTTAACGTTAAATAAGATTATGCTATTACTTACAAGAAACTGGGAGATGTGAAATTGCAATGGCAACCTACAAAATCGAAGAAGCCGCGGCCAAGACGGGTCTGACGAAACGCACGATCCGTTATTACGAAGAGCTGGGACTCATTGAGACGCTGGATCGGACAGAGGGCGGCATGCGGATCTATTCCGAGGAAGATATCGAACGTTTGAACAAAATCGTGCTGGCTAAGGAGGTGCTCGGATTCACGCTTGTCGAGCTCCAGCAGTTCGTCCAGATGAATGAGACCATCGACCGGTATAAGGATTCGGTAAGATCCACGGTAGACCGGTCCGAGAGGCTGCAGAAGCTCATTGAGATTGGCGGGGTGCTCCAGAGCGAGATTGAGATGATCGAATCAAAAATGAGGAGGATGGAAATCTTTAAGGATGAGCTTCTATCCTTATCCGGCCGTGTTCAAGAGGCAATCCGCAAGTATGAGGATGAAACCGGCCATTAGACTTCTTAGGCAAAGTTGGAGGGAAACAGTTTGAGTAATAAGGATAAGGACGAAGCGTTGGGATCGCAATCATTCTGGAGCATCATTATCGCCGTCTTCTTTGGCAATTTCATGGCCGTTCTGAGCACGACAACGATCAATGTGGCGCTGCCGGTGTTTATGACGGACTTTGACGCAGAACTGAATACGGTGCAATGGATGATGTCCGGCTTCATGCTGGCGACGGGAATTATTGCGCCGATTATCGGATTTATGGGCGACAAGCTGAGCTACAAAAGGCTGTACGTATACGCCTTACTCGGTTTTACAGCGACTTCGGCGCTCTGCACCCTGGCCTGGAATATACAATCGCTCATTGTGTTCCGAATTCTGCAAGGCTTATTTAGCGGCATTATTATGCCCACAACGATGACGATTATCTATCAGGTCATTCGCAAGGATAAGCAGGCGCTGGCGATTGGACTTTGGAGTGTTTCGGCTATGCTGGCACCGGCTTTCGGGCCGACGCTCGGAGGCTGGCTGACCGAATTTTTCGGCTGGCAATCGTTGTTTATTATGAATATACCTGTTGGTATTATCGCCATCGTCATGGCTCTGCGGTTCATCCCTTATTATCGGCTGAGCCGAGGCATCAAGCTCGACGTTATTGGCTTCATCGCGGTGATCCTGGGCACAAGCTCGCTGCTGCTGACCTTCAGCGAAGGGCATAATTGGGGCTGGTTATCGTGGAAAACCATCACCTTGCTGATCGCAGGTATCCTCATTTTGACTTATTTCATTAAACGAACGTTAAAGATCAGCAACCCGTTGTTGAATTTACATGTATTGAAGGTGCCCCGGTTTACCTACAGCCTGATAATCAATTGCATTATTACGATATCGCTCTATGCAGGGACGTTTCTGGTGCCGATCTACATGCAGAAAATTCAACATGCGACTACGCTGCACACCGGGCTCGTGATGCTGCCCGGATCGCTGCTGCTCGCATTCTCCTCTTTCCTCGTCGGCAAATATTACGACAGGATCGGACCGTTCCGGTTAATTCTGGCCGGTACCATTATTATGGGATATGCCACGTGGGAGCTTAGCCGTATGAATCTGCTCACGGGGGTATTCTTTATCACAACATGGCTGGCCATCCGTTATATCGGGATCGCGCTGTGCAACATGCCGGTTACGAACGCTGCCATGACCGCAATCCCAAGCGCGTTCTCAGGGCATGCATCCTCGGTAACCAATTGGATCAGACAGGGATCGGCGGCGCTATCGGTCAGTATTTTCAGCAGTATTCTGACCGCACGAACGATGACGCATATGGAGGGGGTGGATGCGCAGGCGCCGATGGCAGCTGAACTAGCGCTCTCCAAATCCATTCAAGAAGTGTTCATTATCGGTATTGTGCTTGTCGTGCTGGCGATTCCCTTCACATTCATGCTTCGAAAAGAGCATAAGCCCGTCAGCGAGTCGTTTCTGGAGCCGACGACAGTATCGAAATAACCCGGCCGGGCAGCCGAGAAAAGGGATTGACAAAAGCTGGCGTCTCAACTATGATAGTGGCATTAATCGACATGAGCAAAAGGAGGCAGATGACCGTGAAATACAATGCTATGACGACCCGAGTTGTTTTGTCGCACATGCATAATGATCGGCATCGACGGCCTCATGATGGTGAAATGGTTTTGATTTCGTATTCTTGCGGGAATGCTTCTTAAAGCAAACCGGCAGTACGGACTCAATTTCTACGACCGCGGGCGGATGCGCCCGCGGTTTTTGTGTTTTTCACCTAAGCGCATGTGGTATTAAGAAGGAGGGCGAGAAATGTAACCCGTCCATATGACGTCTGGTAAGCTTTGCGAAAAAGCGATACAATATGAAAAGAATACGCAGATGAGGTGATCTCATGACAGAGGAACAAGTAACCCCGGAAGGGCAAGAGAATGAAGAGCAGCAAGGGCAAAAGAAAATCTCTCTGGCTGATGCGGTGAAACAGAAGCTGGCTCAGAAGAAGCAGGATCAGGCGAACAACAGCAAGCAAAAATTCGGTCCTGGCGGCAATCAACAAACGATGAAGAGCCAGAATACGAAGAAGGTTAACAACCAGCGCAAGAAAATGGGCGTTTAATCCAAGGTTAACCCGTGAAATCGGAGGCAGCATAGCTGCTCTCCGATTTTTATTTATATCAACCGGTGCGAGCTTAGATGAGGGTCACATTCTGTAACGGTTATGTTATTGTAAAGGATAGGAATATTTCAAGCATCGTCGTAAAGGGGGAATTCGCCATCATAAAGCTGCAATCACTGCAAGGGGCCGGTGCGACCGAACTGCATGCGCAGATCATTCTGGACAGCTACGTCCGGCTGCTCGGCAAACCGCTTCTGACGCTGGCTCGCGGAGAGAAGGCGGCGGATGCGTTGTTCGCGTCGCCGATCGTCGTGCTGTCGCACGGCGTGGAGAGCGATCCGGTGTTGAATTACGGGAATCGGGCTGCGATTGATTTATGGGAGATGGACTGGGATACGTTCACCCGAACGCCGTCGCGGCTGACCGCGGAACCGATGGTTCGGGAGGAACGCCAGCAGTTTCTGCAGGCGGTAGCGGAGAAGGGCTATATCGATACATATCAAGGAATTCGTATATCGAGCACGGGCTGCCGGTTCCGGATTCAGGAAGCCGTCGTATTTAATTTGACAGACCATAACGGCCATTACTATGGACAAGCCGCTGCGTTTGCGTACTATTCGTACGTATAATGCGCGGCTTCTTTACAAAAAGTCATATGGTTCACGAACGTCCGATCGATTATACTAAAGGTAATCATTGACAACACATGCGAATGGAGGGAATTACGAAAAGACCGGGTCTTTTGCTCATCTTATGTCGCTGCACAACTTATTCAACCGATTACATGAAGAACATCCTTAAATAAGGAGGCTTGTGTTTTGCTGCTGCGACAATTGTTGAGAGCGATTTCATTGCAGGCTGCTTTTATGCTGCTTATGGTATGTATCATGCCTCAGAATATGGCATATGCGCTCGATGACCGGAAGCCGATGCTGCAGAGCTCGGATATTAGCGGGGCCGTCATACGGCTGGTGTATGACGAACCGTTAGATGAGAACGGAGTCCCCGATGTCAACACGATGTACGTTAAGACCAACAATGAAGCCGCTCTGATTGCGGGAATTCAGATCACCGGCAGCATCGTGTATATTACGCTGCTTAATCCGCCGCTTCCGGAACAGCCGGTCGTGCTGACCTATCTGCCGGGTGATCCTGCAATCCGTGACATATCGGGAAATACCGCCCCTAGCTTAATTGATCACGCCATAACTCGCCCCGATTCCTCGCCGCCATTATTAGTGCATGCAGCAGCGGACGGTACGGCTGTCACCCTGCAATACAATGAGCAGCTGAATCCGGACTCCGTTCCCGCACCCGGAAGCTTCGTATTGAAGGTAAACGGGATTTCGCGATCCATCGTCTCCACTTCGGTAAGCGGCGCAGCGCTCCGTCTGACTATGGCTGAACCGATCGGGACCGGCCAAACCGTGCAGGTGACCTATTTGCACAGCATTCATCCGATTCAAGATCTCGCCGGGAATGACGCCGCCAATATCTATGAAGCGCCGGTTCTGAATGCAGCGCAGGCCGTCCCGCCGGAGGTTACGGCGGCAATCGTGAACGGGACGCAGCTGCAGGTTACATACAATCAATCTTTGAACGAAGCGTCCGTCCCTCCGGTCAGCAGCTTTAACGTTACGGCCGATTCGTCACATGTGGCGGTATCGCGCGTAACGATTTCCGGTTCCGTGCTTACCTTGTCGCTATACAGCCCGGTTTCGGCCAGCCCATCGGTTAAGCTTGATTATAACCCGCCAGCCGTTAATGCGCTGCTCGGCGCGGCAGGTGTTCCGGTAGCGGCGGTTTCCGGTTTAAACGTGTTAAACCGGTCGGACGTCAGCCCGCCTCAGCTGACGGGTGCCCGCATGAATGGCGCCTATGTGCAGCTTCTTTATAACGAGCCTCTTAACGCCTCGTCCGTTCCCGGCCGCAGCAGCTTCTCGGTATTCGTCGACGGAGAATCCAGAGCAGTGTCATCCGTCGCGATAGCGGACCGGACCGTCTCGCTTCTGCTGGAGAGCGGGCCTTCCCTTGGGGTCAGCTCCATTACGGTCACCTATATGGTGCCGGCAAATAACGGAATTCAAGACAGCAGCGGCAATCTGGCCGGAGGCCTGGTACGGCAGCCCGTAGACAGCGGGAACGATCATACGGCTCCGGCGCTGATCAGCGTGCTGCTGGAATCCAGGACGCTCATCCTCCAATATGATGAACCGCTTCATTCCGCATCGGTACCCTCGACAGGGAGCTTTCGCGCGGCCAACGGGAGCGGTACGATAGCCGTCTCCAGCGTGCAGATTGCCGGTAATGAGGTGAGACTTAGCCTCACGGGCAGCTGGAGCGGCAGTTTGCCCATCACGTTATCCTATACACAGCCAGGCGTGAAACCGATCCAAGACGTCAGCGGCAATGCAGCCGCTTCCTTCTCGAACTGGGCTGTCGGGAGCACGGCTGATCAGACGCCTCCGGTTCTGACGGCCGCCACTGTAAACAAGACGGTCCTTAAGCTTACTTATAGCGAAACGCTGCGGGCCAATACGGTACCGTCGGCATCCCAATTTCAGGTCACGGTAGGAGGCTATCCGCGCAATGTCTCCAATGTTTCCGTTAATGGGACGGTTGTCACCTTGACATTGATGTCGTCGGCAGTGGCCATTCATGATGCGGTCAAGCTGACGTATACGCCGCCTAACGTCAATCCGATTCAAGATTTAAGCGGCAATAAGGCCGCGGAGCTATCCCAGCAGACCGTGACGAATCAAACGGACGCAACCGTGCCGACGCTGGTTTCCGCTTCGATTAACGGCATGATCCTCACGCTGGTGTACAGCAAAGCGCTCAATCCGGCCTATGTTCCTCCGGTTAGCAGCTTCTCGATCTACGGGAGCGGCTACCGTGCGGTGACGAACGTTACCGTAAGCGGAACGATGGTCACGCTTATCCTGGGAACCCGGGCTGACGATTCGGAATCGCTCACAGTCAGCTATTCACAGCCGTATAATGGCAGCGCGCTGCAGGATATGAACGGTAATTTGGCTGCCAATCTATACAGCCAACAGGTTAGGAACGGCTCGGACATCATGCCGCCTATTTTGACCGCAGCTGCAGTAAGCGGCGGCCAATCCACGATCGTGCTCACGTATAACGAAACGCTGAACAGCGGTTCCGTCCCCTATGCGTCGCAGTATACTGTAAAGTCGGGCGATACGACGATTCCGGTAAGCAGAGTGACGATTAGCGGAACAAGCGTCACGCTGACGCTTCAAAGCCCGATCAAGAGCGGACAAACGATTACCCTATCCTATACGGCAGGCTACAGCAATTCGATTAAGGATAAAGCCGGGAACCAGGCCGCATCCGTGAGTAATTACAGCGTCAAGATGACAAATGCCTCCCTGACCGTCACAGGTGCCAAGGGCGATGACCGTACGGTTGTTCTCACCTTCGCAAGGATGCTGGATGAATCGTCCGTACCGGATGTGGGGAGCTTCACTGTGACCGTTAACGGGAGCGCCCGCAAGATAACGGACGTGTACGTGGACGGTTACAACGTGGAATTAACGCTTAGCGCCGATCTGGGATCTTCGGCCAATGTGCGAGTGTCCTACAAGCCAGGGCTTACGAAGCTGCAGGACGAGGATGGCGCCGCCGCAGCTGCCTTCACGGGCCGCTCGGTCGTCATGGCAAAGTCCTCGTTAGAATCGGAAGATGCCGCCCCCATTCAGCAGATTGACCGAAACGCAGGCACATGGGAGGAACCGGAAGTGATGCTGGCGGCGGGCGATGCCCGGCAAACAACTGAAACGACGGCGCAGGGGGAATCGATTGCCGTATACACCCTAGAGGGCAGTACAATCAAGAGCGCCCTGCAGCAGCGTAACGGGAAGCAGCGGAAGGCGGTAGGGTTCGCCGCGCTGGGCAGCGGCTTGAATGCTTCGAAGGCATTCAAAGTGCGCATACCGTCATCTGCTTTCCATTCCGCCCCGGAAAGCGCCGGCGCCGATCAATTCGTCGTCACAACGCCGCTTGGAGCGTATCGGCTCCCTGCAGACGTCGTGGATGCAGAAGCGCTGTCGAATCAATTGAAGGTGCCGGCTGACGATATCTATGTAGGGATCGTCATCCGGCAAGCGGATGCCGCCCTGACGCAGGAAATGACGGCCGCGGCGTTAGCGGGAGGGCTGGAGACGCTCGGGGGGCCAATATTCTATGAAGTCATGGTCGAAGGGGCAGGAAGGACATTCCCGCTTCAGTCGTTCAACCAATATATCCCCCGGCAGCTCTACATCGGCCAGCAGATTACGGCGCAGGATACGACGATCGTCTGGTATGATGCGTCAATGAAGCGGCTGGCCTACGTTCCGAATTTGCTGTATACCGAAGGCAATCGGCCTTCAGCCACCATCATGCATATGACGAACGGAGCTTATATGGCGGTGAAGAGCAGCCGGCAGTTCACTGATATGGCCTCGCACTGGGCTGCGGCGGATGTGCAGAGGCTCGCGTCTAAGCTTATCGTTAGCGGGGTATCGGCAGGGGCGTTCGGGCCGAATAAAGCGGTTACGAAGGCGGAATTCGTCACGATGCTTACCCGAGCGATGGGGTTGACCGGTTCGGGGGCCGCCAAGGAGCTGCCTTACGATGACGTGCCCGGTCAAAGCTGGTTCCGCGCTGCCGTTATGATCGCCTACGAGAATGGAATTATAGACCCTGCGGAGCGGTTTGAGCCGGGAATGCCCATTACCCGATCGCAAATGGCGGTCATGGCCTATCGGGCGGTGCAGGCTGCCGGGCAGAAGATTCCGATCACCAATATCGACCGGTCGAACATCGATAAGTTTACCGATCTGCGTACGGTATCGCCGGAGGAACGGAATGCGATCATCGCGGACGTCAAAGCCGGCATCATGTCCGGAGGCTCGCAGACGTCTTTCATGCCAGGGGCGAATGCAACGCGGGCGCAGGCTGCGGTTATTCTTGGGCGGCTGCTGCGTTACGCGGGATTAATAGACGGATGAATTCGCGGAAGGAGCGCTCTGTGCCTTGCGCTGAGCTTAGGACAGGGCGCTCGGAGGCAAGTCCGGTCCAGGCAGGGCGGTCTTGCCCGCAGAACCCCATATTGGTAAACTGGGAACAGAATGTATGTTTGCCATTATGAATTCATAGCGGGAGGAGAACAAGGTGCCGGCATACTCCTTTAACCCTTCGGAATTTCCGAATAAACCCGGCTGTTATCTGATGAAGAACGCGGAAGGCCGAATACTCTACGTGGGCAAATCCAAAGCTTTGCGCAATCGGCTCCGCTCCTACTTCAGCGGCCGGGTGACACATAAGCGGATTGCGCTTCTGGTGGAGGAGATTGCCGCGATAGAAGTCATCGTCGTGAATAACGAGCACGAAAGCCTGCTGCTGGAGAATAATTTAATTAAGATGCATAAGCCGCCTTATAACCGGGCCTTGAAGAAGGACAACAGCGGCTATGCCTATTTGAAAATGACGGACGAGCGACTCCCGAGGCTGGATGTGTATTACCGCGACAGACGGGGGACGGGACAAGCCTCCGAAGGCTGGCTGATTGCCCATGGAGCCGGGCAGGAGAGCGCTGCAGCGGAGGACGGTGCGCAAGCGGCAGCATCCGCCGAGCTATCGCTATCTGCCGGGCAAGCCGCTGCAGCGGCCGAGGCTGCTGCTTCGAATTCGCGGGAGAAGCGGTTCGGGCCATTCGCAAGCGCGAGGTTTCGCGACGCGCTGCTTACGTTCGTAACGGATCATTACCGGCTGCGTACCTGTACAACGATGCCCAAGAAGGTTTGTCTGCTCTACCATCTGGGACGGTGCAGCGGTGTTTGCGAGGGGTTGATCTCCGAGGAGGATTACCGGGAGACGGCGCGTCAAGCGGCCGCGCTGCTCGACCATCGCGGGGAGAAGCTGATCGGGGCGATGTATGCCCAGATGGAAAGTTATGCGGAGAAGCTGTTATTCGAGAGGGCGGGCAGCATGCTTCGGCATATACGGATCTTGGAACGCATGCCGGACAAGCAGATTGTCGACCGTGAATCCAATGTCAACCAGGATGTCGTCTATTTTGGCGAAAACAAGGTGCTTGTGGGGAGCGTGCATCAGGGGATGCTTCGTCATGTCGAGCTGCTCGATTGGGAGAGGACGGAGGACGGCGGAGCATGCGACCGGTTCTTGATCGGGCGTTACCGCCATAACAGACCGGATGAAATCATCGTGAACGAAATCGGCGACCGCAAGGCGGTTATGGCCGCTCTTCGCAATCGGCGAAAGGCTCCGGTAACGGTCACGCTGCCGAAGCGCGGATTGAAATACGAGCTGCTGAGCCTGTGCAAGGCGAACTACGAGCTGAGATTGGACCGGCAGCGGCATGCTGAAGAAGCCGGAAGACCGGCGCCGGTCTAATCCTGCTTCTTCTTGATCCATTTTCGATACATCTGCAAGCTGTCGCGCAAGTACTGCGATTCGTCCTCGGTCAGACGCTCCCGCAGAAGCTCATTGCCCGAACGGTCTTGAGGCGATTTGTATGCATCGCTGCGGCCGATGAGCTCGTCCAGACTCACGCCGAATAGATCGGCGATGCGGACGATGGTGTTCAGGTCCGGTTCGTTAATATCGTTCTCATATTGGGATATGGTCGATTTGGCCATTTGCAGAAAATCTGCTAGCTGCTCCTGGGTCATCTCATGGCTCTTGCGCAGCTGACGCAGCTGTTTACCGATCATGCTATCATCTCTTCTGGTCCGATAATGGTTGATTGCTTCTTCTTTGATTGTACACGGCTTCCGGAAGCGAAGAAGCCAACTGAACGGTTAGTTCACGATACATGTTATTATTAGTTGAATATCGGGGGAATAAACGGTAAAATAAGTTCATGATTCATGAACGATAATTACTGAATGAAGGAGAGGCAATTGTGATTGCAACAACAATCGACCCGTATATCATCCTGATTGCGGGTCCGCTTGCTATTATTATACTGCTCTCACTGCACTTCAGATGGCGCGCAAGGGTTCGCAGCGTTCGATATTGGCTTGAAGAAGCGGAGCATCGGCTTGAAGAAGCTGAAAACCTGCTGCCGGATATAGAGGGGATGGCAACGATCGCTGCAGCGGCTTATTGCCTGAGCAAGCAAGGCGTCCATAAGGATTATCGGTTCGGCAACGAACCGCTGACGGTTCATGTCGGGGGCAAAATATTCGCATTCATCGGATCCAGCAGCCTTCTGCTAAAGTGCGATTCTGGCTTGGCCAAGCAGCTTAGGCAGCGGTATGATGCGGTTACTCCCGGATACCATCTTGACTCCACGCACTGGAATACGGTACGCTGCGACGGCTCGATTCCGGAAGAGGAGTTAAGAGGAATGATTGACCATGCTTACGAGCTGGCTTGCAGGGAGCGGCCGAAGGAGCAGCGGGACCGGAAGTGCGAGTGAACGATAAAGAGAGGAGCCTTACCGGCATGGAGATTTTAACGGAATATTGTTCGTGCAAGCCCGGAGCGGAGCAGACGTATCCGTTCGGGCCGCAGCCGCTGGTGATGAAGGTCGGGGGGAAGATGTTCGCGCTGATTAGCCCGGATCACATCTCCTTGAAATGCGATCCGGTCATTGCCGAGAATTTGCGCGAGCAGCATGCGGCCGTAACGCCAGGCTATCATCTGAACAAGAAGCATTGGAACACGGTTCATGTGGACGGGGCTTTGGCTCTTGATGAGCTGACGGATATGATCGACCATTCCTACGAGCTTGTGTTCAAGAGTCTCCCGAAGACGGTGCGCAATCGGCTAGAGCAAGCTTCCGGTAACGAATGAACGGAAGAGTGGTGCAGCGGGCGCATCAGGATGATGAAGGCTGAAGCTGCGCCAGACGTTAGCATGAGAGATTGAATGACGCTATTACGGACACCAGCCCGGAGGCTGGGAGCAAATGGCGGCGGCAAAGGCAGGATCGTCTCGGGCCAGATCGGAGAAATAGCTGCTGAGCATGTGATTGCCTCCAACCGAGCCTTTGCGGAAGCTGCGCTGCACATCGCCTTTGACGTGCAAATAATAATACGATTTATCCGTGTTCGGCGACTGATAGACGAGCGGCGGCAGATAAGGCACGACATCGAAGTCATTCTGAACGCGGACATGAATCGGCACGATTGCGTTATAATTACGGACAAATTTCGGATCGCCGACCCGCGGCGACGCATACGTATACACGATCAGCTGGTCATGAGACCGGTTCGACGCGACGTCGCAAGCCGCCAGCGTTGCAAGCGCTCCTCCCAAGCTGTGACCGGTGATGAATAAAGGCTTATCGTTAGGCAGCGCATCGAGCAGCTTGAAGATTCGCTCGCGCGCCGACAGATAGATGTCGGTGAACCCGCGATGGGTTAGACCGCCGCCGCGTACCGGCTTGAAGGGCGTCTGCTGGGCAATCAGATCGGATACCCATTCGACGGCCGAGCCTGTTCCGCGGAAGGCCAGGATAGCCGACCGGTCCGATTCCAGCACGAAGCCGAATGGCACTCTCGCACCGTCGTAGGCCGTCGCGGTGAACGTGCCGACGGTGCGGTACCCTTGGGGCACGAGAAACCACTGTTCGGCGGATTCGTATTGCGTATAGGTTTGCCCGCAGACGGCTGCTAGAAATAGGGCCGTCCGGATGTCCATCGTATTCGGTTGATCCATAAGGGCTGCCTCCTAAAGAGCGGTCTACTCCAATATATGCGGGAATAGGCCGTTGTGCTTTAGGCATATGGCTCGAAATCTGGGCATATAGCCTAGAACCATCAGGGATTGTTAGGCTCTTGTCAGGATATTCTCATACATGAAAAACGGCAGCCTTCCGAATTGCCGGAAGGCTGCCGTTTACTTATTCGGCCGTTCTTATGCCCCTGTGTTCCCTGGTTATAAGGATGAGTCTCGGCGTCCTGTAATAAGAGAGACGATGAACAGAATCAAGAACACGAAGAACAGAATTTTGGCGATGCCCGCGGCTGCGCCAACAATGCCTCCGAACCCGAATACAGCTGCAACAATGGCGATAATAAAGAAAATAGCTGCCCATCGTAACATAACGATCACCAGACCTTTCGATTGGGGATAGAACGATTCGCCAGGCGGCAGAAGGTGATGATTTCTCCGGCTGTGAGACGTTCCGTCCTTGCTTGTTCGGACTTTAACCGTTCCGGGAGCGCCTTGAAACAACGATTCAAAACGCCTTCAGGCGGGTAACGAATACAGAACCTGCAAGATTCGTTAAACAAGATGGAGGGCTGCCGATGTTGTTTGAAATAGCGATGCTTATCATTGGATTATCCGTAGCCGCGTTAGTCGTATTCCTGATCCAGACGCTCAAGAAGATGCAAACCTCGCTCGACGCAGCAACCCGAACGATGACCGAGGTGCAGCAGGTGGTGCAAACGGTGAAAGGCGATGTCGGGGAAATCGTCAACAGCGCCAAACGCATCGCCGATCAAGCCGAAGGGAAGCTGACGGCAATCGACCCGCTCGTGGAGACCGTTCGCGAAACAGGCGAGGTGTTGCATGAAGTCGCCAGCGTCGCGCATAACTTCTCTTCGCTTTGGACCGATCGGCTGAAGCGCCGCGCGGAAGCGGCTGCCGCGAAGCAGCAGGCGAAGGATGCGCGTGAACAAGCGGCTTCCGCAAGCATGCAAGCTTACGCAGCAGACGATATGCCGGAGATCGGCATGGGTGCGGGTCATGACCGCTTGCAAGTTCCGCATCACAATACCGTAGAACCGGAGCACGCGGGTAAGACTGGCTTTTCTCCGTCTTGGCTCGATTGGATGGAGACCGGCGTGAGAGTGGCGCGCGTAATTGCGAATCAGCGCTAGCGAAAGGCGGGCGCGGCAAGGTAATATAGGAGAAGAATTCATGAAATGATGATGTCAAAAGAAGATCGCATGGCTAGGAGATGGAAGATGCGTATTGCAGTCGTGGATGATAACCCCATGAATGTTACCGTCGTGCAGGAAATATTGAAACGGGCCGGTTATACCGATATTGTCGCCGCATCGTCCGGAGTCGAGCTGTTCGGACAGCTCGGATTGACGAGTCAAGGCGCGGAGTCGGAAGGAGGCCCTGCTCCACACGGCAATGTCGACCTTATCTTGATGGATATGATGATGCCGGGGATTGACGGAATCTCCGCATGCCGTGCCATTTCACAGTCCGCACGGCTGCGGGACATCCCGATCATCATGGTAACGGCGATCGGCGATTCGAAGAAGCTGGCCGAAGCGCTCGATGCGGGCGCTATCGACTATGTTACGAAGCCGATCAATCGAATCGAGCTGTTGGCGCGTATTCGCGTCGCGCTTCGGCTTAAGGAGCAGAAGGATTGGCATAAGGAGCGCGACCGCCGCGTCCGGGAGGAGCTTCAGCTTGCCCGTGAGGTGCAGAGCGCCGTTCTGCCGCAGTCGGTCGAGGATGAGGGTATCCGCATCAATGCCGTGTACCGTCCGTCGGAGGAGCTGTCGGGCGATCTGTATGCCTGGCACCGGATCGACGATCACCGTTATGGCGTTGCCGTCATTGATGCGATGGGACATGGCATATCGTCTTCGCTGGTGTGTATGTTCATCGCCTCGGTATTGAAGGAAGCCATGACCAAGATGGTGGATCCGAAGCGTGTGGTCCGTGAGCTGAACCGCCGCTCCCAGCAGCTGCAGTTTGCCGATCAGCTGATTCAGTACTACTTTACGGGCTTGTATATGGTCGTCGATCTGGAGAAAGGCACGATCGACTATGTCAATGCGGGCCATCCGCCGGGCATGCTTATCCGGGAGGACGAAGGCGTCGTTGCATTCGAACGGGGCGGAGTTGCGATTGGCCTGTTCGATGACATTGCCGTAGAGAAGCATACGCTGAATATTCGCTCTGGCGACCGGATCGTGCTGATCACAGACGGGATACTGGATCTGGTCGGTACCGAGGATGAAGACCAGATGCTGCGGCTTACGGAGGCATTGCGGCCGTTCGGCAGCAGCTTGCCGCAGGAAGAACTAGAGGCGTCGCTGTTTCGCGAGGATAATTCGAACCGGCAGGACGACCGGTGTCTGGTCATGATCGACATTCGATAGATGGAACGAATGAATAGGATACAAGCCGCTGCGCAGGCAGAATGTTCTTCCGATCGCTGTTGTTCCCGGACTTCCTGGAATGATATCTATAGGTTGGAATCCGGGAACAAAGGCGACCGCTAACGCTTCTTCAGAATCATTCTTCCTGCTCCGCTCGTCGTATCTTCATTCGTTCCAGCCATACCGCTTTCTTGCAAGTAATGAAAAAGGGAAATGCCACCCGGGATGAAGCCGTTTCGCTTCGTGGTCATCCGGGAGGTGCATTTCCCTTTTTGCGCTTATTCGGAGAGGGCTCCGTCCGGTTCGATCCGCCTCGGCCGCTGCGGCGGCGCTTCTTCGAAGGCAAGGCCGAGGCGGCATGCGCCTGCTTCCCCTTGAGCAGATCGCCCGTCCAGCCCTTATTCCACAGCCACCAGTAGATGATGAGCGTGGCGACAATAACGACCAGACACATGGCCACGAATCCCCATGGTTCCATGGTCCATGGAAGCCGGGTGAAATTCATTCCCCACAGCGCCCCTACGACGGTTGCCGGCGTGAATAAGGCGGTGAATATCGTGAGCGTCTTCATGATGTCATTGCCCCGGAAGGTAGAGATCGCGTCGTCCATCGTGAGCAGCGTATCGATCTCCATCGCATAATGCACGAGGAGCGATTCGATGCGGTCGAGCTTATGTTCGATGCGTTTGAAATCTTCTTGATTACTCAGCGTTTCCAGAAAAGCTTCCTTGGCCGCTCCTTGAATTTCGCGGATCGGTATAAACAGATGATTCCAATGGAGCAGATCGTAGCGCCGTTCGAATATCGTGTTCATCAGCCCGGTCCGGTTGCGGTACCGCATAATCTCTTCCAGCTCGCCAAGCCGCTTCTCGAAGCCGTCTAAGCCGGCATGAAAGTTCTCCAAGATACAGCTGATCATGATGAAGAACGCTTCCGGCGACGATTGGCAGCGGTCCAGCTTCTCCTTCCAGGGATCGGCCTGGAGGCGGACGGACAGCCTCAGATCGGTCTGGAGCGTCACAAGCTTCTTGCGGGTCATCCAGAAGTGAAGCGGGATAATATCCTGCTGGTCATTCGAAGCTTGGAAGAGCAGTGTCCCGTACATCACGGGTTCTCCGCCGGGAAGCTCCGAGACCGATATATGATTGTGATTGCAGTCCTCGGACTCATGAAGCCAATGGATAAGCTCGGGATGAGCTCTCTTGAAGGCATCGCGTACTTCGGACGGGTCTTGTGGAATATCGATGTCCTCGCCGCCGGTTGATTCGTTCGCGGCATGCTGGAGAGGCGTTGCGATTTCGTTCATCCGATAGCCGGTCTGCGCATGGGCAGCGGGAGGCTGCGAATTAGCGGCCGATTGTCGGCGGCGGCCTAAACGGATTGGTTCCGGCCGTTGGTTATGGAGCACGTGCCACTCCCATTGGGAAGGAAACCGCAGCATCCGGTGCATCATATCGTCGGTCCTCCTGATCTACTTACACTCGGGGGGTTGTTCATTGCTACCATCATAACGCGAACACGGTTCTTGCACAACCTGGGCCGCATAGGAAAAGCACGCCTTGCCCGGATAGATCCGAACTGGACGTGCTCATGTCACAGCTAGTATACATCTTCTTCGCCGTCATGGCTCTCGCTTAGCAGCTGCTTCAGCTTCTCGATCGCCCGTCGTTGAATACGGGAAATACTCATCTGCGAGACGCCCAGATTATCGGCGATCGTCCGCTGTGGAAGCCCTTCCTGATAAACAAGGAGAAGGACCTGCTGCTCCTGCGGCTTCAGCTTGGACATAGCGGCTTGAAGATCCAGCTTCTTGTCGACCGTCTCAAAATCATCGGCGGGAGAGCCGATCAGATCGCCCAAGGTCGTCGTATTCTCTTCCTCGGAGATCGGCGTGTCGAGCGAAACGTAATGATACAGCTCGCGTCCTGCCAAAATCTCGGTCGTTTCCTCGACGGAGAGCTCCATGTAAGCGGCGATTTCTTCTACGCGGGGCGACCGTTCGAGCTGGACCGTCAGGTCGTCGACCGCTTGCTGGACGGCAATTCCCTTCTCCTTGATGCGGCGCGGCACCTGAACATACCAGGATTTATCCCGCAAATAGTTTTTCATATGACCGATGATGCTCTTCATGGCATAGGGTTCGAATTGAACGCCTAAATTGGTATCGAATTGCCGGAATAGGCGGATGAGCGCAATCTGACCCACTTGCATCAGATCTTCATACAAATCAGGGCGATTACGCGAAATTTTACCGGCCGCCATTCGGACCATCGGCTCATATTGCTCGATTAGCAGGGCAGCCGTATCGTTGTTGGGGTTATTCTGGTAGATCAGAATAAGCTCCGCATTCGATGCCGGGGACTGCTTGGCCGGTTGTACATTCATGCCATCTCACCACTTCGGACCAGACGTTTGGTTAAGACCACTTCAGTCCCTATATCGCTGTTGACTTGAACCTGGTCCATAAGAGCCTGCATCAAATAAAGCCCGAGTCCTCCTGCCTGCAGCTCGTCGACCGACTTGCCGTGCAGCGGCTCGGCCTTGCGGGCTGCAGCCGCAGCGTCGAAGCTGCGGCCGTCGTCCTTGACGATAATGGAGAGCGCGTCGGCCTGCTTGACAAAACGAACCTCGATCCGGGGCTCGACCTCCAGCGCGGATGTGGTTGAACCATGAGGCAAATCTCCGTAAGCGTACAACACAGCGTTATTGCAAGCTTCGGATACAGCGACCTTCATGTCTTCGATTTCTTCATATGAAAATCCGATTTTGACGGCTAGCCCATAGAGCGTGAGCCGAACCAAATCGATATATTCTGCGGATGCCGGGACCTGCAGCAATACGACCTCTTCATTTTCCTTCATGGCGTAGTCTCGTTCCTTTCTTCGTCAAAATCAGGCTTGCTGCTTCAGCAAAAAGTTTGTAATGCCCGTCATATCGAACAGCTTGCGAATATTCGGCGGGATGGCTTCTACGGCGAATGGGGCGTTGTTGGCATGCCGTGCCTTCAAGATAGAAACGAGGATGCCTATGCCGGTACTGTCCACATACCGCAGATCGCGCAGATTAATAATGAGCTCGCGGTCGGATAATTCGACGAGGGTCGTCATTGCGGCCCGCATCTGAGCGGCCGATTCCAAATCGAGCTCGCCTCCGACATACACGATGCATTTACCTTCTTTATTCTCTGTTCGCAAAAATAATTTATCGGTTTGCTTCATGACGTCCTCTCCCGTTTCTAAAAAGTAATTGCGAGGTCAATTAAGAAAGTTCATGCAGGTTCTCTGATATCGTTATTTACCCACAGCCAATCGGATTGAAACAAGGATAGGAACCAGGGCGGATGCGGAAATTATTGTACCCGATTTAATCTTCCATTAACAGGGTATACCAACCTTACACGGCGCTTTCGGACCTCTTGCGGACCGAAGGATTGGACATGTGCGCTTATCGAACAGGAGGCGATTCAAGATGGCATACAAGCTGGGGTTATTCAGGCATCAGCAGCAGGTGATCGATGCGGTGCAGGAGCTGGAGAAGGAAGGGTTCACGAAGCGCGAGCTGCAGGTGTTTGTCAAAGGCAGCGAGCACTCTCGGCGCATTGAAGCGGAGACCGGGGTGGATGCGGACGAATTGAACGAAATGACGGATATGAGGGGCGATGGCGGCATCGTCGTGGTTCCGGCCGGTATCGCAAGCGGAAGCGGCCCGGCGGCGGGAGGCTTCACGGGGACGGCCTTTGGAGACCGCGCAGCCGGCATAGTGGCAGGCGATATCTGGGGGGACGGCAGTGCGATGGGGGAAGCGCTGCGCTGGCTGGGTCTGGACGACGACGACGCGAAGGAGTGCCGTAACGCCATTGCCGAAGGCTGGCTTGTCCTGATGGTTGAGACCAGCGAAGACCGCTCGGACGGCGGACCGGACCTCGGTCCGGCAGGCCCTGCCGAGGCCGTATTCCGGCGCTGCGGAGCTGAACGTATCCTGGGGTAGCAGCGGGAACATGGCACTGCGCATACCAGCTCTATAAGGGCGGCCTCGCATTTGTGCGCAGAGCTTACGGACATAGGTTGCGTGATTGGAAGCATTCGCGCCGTATTCTGTGGACTGCGGACATGAGTTCCGTTATTGGCTACAGACGAAACCGGACATTGATGCTCATATAACGGCTTTCATGTCCGCAGGCACGCACAGAAGCCGCGTGAAATCTGAAATAACGGAACCATTGTCCGTCCGCACATATGTCGGTCGCTTGCAACGTTGACAGCATGAAAGCAGGAAGAAAGAGGACAGCCGTTCGTCAAGCGGCTGTCCTCTTCGTATTCGTAAGCCTCTTATGCCGATCCCGATTTAACGCCCTTTATTGTCGATAAAGGATAGAATCGGGCGAAGCGACTGGGGTGCCGTGCGGTCGATAAGGTCGCCTTCCCGATGCAAACGGCTCATAATGTTAAGCAGGTTATAGTCGGTTATGGCTGCATTGCGCCTAACCTCTTCCCAGAAGAGAGGCGTAGAGACAGTAGCACCGATACGCGCTCTCGGTGAGTAGGGGGCGACGATCGTTTTTCCCTGATAGTGCTGCAAATAGTCGATGTAGATCAAGTCCCCGCGGTTTTTCTTCAGTCTCTCGATCGTGAATAGCCCCGGATGCTTATCCGACAAGTATTTGCCCACGAACTCGCCGATCCGCCGCAGCTCATCGAAGGTCAGGTCGGGAATGAGCGGCACGATCACTTGGACGCCGGTGGCTCCCGACGTCTTGGGAACGGATTGAATGCCCAGCGAGTGCAGCAGATCGCCCACCAGCGACGCCGCTTCCATAATACGAGGTTCTTCCTCGAGGGAAGGATCCAGATCCAGCACCCATTCGGTTGGATGGGCGGGATCGCTTATCCGGTCGAACGAAGCATGAAACTCCAACGAGGCGAGATTGCCCAGCCATAATAGCGTCGGCAGTGAATCCGGCTTTACATAGGAAATATTGTCATGCTCCGAAACGTGAACAAAATCCGGTGCGGGCTGCGGACAGTTCTTCTGATAGAACGATTTGCCGTGCACGCCGTCCGGAAACCGGATCGTAGTCAAATAACGGTCCTGGCAGTGCTTCATCAGCCAAGGGGAAAGCGCGGTCAGCTGCTGCAGGAAGATGGCTTTCGTAATGCCCATTTCGGGCCAGAGAAGCTTGTTCGGGTTGCTGATGACCAGTTCCTGTCCTTCAACGACGATGGTGCCCTTCACGCTCCGGCTCATGGCAGATCCTCCTTCGGCAGCCGCATTACCTTCTCCCGATTCTGGCTGGCCGGCAATGACGGGGAAGGGGGAAGTGAATTAACTAAACGTGCATTCTTGTGGGGGAACATCCAAGAAAGCTTGAATCGTCGGCTGTCGCAGCGTTTTATTGGAAGTCCATTCCATATAGTTTATTTTGACCGTCAGCCGCGGTTCTATCCATATAGCGTCTTTGTAACGTTCCGGCTTGTTTGCGAAAGGCATGGAACGAACCGTCATTGTCGTTATCAGCTGCGTCAATGTCCGCCAGTCATTCATCGTTAATTTTCCTGAACCGGCATGCCCGATGTACCAGAAGCGTCCTGCGTCATCATACAGGCCCAATAGCAACGCATTAACAATGCCATCCCGTAAGGTTACGCCGCCGACAACCGCGATTAGATCCTGAACATTTTTTTTCTTCATCCAGCGCTTGTCTTTGCCGTCGATGGAATAGGTGCTGTTCAGATCCTTGATCACAATGCCTTCAAGCCTATGCTGCTCTGCAACCCGGTATAGACCGGCAATGTCGCTATAGCTTGGAACGACCTGCACCTGCACATTCGGACGAATAATGCTGCTCAGCAGCGTTTGGCGGTCCCGAAGCTTCTTGTCCTTAACCCATACGCCGTTAAGATAAATCAAATCAAAGATCATGTATGTAATGGGAACAGTACCTTTCTGCTCTTGAATCCGCTGCGCGCTTCTTAAGCTGTCCCGTTTCATGACCTCATGAAAGGAAGGGCTGCCATTCTCGAAAGCGATCACTTCACCGTCAAGAATGAAAGAGTCTGCGCTGCAATAGGACTCGGCCTGCAGCAATTCGGGATACTGCAATGTTCGTTCATTCAGCCTTCGGTTAAATAGCTTCGTACGTTCGCCGTCAAAATAACTTAATATTCGGACGCCATCCCATTTAATTTGGGCCGTCCATTGATCTCCCTTGGGAAATTCACTTGCAGCAACAGGTTCAAAAGGAATGATAGGTTCCAGCTTCATCATTGCATTCTCCTAATGAAGGACTTCTTACAAGTGTAGACAAGGAAAGCTGTTAAAATACCGGACAAGCTGACGAAAAGCCGGCTTCAACATGCTGCGCATTCATGAAACTAAACTATTCGGTTCGGGCCTGCAGAAGACCAATATGGAGAAAATGATAAGATTCTAATTTTTGAGAGGAAGGAAAATGATGAGAAAAAAAGAATAATACTACACGATGTAATATAAAAAGGAGCTTTGCCGAATTTTCTGTGTGAAAAGCGGGGGAACCACTTTGGTGAATTAATTCCAGCTATCCAAGGAATTATAGGGAACCTTCAACCGAGCCATCAGCTAACCTCGTAGGCATCGAAGGGAGAACAAGTTGAAGAAGACGATTATAGCGATAGTAGGGGCGCTGGCCGTATTCACATCGGGCGCCGGCAGTGTATATGCAGATCAGCCGAAGCTGACCGCATCCGTCAATGAAGTCGTAGGTACGCCATACAAATGGGGAGGTACGACGACGGACGGCTTCGATTGCTCGGGCTTCATCCTGCACATTTTCAAACAGTTCGATGTGAAGCTTCCGAGAACGTCGAAGACCCAGGCGAATACCGGAGAAAAGGTGGAGAAGGACGATCTCCGTCCCGGCGATCTCGTTTTCTTCAATACGGATGGCAAAGGAATCTCGCATGCGGGCATCTACGTCGGAGACGGGAATTTTGCCCATTCTTCCAGCAGCAAAGGGGTGCGCATAAGCGGGCTGTCGGATTCCTATTATAAGAAAAGATATGTCACGGCCCGCCGTGTCGTATCGGAACAAGTCTATAAAAGCATGATGAATAGTATCCATTAAACTGCAGGTCGGGATAGGTTTGGATCCGCAACAAAGACGGACGCTGGTGCAGCAGCGTCCGGAATAAGAAACGCGGCTGGACAGGTTGAGGGCTGTCCAGCCGCGTTTCATGCATGTTAAAGGCTCAGGCGGGCAACTTCGTGCTCAGCCCCATCCTGTCTCATGGAATTTCACATGTATATTGACGTAAGATACGGACAACAACTACAATTCGTTGTATACATGCGAGCGAAGATACTCAATCTGTGACATATCGAAGCAGGAATAGGGGGGCTGAAAGTGAAGGTTCAGCGGATGAAACTAAGTGAAGAAGGCTTGAACCGTTTCTTCGGGTCGCTTGAAGCCCAAATTATGGAGATCGTATGGGGCCGCGGAGAGGTCACGATCAAGGAAGTCCAGGCATCGCTTGATGAAGAGCTTTCCTTCAATACGGTAATGACGGTATTGAATCGCCTTTCCGATAAAGGACATTTGAAGAAAACGATAACCGGCAAAGGAAGAAATAGATTGAGCTCCTTCCAGCCGGTCCAGAGCAAGGAAGAGTTTATTCAAGAGCAGACACGTGCCGTTACGGAGGGGCTTGTTCACGAGTACGGACCGATCGTTCTGAATCATCTATTCAACGCTGTCGAGCAGGCGGACCCCAAACTGATGGATTTATTGGAGGCCCGACTAGAAGAGTGGAAGCGTGGCAAATCATGAGATTCCAGAAGCATCGCCTCGTATTTGTGAGCATGATGGCCATCAGCGCGTTTGTCTGGCTTCAGATGGCGATCTATCTTCTCCATGAGGTGTTTGGACTCCGGCCCAAATGGAATCTATTGCAATACTGCGTCGCCGCGGTAAGCGAACAGACGGTGCTGAATCAAATCGTGCTAATCGGATTGAATGGCATCATGGCCTACAGCATAGGAATGATCATATGGTTCATCGGTCAGCAGGCTGTCATGGAGAGAAGATGGCTGGCAAGGATGAAGATGAATCGCCATAACCGCTTGTCCAAGCAGTTGAACCGGAAGTACCGCTCGCTCGGCTATGAAATCACGGTAATCCGCCATGATTCCATGCTGGCGCTGACCTTTGGGTTTATCCGGCCGAGAATCCTAGTATCGACCGCGCTGCTCTCCAATTTTACGGAACGTGAAATGGATGCCATTGTACTCCACGAGGTCAGTCATTGCCGCAATTACGATCCTCTCCGGTTGTTATTGGTGAAGATGATGAAGGACAGCTTGCCGTTCATTCCGGTCTTACATCGCATGTCGCATTATATCGAGGTATGGGTAGAGCTGGAGGCGGACCGTTACGCGATTGAACAGATGAAATCGCCGATCGATCTGGCGAACGTGCTGCTGCGGTACTCTCGATTTAGCCAAAGAAGCCTCGTCGGCGTCGGGTTCGCCGATGAAGCGATCAATTACCGCCTGCAGCAGCTGATCGAGCCCAAAAGTAAAATCCGCGTCCCGATCTTGAATATCATTCCGTTATCGATATCCTCGCTCATGATCTTTATCATTAGCAATATTTTTGTAAGCGGCTGCGCATAGCCGCTTTCTTCGCGGTCATTACACTACTTAGTGTAGTTAAATGGCAGGCTGATCTCTCATGCTGAAGGCGGAGCTTCCTGATTACAAAACGGACGGTTTCGGAGGGACTATCGTATCCCAGCCTGTTCCTGCTACTATGAAATAAAGGAGATATCTCATGAATGCTGCTGATCTAACGCTGTGGATCGTATTCGGCGCCGGATTTCTTTCGTTCATTTCGCCTTGCTGTCTGCCGCTCTATCCTTCGTTCCTGTCTTATATTACAGGCGTATCGGTCGAGGATTTGAAGGAAAGCGGCGGCATGGTTCAGAAGCAAGCTTTATTGCATACGGTTTTCTTCATTATCGGGTTTTCCATCATCTTCTTTGCGTTGGGATTATCGGCCAGTCTGGTCGGGGGTCTCTTCTCGGAGAACCAGGACTTAATACGGCAGCTTGGCGGTATTATGGTCGCCGTGTTCGGAATGGTCATGATGGGCATCATTACGCCGAAGCTATTCATGAAAAATATCCGTTTCGAATGGAAACGCAGACCGGTAGGCTATCTGGGATCCGTTCTGGTCGGAATCACCTACGCGGCTGGGTGGACGCCATGCGTCGGGCCTATATTGGCTGCAGTGTTGGCTCTGGGAGTAAGCAATCCGAGCCAAGCGATGATCTATACCGCATCATACACGATCGGTTTTGCCATTCCGTTCTTCATCATGGCCTTCTTCATTGGAAAGATGAAATGGATGCTCAACTATTCGAACCGCATGATGAAGATCGGGGGAGCGTTAATGATCTTGACCGGAGTCTTGCTCTATACCGATAAAATGACGGACATTACGATCTTCTTCATTCAGATTTACGGCGGGTTTACAGGATTCTAGGAGGGGGACGGTTATGTACGCATTCTTAAGCGAGCTCAGCTCCTACTTAAGCGAGCCTTTCCTGGGTGCGACGGAATCCAATATTGCGTTTGTCGCCGCTCTGTTTCTCGGATTTGTCGGAGCGGTAGCTCCCTGTCAAATCTCAGCGAACGCTGCGGCTATCACGTATTTCGGCAATCGTTACGTCCAATTCAAACAATCTTGGCCCGAAATCGCAATGTATCTTCTAGGGAAAATCGTATTGTTCAGCTTGTTCGGCGTTTTGTTCTGGTTATTCGGACAGCAGCTGTCACGGGATTTCATTCCGCTATTTGCATTTGCAAGAAAGCTGCTGGGACCGTTACTTGTGATCATCGGATTATTTTTGCTCGGGTGGCTGCGCCTGCCTTTTCAGCTTGGTGCCCGTGTGACGGGCGCCCTGCATAATGCCGCCGGCCGAGCGGGAGGCAAAGTCGGCGCTTTTGTGATGGGATTTGCCTTCTCGATCGGCTTCTGTCCGACCATGTTCCTGTTGTTCTTCGGTTCGCTAATGCCCTTGGCCATGCAGTCTTCATACGGCAGCGTACTTCCTTCCATATTTGCAATCGGGACGGCAATGCCTTTCTTGTTGTTGGCTGGATTTGCCGCCGGTCTGACGCTGGATCGGATTATAGTGAAGAGAGTGAAGCAGTGGGGGATCCGGATTCAGAAGCTTGCGGGTGCGGCACTTCTGCTGCTCGGCATCAGTGACACGGTTACCTATTGGACCCTATATTGATATTGAGGCGGGAGGGCGGTCGCGATGCTGCATCTGATTGCGCTGGCGACGATGGCTATCGATCATATAGGCATCGTGTTTTTCGGCGATTACGCCATATTCCGGATTATTGGCCGAATCGCATTTCCGCTGTATTGCTGGTTTCTCGTACAAGGTTATCTGCTGACGAAAAATGTAAAAAGGTATTTGCTCCGGCTGTTGGGGCTCGCTTGCCTCTCGCAAATTCCTTATATGCTTGCGCTGCAGCAATGGGAATTAAACGTTATTTTTACGCTGATCATCTCTCTTATATGCTTATATGTACTGGATCTCAGGATAGAGAGTATCTATAAAACGCTTCTTATCATCGGCGCCGCACTCTTCCTGATGGGTGTCCCGATCGATTACGGTCTCTACGGGCTGATGCTGGTGCTCGGATTCCGATACTTGAAGGGGTTTCAAATCATTATCGGCCATACAATTATTAATGTATCTTTCTTATTTGAATATGGCCTGGGATCCAGCATTCAGCTCTACAGCATTCTGGGGACGCTGCTCATCTACATTAGCCAATCCTTCAAAGGGATGAATATGAATCGGGTGCTCAGGTGGATTTACCGCGGGTTTTATCCTGCACATCTGGCATTGATTTATATCCTTCAGGCATGGATGGACTAGACATGAGAAGGGGAACGGAGCATGCTCCGTTCCCCCTCAGCCGTTATAAGGCTTATTCCGGTTTATTGCCGGCCTTCGGATCCGCTACGAAATCGGTTTTGAAATCCGTATATTCCAGCTTCGTCACCATGCCGGCCGAAGCATGATGAAGATCGTGGCAGTGGAACATCCAATTGCCTTCGTTATCCGCTTGGAAGGCGATCACATATTCTTCGCCGGGCTTCAGATTGATCGTATCCTTGATGACCGGCGAGCCTTCCAGCGGCTTGCCGTCTTTGCTCAACACTTGAAAGAAGTGTCCGTGTAGATGCATCGGATGATCGTCGGTCTTGGAATTATTGATGAGGCGGACCTTGACGGTATCGCCTTTCTTGACGTTGAGCTTATCGGTATTCGGAAATGTCTTTCCGTTGATCGTATAGACCGTGCTGCCGCTCTCCTTCTTCGTATTCAAATCCATCGTATATTCCATCGTATACTTCTGATCTAGCGTAAACGCGCTCTTGCCCGATTGACCGTACTTGCTGAGATCTACCGCCGTCAGCTTGGCTCTCTCATTCGGTTTGTCGGAGCCGGCGTCCGCCCCTTCGTAAGCGATGACGGCCTTCATGCCTTTGACGGCTTCCGAATCGCCATGCTCCTCGATCAGCCATTGGCCGGGATTGTTCGCTTCAAACTCAATATCGTACCTTTCCCCCGGCGCGATCGTCACAATGTTGTCTTCCAGAATGCCGGGCTGATTCAAAGGCTGGCCGTCGGATGCCGTAATCTTAAACTTGTGCCCGTGCAGGTGAATGCGATGGGACATGAAACCGGCATTGACGAGACGAAGCCGCACCTTGTCTCCTTCCTTCACAGCCAGCTGTTCGACAAGGGAGCCGGATTTGCCGTTGATCGTATACAGGTCGTACATACTCATATCATGTTCCATTTCCATTCCCGCGGACTTCGAATCATTGGTGCTGGCGCCGGCCGCGCTGTCGTCTCCGCCCATATCCATCTGGCTATGGTCCATTTCGGACATATCGGACATATCGGACTTTTCCATCTGGCTATGGTCCATTTCGGACATATTGGACATATCCATATCCATATCCGCCATGCTCATCCCGGAGCTGATCCATTCGTCCAGCACCAGCGTATAGTCGCGATCGACCTTGGTTTCATCCTTTCCCTCTACGATGAACGATCCGTATAAACCGCGGTCCACTTGATTGACGCCGTCCTGATGGGAATGATACCAATACGTCCCGGGGACATCGGCAGTGAATTTATAAGTGAACGATTTCCCCGGTTGTACGGCATTCTGCGTTACACCCGGGATTCCATCCATCGCATTCGGTACCGGAATGCCATGCCAGTGGATCGTAACCGGGTCAGGCAGCTCGTTCTTCAGATGGATGGTAACGTCTTCGCCTTGTTTTACGCGGATTTCCGGGCCTGGAACGGAATTGTTGAACGTCCAGACCGGCAGCGTTTTTCCCGGTGCGATTTCCTGGCTGCTCGCTGCCGCCGTGAGGGTAAATTCTTTGCCGGTCAATTTAGCGGTCTTGACTGTGGTATTCGACGTTTCCTGCTTGCCTGACGTTGAGCCGTCATTCATATTCATGGTTGAATGGTCCATGCCGTCCATCGAGTTGCCGTTCATGCATCCCGTTAACAATATGGCGAATGCACCGATCATGGCCGCTGTCGTTTTCAGCTTCCAGCCTTGTTTCATAATAGGATCCACTCCTTTGATTTTAACGTCTACATGGCTAGGTTAACCTAAAGATGTGTAGAAGCTGTGAGTATCCAGCCTGCAATGGACTCGAGTTGTGAATGAAAAGTGAACTTTAGCCATCCTCGATAATTTTAGTTGACGTACAGACAGCAAGTGACTACAATTCGTAGTGTGATAAACGAACTACATGAAGTAGTATTTAATATTCGGTGGATATTATTCCAAATCTCTATATTAATCCGAAAGGACGGAGCTCTGTTGCCATCGGGGTATATGATTCTCGTTCAAGAAGTGATTCTATTGGCGCAAATGGATGCAACGAAAAAATGCAGCAGAAGGGGACCCAGCTACGAGGCCAAAGAAGAAGCGCTGCACTTTCTTCAAACGGAATGGTTCGAGATGCTGTGCATGTCCATCGATCTGGATCCACATGCGGTAAGAGAAGCGATCATCGCGCGCAATGACGATGTGGCTGGCCGGCACAACAGCTGCTTATCACGGGCATAACTATGAGTTTACCGGCACAGATGCCTATTCAGAGCATAAACGGTAAGATTGCCGGCTGCTTTGAGATATAAAATTCAATAGACGAAAGGATGTACGTATGCGTAATTTCAAGTGGATTGGACTACCGGCGCTGGCCGTACTGTTTCTGGTCATCGGAATTGTTCTTGCTGTTCAACAATCCGGCGAGGAAGAGGATCCGGACGGCATGCTGACGCATATTCATGGACTCGGGTATTCGTCCGACGGCAAACAAGTTTGGGTTCCGGCCCATGACGGGATCCGTGTTTTTGAAGGCGGCGAATGGAGCGTTCCAAATGGCGACAAGCATGATTACATGGGCTTCGTAGTTGTCGATAACGGCTTTTACAGCAGCGGACACCCTGCACCCGATTCAGATATGAGCAATCCGATGGGGATTGTCAAAACGAGCGGGATTGAAGATCCGCTTCAGACGCTGGGGCTTTCAGGGGTATCCGATTTTCATCTCATGAGTATCGGTTACACGACTCATACGATTTACGTTATGAATGAAGGGCCGAATAACAAAATGCCTTCGGCAGGACTGTATTATAGCGATGATGATGCCGTGAGTTGGAGCGAGGGGGAGCTTGATGGCTTGCAGGGTGAAGCGAGTGCCATTGCAGCTCATCCGACAAAGCCCGGCGTTGTCGCCATTGGAACCAACCTCGGCGTATTTGTCTCACGGGATTACGGACAAAGCTTTGAAAGCATGCTTCCCGGTCTGCAGGTTACAGCGCTGCATTTTAGCCCGGACGGGCAGCTGTATGTTGGGGGAATTAACGCGGCGAATGTGCTCATAAAGTTTGACGTGGATGCAAGGACAGAAACTATGATCCGTACGCCGGAAATTCCCGCAGACGATGCGATCTCGTATATCGCCCAGAATCCTGCGGACGGGAACGAGGTCGTCGTGACGACATTCTCCAAGATGATCTATTTGACCAAAGATGGCGGGGGAAAATGGTCCACGATTGCGGATCAAGGCAATACGAGCAATGAAGCTTAGTTAGCATCGGCCGATCCGCGGCTGTAAGACCGAAAAACGGTCTTACAACAGGGCGCTCGCCGCGGGCGGAGTCTGTAACGCCGTTTTTGGTCGTTACAGCGCCCGAATGAGGAGCCTGCGTCTCCGATCCATGGCTGTAAGACACCTGGAGAGCAAGCGGCCGTCTGACGGATCCCGACAGGCCGCAATAAACCCAAACTAAAAAGGCTGAACAGGGTTGGAGATCCTGTTCAGCCTTTTTTTACACAGCGCCCCGCTGATTACGAGACCGATTCTTTCTTGCCTCCGCTCTTCGTTTTGCGGGACCGGGCAGCTTTGGGCGGTGCACCATCCGGGTCGGAAGAGCCCGCCGCTGGGGCGTCGCCTCCAGCTTCCTGCGGACTTCCGGCTGCAGGACTGCCGCCGGCTGCACCGGTATCCAGGCTTCCAGGCGCTTCAGGCGAGACACGGACCGCCTCGAGGCTTGCTTGGAGGGCGGCCATCAGGTCAAGCACGTTCGTCCGCTGCACTTCAGGAGCGACCTTAATTTCTTCGCCGGCAATTTTATGCTGAATGAGATCGAGCAGACGGCCGCGATAATCATCCGTATATTTGTCCGGCTCGAACGGTGTGGACAGCTGCTCGATAAGCATCCGCGCCATAGTCAGCTCTTTATCGTTAACGGTAACGGATTCCGGCAAGCCGGGCACCTGCTGAACGGGGCGGATCTCATCCGGATAGAAGATCGTCTCCATCGCCAGGCAGTCGTCGATTACCCTGATCGCTGCCAGCGAGCTCTTGGAGCGGATCGATATCTTGGCAATACCGATCCGGCCGGATTGGCGCATAGCCTCAAGCAGCAAATTATAGGCATTGCCGCCTGCCTGATCGGGAGAGAGGTAGTATGTTTTCTGAAAATAAATCGGGTCGATTTCGTTCAAATCGACGAAATCCAAAATCCGAATCGTTTTCGTGGCATCGTCAGTCAGCTGCTCAAGCTCATCTTTTTCGAACAGCACGAAGTGGCCTTTCTCATATTCATAGCCTTTGATGATGGCATCCCAATCGATCTCGGTTTCGCAGGTTTGACATTTGCGGACATAAGATACAGGGCTCCCGCAATCGCGGTGAATGAGCCGCATGGAGATATCTTTATCCTCCGTAGCGGAGAACATCTTGACCGGCACATGGACAAGTCCGAAGCTGATAGCTCCTTTCCAAACGGTATGCATCATTGATTCCTCCTAAATTGGTCGCGTAAAGACGAAAAGGCGTATCAGTACCAAGTTATGCTACTAGGGTTCCCCGAATGCATGAAACTCAATCAAGTCGGGCATATTTTCGTAAGAAACCTTATTTTTTGACCAGCAGGAGGAGGGATATTCATGGTAGGAGGCAATTCCCCGACGGGTTCGAGCGATGATGTCATGAATGAAGACCGCGACGATTGTTTCATGGATATCGACCGGATGATCAACGAAGGGCTGGGAGGCGGTCAAGTTACGCTTCACAACGGCTTGATAGCCGAATCGGCGACCGATACGATGGAGCAGGAAGAACGGGATAATTTGAATGGATGACGATGGGTTGCCCGCACCAAGCTGCAGCCCGAACCTCAGCATAAACGTGAAAGTTAATTAACGCCGCTTCAGCACACCGCCCCCCGCCATTTCCTCACAGGGGGCGGCTATTTTCATTACACAATCCTGCAGGCATATCCATGCTGAACTATTCGGTGTTTGAATATGTGTTCCTCCTCGTCGTACTGGCGAGGAAGGATGAATATAATGGAAGGAAGCTGAGGCCGAATATTGGGCTCAGCTATTTTTTTTATAGCCCCTTTATCGTATTACATTGCTAAAATGAAAATATGAAAAGAGGTGAAATAGTAAGTTAAATGAGGGATAATGATCGACATCATGGTATTTTACTTTAAAAATGACGGAAAAACCGATATAATGAAATTATTAGCGATAAAACTGGGGGGAACATATGGGTAAACATCATCATCATAAGTTGACGAAGATGGAGCTGCTGCGCCGTATCATTTTTATAACGTTGGGTGCGCTGCTCATGTCTGTAGCGTTGGAAATTTTTCTTGTCCCGAATAATATTATCGATGGCGGCATTGTAGGGATCTCCATTATCGTCTCGCATTTAACGGGTCTTCCGCTGGGCATCTTTTTATTCTTACTTAATGTTCCTTTCTTGATTGTCGGGTATAAGCAAATTGGAAAAACCTTCGCCATATCCACCCTGTACGGAGTCACGGTACTGTCGATCGGAACGACATTGCTGCATCCAGTGGATCCGCTTACATACAGCACGTTCCTTGCTCCTGTCGTGGGAGGGGTGCTACTGGGCATTGGCGTCGGACTGGTCATCCGGTTCGGAGGTTCGCTTGACGGCACGGAAATCGTGGCCATTCTATTAAGCAAGAAGATGCCCTTCTCCGTCGGCGAAGTGGTTATGTTTATGAATCTGTTTATTCTCGGAAGCGCAGGCTTCGTCTTCTCGTGGGACAGCGCCATGTACTCGCTTATCGCCTATTACATCGCCTTCAAGATGATCGACATCACCATCGAAGGGTTCGATGAGTCGAAATCCGTATGGATCATCAGCGAGGAAGCGAGAGAAATCGGCGATGCGATTATGAGCCGGCTGGGTCGCGGCGTTACTTATTTACACGGAGAAGGCGGCTTTACAGGAGGATCCAAACGCGTCATCTTCTGCGTGATCACACGTCTGGAGGAAGCAAAGCTGAAGTCGATCGTGCAGGAGCTCGATCCGGTCGCGTTTCTGGCTGTCGGCAACATTCACGATGTGAAGGGCGGCCGCTTCAAGAAGCGGGATATTCACTAGCTTTGATGCGATTATATATAGATGGGCAGGGCTGCGCATTTGCGGGGGTCCTGCCTTTTGTTTTGTTCGCGGAGAGGCGACAGGGAAGCAGTACTTTCTAATGGAAGGCGAATAGGACGGATCTGTTTCCGGCACGGCTCGCTGCCCGATGAAATCTCGGCGGTAAGCTTGATGCCGCACGCGGTTTCTTGCGGCTTTGCAGACGGACCGATATAATAAGTTCATTGAGCCCGAATCGACGAAATCTACGGAAAATCTGCACTCGAAGCTATAGATATTGAACGAAAGAACATAACGGGCGGAGCGGAAGAAGCGTTGGCGGTCGAAAAACAAGGGAAGGTACTCGGTTCACCGCCAAAGACAGCGTATTAGGAGGCCAATCAATGGACGAATTCGCTAGCATCCGTCATTGGACGGATGGCCGGCAGGCTGCGGAGCGGCAGCGGGCGCAGGGCGTCGTCATCGGGATCGGCGACGACGCTGCCGTTGTGGAAGCGCCGCCGGGCGAGAGCGGCGCGCTGCAGTGGCTGCTGGCGGTCGACACGATGGTGGAGACCGTCCATTTCAATTCGGCGACGATGAGCGAAGCCGACGTCGGCTGGAAAGCCCTCGCCGCGAACGTGAGCGATCTCGCGGCGATGGGCGGCGTGCCCCGGCATGCGCTCGTCTCGGTGAGCGTGCCGCGGTCTTGGGAGCCGGCTCGTATGCGCCGGCTCTATGATGGGCTGTACGCGTGCGCCGAGCATTACGGCGTCGCGGTAATCGGCGGCGACACGACCTCGTCGCCGGCGCAGCTCGTTGTGGCCGTGACGGCGGTGGGCACCGTCGGCGCCGGCAAGGCGATTAGCCGGGCGGGCGCGAAGCCCGGCGACATCGTGTTCGTGACCGGGCCGGTCGGCATGTCCGCGGCCGGTCTGCATTGGCTGCTCGCCGCGGGACAAAGCGGCGATGAAGCGGTGCCGCTTGCCGCGGCGCAAGCGGCCGGAACGGCGTCGCTCGTGCAGGCGCACCGCCGGCCGTCGCCATCGGTGCGCGCGGCTCAGCTGCTGGCCGCCCGCGGCACGGTGACGTCGCTGAACGACGTCAGCGACGGTCTCGCAAGCGAGGCGTGGGAAATCGCGGGCGCCTCTTCGGTGAAGCTGGCGCTGCGGAAATCGCAGCTCCCCGTCAGCGGGAGCCTTGCCGCTTATGCGCACAGCTGCGGGCTCGACCCGCTTGATTGGCTGCTGTATGGCGGGGAGGATTATGTGCTTCTTGGCACCATCAGCGCAGAGGATGCGGCGCCGGCCAAATCGGCAATGGCTGCTGAAGGCATGCCGATGTATCTCATCGGGTCCGTAGAGCCTGGCGAACCCGGAGTGGATTTGATCCGTACGGCTGACGGATCAGGCGGCGGTGCGGGCAGGCCGAAAGAGCGGCGGGAGCCGATCCGGCCGAAGGGATACAATCATTTTGCATAGGGTGGAATGACGATGAATCAAACGGGACAGGCTGTCTGGATGGCGGCGACCGAGCAGGATACCGTCCGTCTGGCGGATCTGCTCGCTTCCTGGGCGGAGCCGGGGACAGTGCTTGCGCTGGATGGCGATTTGGGGGCGGGCAAGACGAGATTCTCGCAGGCATTCGCCCGGGGAATAGGCGTGAACGCTGTCGTGAATAGCCCTACGTTTACTATTATTAAAGAATATGAGGGCGAGCGATTGCCCTTCTATCATATGGATGTATACCGGCTCTCGCAGGATGAAGCGGACGAGCTGGGGCTCGATGAGTACTTTTTTGGCGAAGGCGTTACGATTGTAGAATGGGCCAGCCTGATCCGGGATCTGCTCCCGCCGCAGCGGCTGGAGCTATATATTGAGCACCTCGGCGGCGAAGCGCGCCGCATTACATTAACGGGTATTGGAGTCCCCTATGCCGCGTGGTGTGAGCAACTCGGAAGAATGGGAGTCGACGGGAAATGAACGATCAACAGGAGAACACGCGCGAGAACGGTTATTCCGTCTCTGGCGGGAAAGACTCGCACGCGGAAACTTCCGCCGGAGCGGCCGGGAAGCCCATTATACTTGCGGTCGATACTTCGACGGCTTTGCTGGCGATGGCGCTTGTACGCGGGGAGGAAACGCTTGGCAGCGTGCAATCGATGGCGGAGCGCAACCACTCTGTATATACGGTGACGAAGCTGAAGTCGCTGCTCGATGATTGCGGGGTTACGCCGGAGCAGCTCGGAGGAATTGCAATCGGCCGGGGTCCGGGATCTTACACCGGCATGCGGATAGCCGTCTCTGTAGGCAAAACGCTCGCCTGGGTCTGGAAAAAGCCGCTTATCGGCGTCTCTAGTCTAGAAGCGCTCGCTTTCGGATCGATGCAGCCCGGTGCCGGAGCAGTGGATTGGTACGTCCCGCTTATGGATGCGCGGCGCGGCCAGGTTTATACGGCTTTGTTCGCTGCTTCAGAGAACGGCGGATGGACGAGACTGGCGGAAGACGGCGTTCGGCTTATGAAGGACTGGGTCGATGTTCTTGCCGATCGGGTTCATGCAGCCGCTGAGCGAAGCGAGGCTCCGGAACGCATATGGTTTGTCGGGGATTTGTCGCTGCACGAAGCGGAGGCTCTGCGATTGCAGGAATGTCTTGGAGCGAAGCCCGCCGCAGACGGGAGTCCGGCATCCGGCTCCGACAGCGGTAATGCCTGTGGGACTGCTGCGTTGTGCGATGTCCGCTTGCTTCCATCCGTCATGGAAGGGCGGGCCGTCGCTGTTCTTGGTGCGCAGCGCTTGGCCAATGGGGAGGGCGACGATGTCCATACCTTCGTGCCGAACTATACGCAGCTGACGGAAGCGGAAGTGAAGCTGCAAGCCAAATCGCGGGAAAAAGAAGGTGAACGCAGTGGAAGCGACCGATAAGGAACGGCTCGTGTTTCGTGCGATGACGCTCACGGACATTCCGCAGATTGTAGCCATAGAGCAGGAAGCATTCACGGGTCCTTGGACGGCGGAAGCTTTCGTGAATGAGTTGACGAACAATCATTTCGCCCGGTACATGGTCATGGTCCACGATGACGAAGTCATCGGCTACGGCGGGATGTGGACGATTATGGACGAGGCGCATATTACGAACATCGCCATCCGCTACGATTACCGGGGGCAGGGACTCGGCAAGCGGCTGCTGACGGAATTGCAGCAAACGGCGGTTTTCTTCGGCGCGTCCCGCATGACGCTGGAAGTGCGGGTAAGCAATGAGATTGCGCAGCGGTTGTACCGCAAGCTGGGTTTCGAGCCGGCCGGCGTGCGGCCGGGCTATTATACGGATAATCAAGAGGATGCCCTGATCATGTGGGCGGAGCTGGATTCTGCGAGGACGGAGAGCAACGATGAATACGAATGAACTGATACTGGCCGTCGAGACGAGCTGCGACGAAACGGCAGTCGCCGTCATCCGCGGCGGCCGCGAAATAGTAAGCAACTTCATATCCAGCCAAATCGAGACGCATGAACGGTTTGGCGGTGTGGTCCCGGAGATCGCTTCCCGTAAGCATGTCGAGTCGATCACGCTCATTATGGAGCAGGCCATGGCTGAAGCGGGAGCTTCTTTCCGGGATCTGTCCGCCATAGCCGTCACCCAAGGGCCGGGACTCGTGGGCGCGCTTCTCGTCGGCATTATGGCGGCCAAAAGCTTGGCGATGGCGCTTGATCTGCCGCTCATCGGCACTCACCATATTGCCGGCCATATCTATGCGAACCGGCTTGTGCATGACATCGTCTATCCGAGCGTAGCGCTGGTCGTCTCAGGCGGTCATACGGAGCTTGTCGTGCTGGAGAGCGAAGGGGTGTTCCGTATTATTGGACGAACCCGGGATGACGCGGTTGGCGAAGCGTACGACAAGGTGGCGAGATCGCTGCAATTTCCTTACCCCGGAGGTCCGCATGTCGACAAGCTTGCGCTCGAGGCGGAAGAGGAGATCGTGCTGCCGCGCGCCTGGCTGGAGCCGGATTCCTTCGACTTCAGCTTCAGCGGGCTGAAATCCGCCGTGCTGGCATCGATCAACCAGTCCAGGATGAAGGGCGAGCCCCTGAAGGCCGAGGCGTTAGCGCGCGGCTTTCAAGCGTCGGTCATCGACGTGCTGGTGACGAAGGCTCTGCGTGCGGTACAGGCTGTTGGCGCCAAGCAGCTGCTGCTCTGCGGCGGGGTAGCGGCCAATCGCGGGCTGCGCGCGGCTTTGGCTGCGCGCTGCGAAGCCGAAGGCGTGCCGCTGCTCATACCGCCACATTCCTTATGCACGGATAATGCGGCGATGATCGGGGCCGCCGCCCATCTGAAGTGGAAGCATGGCGAGTTCACTCCGCTTGACATGAAGGCGGAGCCGGGTTTGTCTCTGGAGCAGTGGTCGGTGCGCGGCTAAAACCATCCCGCGAAAAAAAAATTTTTTTAGAATTGACAGACGATTTGCAATAAGCATATAATAAGCAACAACACAACACATCCTGCTGGCAAGCGACCTCTATCAGGGATACGCAATGCCGGCTATACTTCTCAAACGCGAAGAACAGGAACAGTAAGGTGTAAGCCGGGAACATGGCAGCTGCAGCGAACGCGCGGCTGGCCAATTAGAGAGCTGCGGGCAGGTGCAACGCAGTCGAAGGCAGCCTGAAGCTCACCTGGGAGCGGAATGACGGAGAGCGCATGATGATCGGCCGAAGGCCAAGGTCGTCATCGTGGCAGGTACGTCATAACGGCTAACCCCCGTAATCGGGTGTACGACCGGCGATTTCTAGAGTCGGCGGCCGTGCATAAAGGTGGGCATTCCTCGTTACGAAGTGAATGAGAGATGTCAACAAGGGTGGTACCGCGCGGGCTAACACAGTCTGTCGTCTCTTGAATTAGAGACGGCAGGCTTTTTTTGTTGCCTGAAACGCGTGTGTTAGAGTCGCAAGACATGAAGCAAAGTCTAAGCAGTGGAGACCTCACATAGGCTAAATCAAAACGAAGCAGAACTGAACATAGATCAAACGCTATGAACAGGAGCAGTAGGAACGATCCGGGAAAACATGCGATGCCAGCGCGGGGAACAGTATACGCCGCGGAGTCATCGCACAGAGAGCTGCGGGGTGGTGCGACGCAGCCGAACGGAAGTCCGAACTCGCCTGGAAGCGGACCGGAGGAAAATGGGACATAAGCTGCTGCTATTGCGGCTCATGTCATCCATCGTACCCCGGAACGGCTGACCTCCGTCATCGGGTGCAACCAAGATGCGCATAGCCCGGTTGGGCCGTGCAGCCTTGCGGGTTTCGCAAGGAGGGACATGACGCGCATCCGGTTGCATAAGCGGGCTTTGGACCTTTGACGGTTCGGGCAACGAGAGTGGTACCGCGGCACGCCTTGAAAAGCCTGTCGTCTCTTGAATCATACAAGAGACGGCAGGCTTTTTGTCGTGAAAGGACAGACGTCCGATGTTTGCAAGTTAAGCAGTTCAATACCATATCCATATCCTTTAGGAGGTTGACCATTATGACGGTTAATAACAACGTGAACAATCAAGCAGATACGCCAAAGCGCATTCGCATATTCGATACGACGCTTCGTGACGGGGAGCAATCGCCCGGCGCATCGTTGGAGCCGGAGCAGAAAATCGTGATCGCCCGCCAGCTCGCCAAGCTTGGCATTGATGTGATCGAGCCGGGCTTCGCGATCTCAAGCCCTGGAGATTTTGCGGCGGTGCAGCAAATCTCGCGCGAGCTGCAGAACGTGGAGATTGCCGGCTTCGCCCGGGCGGTGAAGGTCGACATCGATGCAGCGGTCAAAGCAACCCGGGATGCCGCGCGGAGAAGGCTTCACCTGTTCATCTCCTCCTCGGACATTCATCTGGACTTCCAGCTGCGCAAGTCGCGCGAGCAGGTCGTGCAGATCGCGCGCGAAATGGTGGCCTACGGCAAGCAATTCGTAGACGAAATTGAATTCTCGGCGATGGACGCCAGCCGCTCGGGGCGCGAGTTCGTCATCGAGATGGTGGAAGCCGTCATTGCCGAGGGCGCCACGATTATTAACCTGCCGGATACGCTCGGTTATGCGATGCCGGAAGAGTACGGGGAGATGTTCCGGGTCGTCAGGCAGCAGGCTCGCGGCGGCGACAAAGTAAGCTACAGCGCTCACTGCCATAACGACTTGGGGCTTGCGGTGGCGAACAGTCTGGCGGCGATCCGCGCCGGCGCTACGCAAATCGAGGTCACGGTGAACGGCATTGGCGAACGTGCGGGCAACTGCTCGCTCGAGGAGCTGGTCATGGCGATTGAAACGAGGAAGTCGGCGATTGGCGCGGAGACGGGCATCGTGGCGAGCGAAATCTACGAGACTTCCCGTATGGTCAGCCGCGCGATGAATTTCCCGATCGCGTACAACAAGCCGATCGTCGGCCGCAACGCCTTTCAGCATGAATCGGGCATTCATCAAGACGGCTTGCTTAAGAACCGTAATACCTACGAGATTATGGATCCCGAAGCGATGGGCATTCCGCGCGACATGATTGTACTCGGCAAGCATTCCGGCCGTCATGCCATCAAGCATCGTCTGAACGAATATGGCGTTAAGCTGGACGACACTCAATTGAATGATGTGTACGACCGGTTTATTGCAAAGGCCGACGAGCTGAAGCTCGTACCGGATAACGTATTGATCCGTCTGGCCAGCGAGACGACGGAACAGCAGCAGGATCCGTATTCGCTGATCGATCTGCAGGTGCTGGCCGGGACACAGCGCTCCCGCATTGCATCCGTAACGATCCGCGAGCGCGATTCCCAGCAGGAGCAAACGTATACCGGATCGGGGACAGGACCGCTGGAAGCCGTTATCCACTGTATCCAGCAGGCGATACCGGCGGCGGGGGAGTTCGAGGATCTGGAGCTGCACTCGTTATCCACAGGAGAGGATGCGCGAGGCGAAGCCGTGGTCAGCATTGTGCACAATAATGAACGATACCGCGGCACGGCGATTCACAATGACATTATACTGGCCGCAGCTCAGGCGTATGTGGCGGCTTGCAATCAACAGCTGATGAGCTCGCAGGCGCGGAAAACCACTCCGTCGGCGTTTAACAAAGATATCGTGTAAAATTTCACGTCGAACGGCTGATCCATGCGGATCAGCCGTTCGACATAACGGGAGGAGGATGCGTGGTGGATCATGTCGTGAAATACTATGAAATATTTGACGAATGGGGCAGACTGGACCGGGAGCCCGTGGAATTTATCGTTAACGCCGCGCATATCCGGCAGCATCTGCCATCCAGCGGCCGAATAGCCGATATCGGCGGCGGACCCGGCAAGTATTCGCTTGCCTTGGCCGAGGCGGGCTATGAAGTAACGCTGATCGATCTGGTCCCCAGACTGGTCGAGCAGGCGCGCAGCAGGGCTGCCGAGCTGCAGCTGGATCAGCGGTTCGTGGGCTTTCATGTCGCGGACGCCAGAGATCTCGGGCAATGGCCGGATGAACATTTTGACGCCTGCCTCCTGTTGGGTCCGCTGTATCATCTGCAGAATAAGGAAGATCGGATAAGAGCGGCGGCCGAAATGAACCGGGTCACGAAGAAGGGCGGACTTGTATTCGCTGCGTTTATGAGCAGAATCCGGCATTTGACGACGTCCATTCTGTACCCGCAAGCGTGGAAGCCCAATCATACAATAGAAGGGATCGATTCATTTCTTGAGTCGGGGATATTCGATCATCATGACGAAGGCCGGTTTACGGGCGCTTATTTTGCTGAAATCGAGGAAATCGAGCCGTTCATGCAGAGCTCAGGCTTCGCATGCGAGAAGCTTATCGCTTCCGGAAGTATAGCGGGCGGCATGACCGTGGAGCAGTGGGATTATTGGCGCATGCAGGGTGACGATGTATACCGGAAAGTGATTGAGAGAATTGTAACAGCCGCGGAAAGTCCTTATATTCTGGGGGCTTCCTCTCATATCATGTATATAGGCAGGAAAATGGAAGCGGTATGACAATGCAATTATCCACAGGGTTATGAACAACTCCGGACGCAAATGTGCATAAACACGCGAATGTCAAGGAAACCGGGCATTTACAATGTGTACAAATATGGGATAAGTTTTTCACAGGTCGTCTGTGGATAATGTGGATAATGGGTGTAAATAAGTCGCTTATCTATCCACATGTATGAACGGGAAGTAAAAATAGCCGGGAAATCTGAATGGAACCCATGACCTTAGTGCCAGAATTGCGTAACAATTCACGATTCGCTGTGGATAACACTGTGGACAACGTGGATAGTTTGAAAATAGTCGATTACGCCTTCGACAACGGACTTCATGGCATCCATGTCGAATTCGACAGATGGACCTCAATTCGCCAGCGCCGCATTCATGTTTACAACGATAAGTGATTATCCTTTCGCGCCACGCCCTGTTCCTGTCTCGCGGTGTGAAAGCTGACCGACTCGGTTGGCCGCATGCAAGCATGAAGGATTGAAACATCTTGAAATGAGATCCGATTGTTATTTCGAATTCGACACCCGCACAGTACCAACAAGCGAACGGACATGAAATCCTTTATTTGTATCATTAAAGGGAATATTGCGGGTGTTGCGGACATGTAAGCCGTTATATGAGCCCAAACTCTCCCAAATGGATGGATCTCATGTCCATAAAGAATCTGGTGTCCGCAACCATCGTAAATCGGCTAATAGATCGCGAATAACGCATCCTATGTCCAGAATATAGCTCAGCAGCTCCGCTTGGTCTCGTTCATGACCGTTACTTGAAACGTTCCTGCTGATCAAACAAAGGAAGAAGCTGCAAGCCACCCTCTAAGCAGCTGAAGCCTCGACTTGCCAGGCTCTACGCTCCCTTGGAGCAACCGGCCGAAGGCTGGAGGGCGGGAACGCAACAAAACCGAACCGGGCAGGTCCGGTTCGGTTTTGTATGGCTTCTATGGAGCAGCCAATCTAAGCAAGCATCGTCTCCCAGGCCGAATAGGCGGTTTGAAGCTCTTGTTTATAGCTGTCGATCTCGGCTTGAATGGATTGGATCCGCACATAATCATTGTATACATCCGGATCCGTCAACTGTTCCTCAAGAACGGCAATTTCACCTTCCAGCCGGGCAATATCCTGCTCCAGCTGTTCCAGCTTGCGCTGCCGGTTCCGTTCGTCGCGTTTCGCCTGTTTGTCGGCTTCATACGTCGAAGTAACGGAAGTTTCAACAACGACGGTTGTTTTCCCCGTTTTTCCTTGAGTCTGGGTTAAGGCTTCCATCTTCAATTCTTCGTTTTCACGTTTTTTCTCGATCATTTCGTCATAATTTCCCAGGAAATGATGCGTCCCATTCGGTGTCAGTTCGACAATGCGTTCCGCCATCTTGTTTAAGAAGTAACGGTCATGCGAAATGAACAATAATGTACCGTCATAATCGAGCAAAGCGGATTCGAGCACCTCTTTACTATATAAATCCAGATGGTTGGTCGGCTCGTCCAGTATAAGCATGTTCGCGCGGGCAAGCATCAGCTTGGATAAGGAAACGCGGGCCTTCTCGCCGCCGCTGAGCGAGGAGATCCGCTTCTGAACGTCGTCGCCGCTAAATAGAAAGTTGCCGAGCACGGTCCGAATGCGTGCTTCCTCCAGATGAGGGTAGGCGTTCCAAACCTCGCTTAATACGGTATTCGACGGGTTTAGACCGGTATGCTCCTGATCGTAGTAACCGATCTTCACATTCGTGCCCCAGCGAATCAAGCCGTCCAGGACGGGCTGATCGCCGACAAGCGCTTTGAGCAGCGTCGATTTGCCGATGCCGTTCGGTCCGATAAGCGCTACATTCTCGCTTCGTTCGAGCCGGAATGTCACATTGCGGAAGAGCGGCTCCTTCTTCTCGTCAAATTGAATCGACAGCTCCTTGACATCCAGGACGTCGTTGCCGGTTTGACGGTCGATCTCGAAGGAGAAATAAGCCTTCTTCAAATCGCCGAGCGGCTTGTCGATGCGCTCCAGCTTGTCGAGCGCTTTGCGCCGGCTCTGTGCCCGTTTCGTCGTCGAAGCACGGACGAGATTGCGCTGAATGAAATCCTCCATCCGGCTGATTTCGTCCTGCTGCTTCTCGTACATTTTCATCTGGGATTCGTATTCAGCCGCTTTCAAGTCGATATACCGGCTGTAATTACCGGTGTATCTCTTGGCCGTATGGCGCTCGATCTCGACGATCGTCTGTACAACCGCATCCAGGAAATACCGGTCATGGGAGACGACCAGAATACCGCCGGAATAGCTGCGCAAATAATCTTCAAGCCAGGTAAGCGTCGCGATATCCAGGTAGTTGGTCGGTTCGTCGAGCATGAGCAAATCGGGCGCTTGCAGCAGAATGCGGGCAAGGGCGAGCCGTGTCTTCTGACCGCCGCTCAAGGTCGATACAACGGTATCCATCGGGAAGCTGCCGAAGTTCATCCCATGAAGCACGCTGCGGATTTTCGTTTCGATCTCAAAGCCGCCTTTCTCCCGGAACCAGTCGGATAACCGGGCATAACGATCTAACGTATCCGCATACGCCTTGTCATCCTCTTGAAGGGCAGGGTCCGCAATTTTGTGCTCCAATGAACGCAGCTCGGCCTCGGCGTCGAGCAGATGCGCGAATACGGCTCGCATCTCCTCCTCTATGGTGCGGTCGGATTGAAGTCCGCTCGTCTGGGCCAAATAACCGATCGTCGTTTCCTTTGCTTTATAGATCGTGCCCGAATCGGCAGACATCTCGCCTGCGATAATCCGCAGCAGCGTCGATTTGCCTGCGCCGTTAACGCCTACGAGACCGACCCGCTCGCGCGGCTGGATTTGAAAGGTGATGGAAGAGAGAATCGGCTGAGCGCCGTAGCTTTTGGATAAATCCGATACTTGCAGTAGCATAACAACATCAAACCTCCGGCTAACAAGTCTGGCGATGGGCTTAGCATCTTGCTATTAGTTTACAGAAAGATACGCGAAACGACAATGCTGCCAGGCGAGCTTATTGGTCTGTCTAACCATTGGCGAAATCTGGGCAACAGTGGTAAACTAATTAAACAATGAAGCGCTTATAGAAAGGCATGTCGTCGAGATGGGACAGTTCAGTGGACCGAATTCCAACATGGAACGAAAGAAACAACGGAGAAACGCCGCCGCTGCGCGCCGCGATTCGCTTCCGGAGCAGCAGCGCAAGACATGGTCCGAGGCGGCCTGCGAAGCGGCAGTAAGCTGGCTGGAGCATCATCGTACGGCAAGCTTCATGGTCTACGTGTCATTTCGCACGGAGCTGGACACTAGTCTGCTGATTGAATGGGGATGGCAAAGCGGTCTGAACGTGATCGTTCCGCGCTGCATACCCCAAGACCGCTCCATGGAGCTGTTTGCGATTCGCGATTGGCGGGAACTGAAGCCGGGCGCTTATGGAATTCTAGAGCCTGATCCAACGAAGGCTATTAGGCTTGATATAGATAAGGAAATGCCTGAGGCCGTATTCGTACCCGGGCTTGCATTTGATCGAAGCGGAGGCAGATTGGGTTATGGCGGCGGTTACTATGACCGCTTCCGCGATCGGTTGGCCGCATCCGCCGCGAATGCGGGCGGAGCCTTTCCCCCGTGGATCGGACTCGGTTATGAAGCGCAATGGGTCGAAGCCGTCCCGATGGAGATTCATGATGCACGGGTTAGCGCGGTCATCACGGAGCAAGGCATATATAATACTGGGGCAGTGTAACCGATATTCTCATTACGATCGTAAAGGAGCCGATTATGGAGCTGACGCATTTCAACGAACAGGGCAGGGCGCGTATGGTGGATGTCACAGGCAAAGAGGTAACGGCAAGAACCGCTACAGCTTCTACAACGGTTAAGATGGCTCCCGGAACGCTTGCCCGCATTAAAGCAGGAACGATTAGTAAGGGCGATGTGCTGGCAGTTGCCCAGGTTGCCGGCATTATGGCAGCCAAGAAGACGTCGGACTGGATTCCGATGTGCCATCCGCTGCCGCTGACCGGAGTCAATCTTGAATTTAACGATAATGATGCTGATGAGCTTTATATAGAAGGAACTGTGAAGACGACAGGAAAAACCGGCGTCGAGATGGAAGCTCTAACCGCGGTAACGGCGGCAGCGCTTACCGTCTATGATATGTGCAAGGCGCTGCAGAAGGACATTGTCATCGGGCCGACACAGCTGGTGTCAAAAACGGGGGGCAAGAGCGGCGATTATAAGCTCCAGGAATAGCGATAATTATCGTAGGCGATTGGGGGAGAGTTCATGCAGTGGAAAGTGGCCGTGCTTACGGCAAGCGACAAAGGCTCGCGGGGCGAACGCGAAGATACGAGCGCTCAAGTTATCCGGGAATTAGTGGAGGAGGAGCTCGGCGGCGAGATTGTCGACTATCGCATCGTGCCTGATGAGCAGGATGAAATTATGGCGGCGCTTATTGAAATGACGGATTACTACAAGGCCGACCTCGTCGTGACGACGGGCGGCACTGGGCTGGCCATGCGCGACTTGACGCCGGAAGCGACGTTGAAGGTCATCGATCGCGTTGTTCCGGGGCTTGCAGAAGCCATGCGTATGGGCGCTATGCAGAAGACGAGGCAAGCGATGCTCTCCCGCGGCGTTTGCGGAATCCGAGGGCGGACGCTCATTGTGAATTTGCCGGGAAGTCCGAAGGGCGTTCATGAGAATTTAATGGCCATTATGGATCAACTGCCGCATGCGCTCGCTATTCTATCCGGTCAGATGGGGGAGCATAACGCATGAGTGAGCAAAGGAGCGGCACCGTTCTGAAGGAAGTGCCGGTGGGCGAAGCGGTCGGGCTTCGCCTGGCGCATGATTTGACGCAAATCGTGCCCGGCCAATTCAAAGGACGGTTGTTTAAAAAAGGCCACGTGATCACGGAAGCCGACATCCCGAAGCTGCTTGATATCGGCAAGGAGCACATCTATATCATGGAGCTGGGAGAAGGCGAGCTCCATGAGGATCATGCTGCAGAACGGATGGCGGCTGCTTTGCAGGGAGAGGGTACGAGACTGACGGAGCCTCATGAAGGCAAAGTAGCCATCAAATCCGACCTGGCCGTGCCGGGCTTGGCTCAGATTGACGAGACGCTTGTTCACAGCATAAATGAAATCGGCGAGATCGCGCTTGCTACGTTAAAGACCCATTCGGTTGTCATGCCCGGCGGGCAGCTTGCAGCTACGCGCGTCATTCCGCTTGTCGTTTCGGAAGAGAAGATTAAGCGGGTGGAATCGCTCATTGACAGCTATCGGGAGCTGCATGGCGGCGGGCCCCTTCGCGTAAGGCCGCTGCGCAAGCTTCGCGCCGGGCTGCTGACGACAGGCGGAGAAGTATATTCTGGCAGGATTGAAGATAAGTTCGGTCCGGCGGTACGCCGAATCGTGGAATCGTACGGATCCGAGGTGGCGGAGCAGCGCTTCGCGCCGGATGATCGCCATATTATTGTGAAAGAAATCCATTCCTTGCTTGGGCAAGGATATGATATGATATTGGTTACAGGCGGTATGTCTGTGGACCCGGATGATCGCACGCCGGCCGCCATCAAGGAGGCAGGGGCGGACATTGTCAGCTACGGCACACCGATGCTGCCTGGATCGATGCTTCTGATGGGCTACATCGACAATGTGCCTATTATGGGACTGCCCGGCTGCGTCATGCACGATCCGTATACCTCATTCAACGTGCTGCTGCCGCGCATACTGGCAGGCGACACGATAACGAGAGCGGATATTGTTCATATGGGCTATGGCGGGCTTCACGGTTGTTAATCAACTAAATACTGTACGACATTAGATGCTTGAAAGAGTAAGCTTAGCCGCTGAACGACGGACGTACAGCTTATTATTGACCAATATTCAGTCGATGGGAGGTAGAAGAGATGCTAGGAGGCATAGGTGTTACAGGTTTTATTCTCATTGTACTGGTTGCGCTGCTGTTATTCGGACCGAATAAGCTTCCAGAGCTTGGCCGGGCATTCGGCCGGACGCTGAAGGAGTTTAAGGCAGGAGCGAAGGATCTGATGGACGATGACAATCAGGATCGCAATCAAGCGACCCGGGTTGAAGTGAATCGTAAGAACGACGATCATGCGGACACGAAGCGGCTCCCGGAGTAATCGGGGATCGCTTTTTTTGTGGACTGAGCTTAAGATAAAGGGGAAGAAACGAACGAACTGCCGCAGCTAGGCAAGCAGGAAAGGAGGAAGAGGTACAATGAGCGAATCCGAAGAGAAGGCTTATTCACGCGAAGAGCTGGCGATGACCTTATTCGAGCATGTCGGCGAGTTTCGTCGCAGATTGATTTGGGTTCTCGTCGTGCTCGTGCTCGGCATGATCATCGGGCTGTTTCTGGCAGACCCGGCCTACGACTATTTAATGAAGCAGGAGCCGGTAGCCGGTCTTCCTCTACATGCATTCTCGCTCTGGGACGGGATCAGCATGTATATGAAATTTGCGCTTGTCATCGCGCTTATACTCGTCATACCGGTTGCTTTCTATCAGATGTGGGCATTTGTCAAACCGGCTTTGCGCGTGAATGAGCAGCGGGCTGCGCTCGGCTTCGTGCCGATGGCGCTTGTGCTCTTTTTACTGGGCCTGTCCTTCTCCTATTTTATCGTGTTTCCGATGGCGTTTGAATTCACAACGGGCGTGGCTAGGCATCTGGATCTGGAGGAAACGTACGGGATTACGCAATATTTTACCTTCATGTTCAATATCCTGATCCCGATTTCACTGCTCTTCGAGCTGCCGATCGTCATTATGTTCTTGACGAAGCTGCGGATATTGACGCCAATCCGGCTGCGCAAGATGCGCCGAATCGCCTATTTAATTCTCATCATTATCGGGACGATGATTACCCCTCCGGATTTCATCTCCGACCTGCTCGTAGCCGTGCCGCTGATTTTGCTGTATGAGGTCAGTCTTCTGCTGTCAGGGGTCGTGTACCGGAAACAGCTGAAGGCGGATGCGGCCTGGGAAGAAGAGTTTGCGAAGGGCAGCATCTAGCAGAGTGTATAGGCAACGGAATAACCCTTCTTGAGAGGCTGTCTTGTGTGAATACAGGGCGGCCTCTTTGCTGTTTCTTGAGCTTGTAGAAAAATGTCGAGCCGTCATCGGTCTTCGAATCCTGATAGACAGCTGTCAGGATGGCATAGTTATACTGGATGCGACGATGACAATGGAGAGGGGAAGAAGAGTGGCTGTGGCAGCTGCTCGTGCGGTTGCCCGATTATATTATCGGTACCGCCTTTCAAGCCGCGCAAGCGAATGCCGCCAAGAAGAAGACGCTGGATTCCATTCGCCGGGTAACCATGAACAACCGTTGTGAGGGATTGTCGGTGCAAATGCTTCATGTTGGCCCCTACGCTGCAGAGCCGGAGACGCTGGCGGCCCTTCATATGTATATGAAGGAACATAGCCTGATCCAGAATGGGCTGCATCACGAAATATATGTATCCGATCCTCGCAAGACGGCGCCGTCTAAGTTAAGGACGATTCTCCGCCTCCCGGTTATGCCTATCAATCCGGTTAGAGGGACAAACGGTAAAAATCATGTTAAAAACGTTCGAACCACTTGAAATTGGAATGCAAAATCGGTATTATTAGAAATGGTTATTAGCACTTAACAGTTGCGAGTGCTAATAAAAACAATTTCAGCAACTTAAATCAAAAGGAGGCTATTTTCATGATCAGACCTTTGGGTGAACGCGTATTGATTGAACCGATTGCGAAAGAAGAAACAACAGCCAGCGGCATCGTACTGCCGGATTCGGCGAAAGAAAAGCCGCAAGAAGGCAAAGTTGTTGCAGTAGGCAGCGGCACGCTCAAGGACGGCGTACGCATTGCGCTTGAAGTGAAGGAAGGCGACCGCGTATTGTTCTCTAAATATGCCGGAACCGAAGTCAAATATGAAGGCAAAGAGCTTTTGATTATGAAAGAAAGCGACATTCACGCGATCCTGGGATAATCGTCTCCCGTGATACGACATACATGGCACGCTCCTATTTAAGCTTTCGATAGCAAGTTTTCGTATGTATATACTTACAACATTTTAGGAGGTAATTGAACATGGCTAAAGAAATCAAATTTGGCGAAGACGCTCGCCGCGCAATGCTTCGCGGTGTCGATGCTCTTGCTAATGCTGTTAAAGTTACACTTGGTCCAAAAGGCCGCAACGTGGTGCTTGAGAAGAAATTCGGCAGCCCGCTGATCACGAACGACGGCGTTTCCATCGCGAAGGAAATCGAGCTGGAAGACGCATTCGAGAATATGGGCGCACAGCTTGTTAAAGAAGTTGCGACCAAAACGAACGATGTTGCCGGTGACGGTACGACGACAGCTACGGTTCTTGCGCAAGCGATGATCCGTGAAGGTCTGAAGAACGTAACGGCGGGCGCTAACCCTATGGTTATCCGCAAAGGCATCGAAAAAGCGGTTCGCGCAGCAGTTGAAGAGCTGAAAGCAATCGCGAAGCCGATCGAAGGCAAGCAATCGATCGCACAAGTTGCTTCCATCTCGGCATCGGACGACGAAGTCGGCCAACTGATTGCAGAAGCAATGGAAAAAGTGGGCAACGACGGCGTTATCACCGTTGAAGAGTCCAAAGGATTTGCAACGGAGCTTGAAGTGGTTGAAGGCATGCAGTTTGACCGCGGCTACGTTTCCCCTTACATGATTACCGATACGGACAAAATGGAAGCCGTATTGGACAACCCGTACATTCTCATCACAGACAAGAAGATCTCGAACATTCAAGAGATTCTGCCTGTACTGGAGAAAGTCGTACAATCCGGCAAGCAGCTTCTGATCATCGCAGAAGACATCGAAGGCGAAGCGCAAGCGACGATTATCGTGAACAAGCTGCGCGGCACGTTCACATGCGTTGCTGTCAAAGCTCCAGGCTTCGGCGACCGTCGTAAAGCGATGCTGCAAGATATCGCTGCATTGACTGGCGGCCAAGTGATCACGGAAGAGCTCGGCCTTGAGCTGAAATCGACGACGGTTGAGCAGCTCGGTTCCGCTCGCCAAGTTCGTATCACGAAAGAAAACACGATCATCGTTGACGGCAGCGGCGACAAAGCGGACATCACGGCACGCGTTAACCAAATCCGCACGCAGCTGGAAGACACGACGTCCGACTTCGATCGCGAGAAGCTGCAAGAGCGTCTGGCGAAGCTTGCTGGCGGCGTAGCCGTTATCAAGGTTGGCGCAGCGACGGAAACCGAATTGAAAGAGCGCAAGCTGCGCATCGAAGATGCCCTGAACTCCACCCGTGCAGCGGTTGAAGAAGGCATCGTATCCGGTGGCGGTACGGCACTCGTGAACGTATTCAAAGCCGTTGCGGCAGTTCAAGCGAACGGCGACGAGCAAACAGGCGTGAACATCGTGCTTCGCGCGTTGGAAGAGCCTGTTCGTACGATCGCAGCGAATGCGGGCCAAGAAGGCTCCGTAATCGTAGAGCGTCTGAAGAAAGAAGAAATCGGCATCGGCTACAACGCTGCTTCCGGCGAGTGGGTAAACATGTTTGAAGCAGGTATCGTTGACCCTGCGAAAGTAACGCGTTCTGCACTTCAGAATGCAGCTTCCGTAGCGGCTATGTTCCTGACAACCGAATCGGTTGTTGCCGACAAGCCTGAGAAAGATAAGCCAGCTATGCCTGACATGGGCGGCATGGGCGGAATGGGCGGCATGATGTAATAAAGACTGAAACCCCTTGATATCAAGGGGTTTCTTCTTTGTTATAAGGCTATTTGGTCATTATTTGGTCATCATGCTCCTGGAGTTGGTCATCTTGGTCATCATGAAGTGATGTTGTTCATGAGTTGACCGAACTTCCTTGATGCCTCTTTTTTCCGATCTTTTGTGACGTGAAGATAAACGCTTTTGGTTATATCGTCATTTTTATGTCCTAACCGTTCCATGATCTCTTCTAGGCCAGCCCCAGCCTCCGCGAGTAGCGAGGTATGCGTATGCCTCAGAGAGTGGGGTGTCAAAGCCGTATTCAGTTCAGCCAGTTTTAAAAGTCGAGTCATGTGATTCTGTACGGTTTTAACAAATATCGGATATCCTGGATGCTTACCGGTCATCGTGAAAATAAAATCCTCGTCAAAATACCGGTCACGCATCGCCATCCTAAATATCCGCTGCTGAGCGCGGTGTTTGATCAGTTCATCGAGTACGATCGGCTCTAAATCGATTTCTCGTTTGGAGCTTTTGGTCTTAGGTGGTACGAGCGTGAATTTTACAGCATTATTCAATGGGTTGTAATATGTCTTTGTGATTTTGACGGTGCCTCTATCAAAATCGATGTCAGACCATTTCAACACTACCATTTCGCCAACACGCATACCACTATACGCAAGCATCAAGAACATAGTATAATCTAAATCATAACCGTGATCTCGAGCTGTCCTTAAGAATAAGGAGAGCTCTTCTTTTTCTAGGTACTTCGGAATTTCATCTTCGCTTTCCAATTCCTCGACAGTCTTCTGTGGTCGTGTGACCTTCGCAAACTCCGTAGGATCTATTTTAATCATGTCAAACTCTTTTGCCTTGGAAAAGATCATCCGTGCGGTACCATGAACGCCTGAGACGGTGGTGTATGCGTATCCGTTCACGGTTTCTTTTTTCATCTCCCGCGGACGGACCATTAAATCGTCGAGTGCTTCCTGGTATGCCTTTTTTGTTATGTCCTTCAGCTTTGCGTTCTCGAAATAGATGTTGAGCAATTTGATCTCTTTCTCGCGCACACGTTTTGTACCTATCTTCACACCCTTATAATGCTGCTGCAGCCAATCTTGGGCAAAGACCCCGAATGTCATTTCGGTTTCCTTGACGAATGTTCCTTGAGCAAGTTCATGTTCAAGGGCTGTCGCCGCGGCTTGCGCTTCTTTTTTGGTTTTGCCTCCAACTCTCCGGAGCTGCTTCAACTTCCCGGTGACCGGATCTCGACCAAGAGAAATAGTGAAGTACCACTTCTCACCGCGCTTCTCGAAGTATGCCATTTTGTTCACCTCCCCGATGCAACTATTATAGGCTTGTCCATATAAATAGAAAACCCCCATATGCTGGGGGCGTGATATAATATGGACAAGTACATAGAAGGCTTGCAAGGGCGGTAGGCTAATCTCCCGGAAGGGAGGTGATGCCATGGAGGTATACCAAACATTGACGCTGATGATTTCATTCGCGACGTTGGTTGTGTTGATACTTTCTTTCCACAAAAGGAAATGACCGCCCCTGCCTAGGATGACGGTCATTTCATGATCACACATATCCGATAGCCAACCGCCCTTTAAAGCGGCTGTGTGCCCGGGTCGTAGATGTTACAGCATCTGCGGCCCTTTATTAGTTTAATCTTATCATAGGGGTTTTAGACGTGTAAATATAGGGGCAAACAAAATGCATGTAAACTTGAGATTCAGGCAGCTTCTCCTTTCAAAAATGATATCACATACTTGGCCGCCTCTTTTTCTCCATATTTATTTAATATTAGACAAGCGATTGCCATTTGAGGTGTAAGGGGTTCGTTCGAAACTCGAATCAAGACAGTTTGAATATCAGTTTCAGATGCGCGAGGGTAAAGCGATCTTATATGTCTTTCGAGAAGCTGGTAGTAGAATTCACCTTGGTTATCTTGAATAAACTGCATCATTTCAGTTGCTGTATCATAGTTGTGATTTCCTATATAACCGTAAAGGAGTTGTCTGCAAGCATTTACAGTATCAAATTCACGTTGTTCAACTGCTGCTAATCCTGCTTCCCTACCGGCTATTCCTGCGTACATGAGCATAGCTCGGTGATGAATCCTTCTCCACGGAGATCCGTTCCATCTGAAAAATCTATAAACCATTAACACTATAAAAAAATAAAAAGACGATGCAGATAGCCAGAACAACCAACCTGAAGATACACGATAAAAATAAAAAAGTACAAGAGCTATAATAACAGAGTACCAGCCGAATCCAGCCATCCAATACAGACGACTCGTGTTTACTTTTATCACAGGGAAAGAAACCCCTTCCACTTTCCCCATCGGCTGGGGAACTTGCTGCCTAACTCCAAGAAAATAATTCAAATCTATTTATGGCTAAGATATCTTCGATATTAGTCATATGAATATGGAATTTACGTATTTCAAAGAGTGAATAAGGGAATTCGCCGCGGCCCCTCATTTGGTTCACTCTTTTCTTTACTGCCGGTAAATAAATACCAATGTGATCCGGTTTGTTGTAATTTATGCAAAGTTCACCGAACGATATCGATAAGCTCAAGACTTCTTCAGAAACATCCTCAGGCGTAATGCGTCTGAAAGGCCCTTGTACAGGAAAATAGTGAATTGTATTGTTCCAATTAATATCATCAATTCGTAATGTCAAGGTCGTGGGGACGAAACCATGATCCATATCTTCGATGTAGTAAACAGAAATCATACGTCGACAGTATAGCTTTTAACTTGTCCTTGTATTTGTATCTCGTCCAATCTGTATGTTTTTGGACGTACCAGTTTATTTGCTGCCACTAATATAATGTTGTCCCCGTCATAAAATACTCGTTTCAATGTAGCTTCTTCATCGTCGCATAGTACTACGCCAATTTTCCCGTTCTCAATAAACCCTTGCTTTCTAACAAGAACACGACTTCCCTCAATAATGCCATCTTCGATCATTGAGTCGCCTTTGACGATGAGATAGAAGTATTCTCCGTCCTGAACATCACTTTGGGATACGTATTCGTACCCAATAATATCCTGTTTAGCCAAGGAGTTGTATCCCGCCTTTATCTCGCCATAGATAGGTATTTGAACCAGGTTGCTGGCATCATAAGGAATAAGATTATCCGATTTCTTCTTACTCTCGACTCCATGATCAATATATCCAGCCAGACGCATTAACTCGGCATATTCCATTTTCAATCCCTTTGATAATTTCTCAATCGTCTCAGGCTTGGGATTGCCTCTATGACCATTTTCCAATTTCGAAATTAAAGCAGGACTAACTCCTGAATATAATGCAAGTTGGTTTACTGCGAGACCTCGCTTCTCTCTCAATTCACGCAGCACCTCACCAAATGATCGCAATTTCAAATGCACCTCCATTACAGCCATACCTTCTTTCTCAGTGTACTATTGTCATTGACAAAAATAAATTAGTTTCAAAATTAGTGTTGACATAAGTATATATGCGGGTTATTATGTACTTAAGTCAATGACAAAAGTACACGAAACGAGGTGATTTAGTTGAACGAGGTTAAAATTGTATTGAATCGTGATTATATTATGAAAGAGATGAAACGCCGCGGAATCCAGTCGTTTAATGAACTGGCGAGACAAATAGGGATATCTGAATCAATGTTCAATTTGTTAATGCGTGGCAAGAGGAATCCGGGATCAAAAGTAATCGGCTTAATGCTTTCGTATTTTAATGTAAACTTCGAAAAAATTTTTACTGAGCAATTGACAAAAGTACACAGAAGCGCTTGATGAGTTTATTTTATCATACCAATCAAAATTCGAAAGGGTGTGTAAACATGCAATTATTTCAATTCGAAGGGAATCAACTTCGTACAGTCGATAAGGACGGCGAACCGTGGTTTGTACTTAAGGACGCATGTGGGGTACTTGATCTTGCGCATCGCGTTGTAAGGCAAAGGCTTTCTGATGACGTATGTTCAACATACGCCATCCCTGATTCACTTGGCCGACCGCAAGACACGACTATCATCAACGAAGATGGCTTATACGATGTCATCCTCGAAAGCCGGAAGCCGGAAGCAAAAGCATTCCGAAAGTGGATTACCAGTGAAGTCATCCCATCCATTCGCAAGCACGGCGCATACATGACACCGGAGACAATCGAAAAGACGCTGTTCGATCCAGATTACATCATTAAGTTAGCAACCCACCTTAAAGCCGAATCCGCAAGAGCGGACGCTGCGCAACTTCAGTTAGATATGCAAAGGCCAATGGTCGTGTTCGCTGAATCGCTCCAAGTATCGGAAGATTCGATTCTAGTTGGTGAGCTGGCGAAGCTTCTTAAACAGAACGGGATCGATATTGGAGGCACTCGATTGTTCCGCATTCTACGAGAAGAAGGGTATCTCATGGGTCGCGGCGAGCAATACAACCTCCCCACGCAAAGATCGATGGATCTCGGCATCATGGAAATTAAAGTAGGAACTCGAATGGGCTCAGATGGAACGAGCAAGCCGACAAGAACCCCGAAGATAACCGGGAAGGGTCAGATTTACTTCGTGAATAAATTCAAGAACAAGGAAGGGACAGCATGAGGAAAGTTACCGGAATGTTTGTAACCATTGAAGAGATCCCCAATACGGACCTTGTGGAACTTATCGTAGTTGCAAGCGATGACCATGGAGACATATTTGTCACCAAAGGTTTTGATACAATCGATGATTGCTATGAATACGCAAGAATTTTCGCTAAAGGCATCGGCTTGTCAGAAGAAAACATTGATGGAGATGTATTCGATAGGCCGAAGCTCACGCTGGTCAAGTAAGAAATAATCAAGGAGGAACGAACATGGAAAAAGATCAACTCCCTGAACGTCTCCGCAACATACCCGGTCTTCGAAGGGTCACCGGAGAACGTGTCGTAGTTCACCTGAAGGAACAAAAGATGAAAACGTTCGAATCAATCTTCATCCCGATTATCGAGCAAGAAGAATTCCGCAAGGACACTTCATCCAAGGAGGACTCCAAATGAGCGACGAACAATATCCACCTCTCTTAACCGCCAAGCATGTAGCTCAGATATGCTCCTGTCACATCAATACAGCCTACGAAATCATGAAGCAACCGCACAGACCGGTATGGAAGCAGGGGAAGATGGTCCGTTTGTTGAGGGACGATTTCTTAGAACAACTAAAACAGGAATCAAAGAGAGGAGCATAACCCATGAGCATAGCCCAACGTGACCTGAGTCGCATCAGCACAGCAGAATACTTCCGGGCCTCCCTTAAACGAGGTAACGTACCGGAGGATGACCAAAAGGACCTGTTGCTCTCCCATGTATCCACGTATACCGACATCACGATCAAGGACGGCATGGAGCCGACGTTAGAGGGCTTTTTAACGGCCCACGATGAATGGGATCACGAAGACCTGTACGACACGATAGAAGCTGAAATCAATCGAGTATCGGCCATGAGCCGGAAAGGAGCGATGTGAAATGATCGGTAAGGCGAGTGAGATAAAGATAAGAAATTTTGAATATCTCAATGAATACGAAGAGTGGACGGAAAACAATCCAGATGCCGAGATTATTGACTTTAAGTTCCAAGCAGAACATAGCGGTTCTATTCTGCTTGTCATCTACAAGGAGGACCCAAGCCATGCTACTAATCGATAACCCCATGCTTAAGCCGGCACCCCGGTACGACTTCGAACTTGCCTATCGTATCGTCGGCAAAGGCTGCGGCTGCGGCCAGATCGCGAAATACATGGTGTACGAGGACGAGAATGAGCAGGCCCATTGCCAAAAGTGCATGCTGGAAGCCGTTGATTGCGCTGAATATGTTCAAGTGAGGAGACTGTAACGATGGAGAAGGTGAAATTGCCGCGTGAGGTGGCGGAGGCTATTGAAAGTCTTAAGCAGAGTTGTGCTTACCCTATCAGGGCTGTAATGGATATTATCTACAGCCAAGATTATGCTGGCGAGCAGTTTGCGATTAAAAATTATTGTGAAAGCGATCGTTCAAGGAGAATCGGATACATCGTCTCAGCCCTTGTCAACGGCTGTGAAGTAGAGGAAACGCCGGAAGATAAGGTGAGGAACAAATATATTAGTCGCCATGGCGATTATAGTTCGAGTAATATCGGCTACCTACAAGGGATCATATTCACGCTTAATACTCTTAATATCGAAATCGAAGGAGTGAACGCCTAATGCTTACCGCAGCATCACCAACCGTTGAATACTACGTGCAAGCCACGAACGGCCGGACCTTCATATGGTCCGCAACCGATCTAGAGGATCTGATCCGGCAGCTAGTCGAGAGAGGAGTCTATGCAAGTCGTATCCTGCCATATGGGGAGTATGAGGCAGAACAGGAAATCCAGCATGAGCAAGAACGGCTGCAGCGTGAACATATCGAGGAGATTGAGAAGGGAGAAGAGGCGGCATGAGTGATAAATACTTTTACATCGCTGTACCAGAAGGACAGTTTCAAGAAGCAAAACACGCATTTTACGAAGCGCCATCAAGTTATCTGAAAGTATATAACGGTGATCATATTCGACAACTTGAGGTCCAAATAACAGAACTTCAAAATCTCGCAGAAGAACGGGGAAAGGCGCTGGAATTTTACGCGGATAAAGAAAATTGGGAGTTACCTTCATTCGGTCGCGGTCATTCGCCGGTTGTAAGTGATAGAGGACAAAGCGCCCGCCAAGCCCTCGGCAAGGAGGAATCCGCATGACCAACTACAGCTGCATGTGCCAATACTGCGTAGAAGCTCGATGGCTGAAGAAGCGGAAGCCGAAGGGATCGCGCCGAATGTTCATTATCCTTCGCCGGCATCACGCGATCGAGAAGGCGAAGGAGGTGAGCGCGTGACACTCGAGATTGTAAAACGCTGGGCTGAAGAACGTAACCTGACCTACGCGGAAGCATTGAAGGAAATAGAACAACTTATGAATTATGCACCAAGACATGAAAAAGGCCCCTTTGCAGAGGGACCAGTTCAAAACAATACTTACGATCCATTTTAACACAGGGTGATGGATATGGAAACATGGACAGCATTAGTCCTTCGCCATAAGCCCACAGGATTATACTACGGCAGAGATTTGGAACGAACCAAGTCTCTCCGTAAGGCATGGCGATGGTATGACGAGGAGCAGCTTAGTGTCTGGCTCAATGCGAGTATTTATGTACCGGAACAACCGGAGCAATACGAACCGGTTTCGATTCGAATAGCAATGGAGGAGGAATGACCATGTGCAAGATGAGTCCAACTATCGGGAATATCGCGATGGCCCTGGTAAAGTTCAACGGCGAAGTTGAAACGATCACCAAGGACGCGAAAAACCCTCATTTCAAGAATAAATACGCCTCACTCGACAACATCATCGAAGAGATCCGCCCGGTCCTTTCGAAACACGGAATCACGGTGATGCAAATCCCATCCGGCGACGGCGAGACGGTCAGCATGAAGACGATGTTGCTGCATGAATCCGGCGAATGGATGGAGTCTGAACCGCTGGTCATGCGTCCGGTCAAGAACGATCCTCAAGGCGTGGGGAGCTGCATCACATACGCCCGGCGATATAGCCTCTGTTCGATGCTCTCGCTATCCACTGGAGAGGACGACGACGGAAACCATGCTTCACAGCCTCAGAGAGCCGCACAGAGCGCGCCACAGGGGACAACGCATCAACCTAGCGGACAACGTCCACCAGCGTCTACAGGGCAATCTAATGCGCCACACAGCTTTAAGCGAGACGTTTACAACCTTCGCGAATCACTCTTTATGAATTGGAACGAATTGCAAAGCTTTTCCGAACGAGTTTTAGGCCGGAAGATCAACGGTAAAATCACTGCGCTACAGGATGAAAAGGAATGGGAGCTCATCGCAAAAGAGTTGAAGACTTATCAGCATCAGCCTGCCGGAGTGTGATGAGACTCGTAAAAATTACCCGTTAAAAATAAAAATATATCAGAGTGTACGACCGTTGAAAGTTGGGCGTCATAACGAGTAAACGGTCTATAGGAGGCATTATATGGGATTCTTACAACCTTTCAGTAAAACAGACGGAAGGACAGTGGGCTTTGGCATCACGGCCGATAAAATGAAACGCGTTTGCTTGAGCGCTTCACTTATGCGAGAGCTCGGTGTACAGGACAAAACAGATTTATACCTATATTGGGATTCCGAGTATCGCCGCATAGGCATTTCGAAAACATGCACAGATAAAAATGTCGTACCGTTCTCCTTTGACAACAGAGGCTACACACCAGCCAAAGACTTCATCAAGTATTGTGAAATCGACACAAGTGAAAAGGCAGTCAATTTTTATTACGAGGGAATGGAAGGCGACATTTACATATTCGGTCAGACAGGTAGGCGAATCCAGTCCTTTAAGCAGCAGCGAAACGGGGATTTAGAGCGATTAGGTTAAAAGGCAGAGAGAGGGTTAATCCCCTTCTCTCTCCCTAAATCTGAATGGTGGTGAACAGATGGAACGGATCAATAAAAAGAAGCTGCTGGATTGGCTCGAAAGTGAAATAACCACATCAAACGAAGTGGCGATGAAATGGGTCGCTTATAACGTGATGAAGGGAAGGTTCGACGATGTATCTGCATCCATCCACAGCCGTCCAGATGTTATATCTCGACCAGAACACAACCGGCTAGTTGAGGGGATATTCGAAGAGTTGGGGCTAAGGGAAGTAAACCAGGAATAGGCGGTGAACATCGCTTTGAAAATAGCGTTTGGTCTGAAATGGAGTAATTGGAGTATCGGTTTAGAATTTCATCGTCCGGCAGGCTGGTCGGTCCTAGAAATCAAGGCTCTTCCACTTATTTGTCTAGTCGCGAAGAAAACTCAATGAATAGGCGGTGTACATGAATGGATAGACGAAAGATAGGGTTTATACAAGGTGTTGCATATGCCGCGGGACTTTGTAGACGATTCGGCAGTGATTCAGAGCAAATTCTGAAAGAGTCTGGAATAACCGAAGAAGAGTTGCGGAAATACGTAGATGATTATGATTTACAAAACCTCGGTTTGATTGAAGAAGAAGAAGACTAATTCATGTGTCGTAACAAAATGAACAAACCATTACGTAGGAGGCACCAACCATGCATAACACACTAGTCCTGGTCATGTCCGCGCTGTACCTTGTGACCGCGCTGAGCTATCCAGCGGCATTATGGATCAAACATTACGCCAATACATTCAGACAGGAGTGGAGAAATGTTCAAGCAGACGAAGTCCCATTGGGTATGGACGGAACTGACCCAGTCGCTGCACCCCGATAGAGTGGCCGGCCAACCGGTATATGAGGCGTACAGGACAACCGTTCCGCTGAGTTGGTACGAGAAAGGATATGTACGTGAGGCTGGGGGCGGAATTGAACCGGTACAGATACTATTAGATTTTGAGACGGAGGAGACAGCATGAGACATCCCAACGAGTCCGGCGCACTAAAACGCATGCCCATGCATTGGACAGACCGTATACGCTGGCTACCAGCAGCCGTATGGGCATGGGTGAGATTGAGGAGATAGGGAGGGGACGAGGTGGCAACATATCGACAAGTTCAAACAACATTCTGGCAAGACGGCTTTGTTCTAAGTTTGACGCCGGAAGAAAAGTATTTCTATCTGTACCTAATGACGAATAGCAAGACAACCCAGTGTGGGATTTATGAACTTCCGAAGCGAGTAATCGAGATGGAAACGGGATATAACCGGGAGACGGTAGATAAGCTTTTGGATCGGTTTGTGAATTACAACAAGATAAAGTACCACGAAAAGACCCAGGAGATCATCGTTGTAAACTGGCTGCGCTACAACAGCATTAATAGTCCGAAGGTTAAAGCGTGCATCGTCAAAGAGCTTAAAACCGTGAAGAATCCAGCATTTATCGAGATCTTCTATACGCTTTGCAAACGGTACAAATACAGTATCGATACGGTATCCATAGACTTGGGGGAAGAAGAAGAAAAAGAAAAAGAACAAGAAGAAGAACAAGAAGTAGAAGAAATAAAAGATATTGTTCCTTTTTCTGAAATCATAACTTACCTGAATGAAAAGGTTGGGACCCGATACAGAGCATCAACTGAAGCAACAAAGCGTCATATCAACGCTAGATGGACAAGCGGCTACAGGATAGATGACTTTAAAGCCGTTATCGATAAGAAATGTGCCGAATGGATTGGTACGGATATGGAGCAGTACCTCTGCCCTGATACCCTATTTGGAACCAAGTTCGAAAAGTATCTCAACCAAAAAACAGTTATCAAAGGTGGTGTAAGCGATGGAAAGTATGGGCGACGCAATGCGGGTAATGTTGAGGAAGATCGAAGACTGGCGGACAAAGACGCCGAGCACAACGCAGCAAGCAGCGCAGACTTTTGGATGCGTCAAGTGTAAGGACACCGGCACGATCAACACATTCCGATGGGTGGAGGATGAGGACTACACCTATAAAGGACAACCCGTGAAGCATCAAGTCGCCCATGTCGAGAATTGCTCCTGCCACTTTGAAAAGCAGTTGGAGAAGTACAACGCAGCGGCTGGCTTCAGTGACAAAGAGCGCGAGCACACTTTCAAGAACGCCGTGATCGACGACGAGAACCGTCCAAACTTTGAAATCGCCGTCGACTTTATCAAAGCCATCGATAAGCACCAGCAATGGGGAACATGGCTTTACATATACGGCGACAGTGTCCGCGCTCAGAATTTAGCCGACAAGACCGGGAAAGAAATTAGCGCATACGGGACCGGCAAAACGTACCTGATGCAATGCATCGCAAATGCACTGACAAACCGGAAACTGCCGGCCATATACGTGAACGAGGAAAAGTTGTTTGGGGACATCAAATCCACCTATAACCGGGACAGCGATGAAAGCGAACAGGACGTTCTGCGGCGTTATTATACCATCCCAATCTTACTGATCGATGACCTTTTCAGCACACAATACACCGAATGGGCGGAAGGGAAGCTATTCAGCATCCTGGACGCCCGAGTCAACGATAAGAAAATCACGATCATAACGAGCAATTACGCAACGGGTCGTATTGAAAAGCGACTGCCAGTGAACGGCGGAAAGATCGCCAGCCGCATTATGGGACAGGCCCAGCTGGTCGAGATGATCGGTACCGACCGCAGGAGGACGATACAACGAATGCGGAAGGATGAGACGGCGTGAGGTTAGCAGATATGACGATTGAGCAAAAGGGCGTGATCTTCGCCATGATAAGGCAAACGCAGCGAGGGATGGTGCAAGACTGGATTGACGGTGTGCCGTTTGAGATATCCAAGAAAAAGTATGCGCGAGAGATTGAAATAACTCAGCAAATAAAGGAGGAGTTGGAATGCAGCCAATCGACGATTACGAACTGATTGACCAAGACTTCGACGAGTTTATCCGGCGCGGCCGGGAGGCATTCGAGTGGGAAGCGCAGCATGAACAGGGCGAGACGGAGGAAGTCGCATGATCTACGGAAAGGCACTCGCGTATTTCCAAGAGGTACAGAAGCAGCAGATTGAGAAAGGCCGGCAGAAGTATCCGGAGCCGCTCAACCCGGCGTCATGGACTGAATTGGAGCTGATCGACCATGCCATGCAAGAGGCTGTTGACCAGGTGCATTATTTGACAGCGCTGAGGATAAAAGTGCTGGAGAGGCAAGCTGAAATGATCGAAATGATCGCGAAGGAGGCGTGAGGGATGAAATGCATAGAGTGCAACGCTGAAATAGAGGATTACGAACCGGAATATTGCTGCAGTGGATGGATGTGTGGTTGCATGGGTCTGCCGATCGATCCGCCGTTATGCGAAGAATGCGAGAAACGGCCGGAGGGCATCGGGACGACCGAATAATCCAAGGCCGTATAAGGGTTTAATCCATGAGGGAGGTAGAAAAGAGAATGAGCAGAGAGATTAAGTTTCGGGGCATGGATTTACAAGGTCGATGGTTTCATGGAAACCTTGCAATTTTATTAAAAGACTTGAGGTCAACAGGAAACAAAGCAGGTCATTATATTTCTAATGCAGCAGGAGCGCCCTTCGCATATGCAGTGAGGCCGGAAACGGTAGGTCAATACACCGGCCTAAAGGATCGTAACGGGGTGGACGTCTACGAGGGGGATATAGCGGTCGGAGAACATGCGACCTATTCCATTCGGTGGGATGACAGTAAGGCTCTCTTCAAAGCCAGGGTCGAGAAGACTAACACCGTGCTTATTCGCTATAACGCATTCCCGTTGTGGCAGTATCTCCAGGATGACGGGAATTGCAGATTTGAGATAGTCGGGAATATATACAATAATCCAGAGCTCATTCGAGAGGAGCAATAACCGATGACCCGAGAAGAGATACTGGCGATGACGCCGGGGCGTGAGTTGGATGCGCTGGTGGCGGAGAAAGTGATGATGTGGACAAAGGATACTGATGGAAGCTACTGGTTAGTAGACACATACAGCATTCGTACTTGGGAACAAACGTCATACCCCGGATTCCAACCTTCTACCGACATAGCCGCAGCATGGGAAGTGCTGGAGAGATTCCCGACTCATCAAATCACAAAAATGCACGATATAAAACTCCCATGGAACGAAGAAAGCATTTATAAAGCGATTGTGAAGGCGAATAAATACATTGCGTACGGAAAGACAGCACCGCTTGCGATATGCCGTGCAGCTCTATTATTTGCTCTTAACGGGGAGGAATCTGTGTGACCAACTACCGCAAACAATCCGCAGCCCCTATGCCGGTAGCTAGTGACAGACCGCTGATACCCGAGACAGAGGCGGAGCGTACGAGACGGACTGAACGGACGTACACGCTGCCCGAGCACGAAAGGCTGGCGCTCATCGAGAGATATGGACCACCAAAAATGCCGCTAGGAAGAAAAAACAAATCCGGGCACATGACGATGCCAAAAAGGAGGGTATCAACGTGAAAAACGATTACGAAATAAGGGGACCAATTACAGTGATTTTCCTACGGCGAAAAGACGGTACTGTCTTAGAGACTTTAATAGACACCGATGACTTGCAAAGCGTTAATGAGTTTCCAAACACATGGTTTGCCCATTGGAGTTCAGAAGTAAAAAATTTTTATGTTGGTGGGATGCACAAGGTTGGTGATAAATGGAAACCGGCAATGCTTCACCGATGGGTTACAAACGCTCCATCCCATTTAGTTGTTGACCACATTAACCATAACACCTTAGACAACCGGCAATCATGTAATCTCCGTCTACTTACAATCGCTCAGAATTTACAAAATCGTCAAGGTGCACAATCGAACAGTAAGAGTGGTGTGCGTGGGGTTAGTTGGCATAAGGAGAAAAAGAAGTGGGATGCGCGAGTAAAGCTGAATGGGAAATACAAAAGAATTGGATATTTCGATGACTTGGAAGAAGCGAAGACTGCAATCGAGGCGGCTAGGGCGGAATTAATGCCATTCTCACAGGAAGCCTTACCGAAAAGGAGGCCGATCGCCTAATGGAAGCTACAGAGCTCATGAAAACCGTGTACACAGTAGAACTGTCGATGACACCTATGGGAGCCGTCAGAATGACGCGTAAAGGGAAATGGACGAGCGAGGCAGCCCAACGTTACCTCACCTACAAGCAGGCGGCAGCGTGGAAACTACGGCAGGTGTTCAAGGAGCCTCTACCTTACGCAGTGGATGTCAATGTGCGGTTCACGCTTCCGGTGCCGCCTAGCTGGGGAAAGAAGAAAAAGACGGAGCACATCGGGCAGCACGTCACCGTTAAACCGGACATCGATAACTTACTCAAAGGATTGTTCGATGCAGCAAACAAAATCGTGTGGCTGGATGATAACCTGGTTGCCCGTTGCTCAGCTGAAAAGGTATATGGACACACCGGCAAGATCGAGATGGAAGTTACGCCAGTATTCTAGGAGGAGGTGACGGCATGACACGTGAACAACTCATAGCCGAGATGAAGCGAATAGAACAGCGTCTGGAGCTCATAAACGTCGATTGTACGGGCCGCGATAGGCTGAAAGATGAGTTACGGCGGATCAAGCAACAAATCGCTAAAACGGGCTCTCAGAGCGCCTGAACAAGGTTTACATAACAAGGAGGGTTGAATGTGTGGCAAACTGCATTAGAGATCATCCAAATCTGGGTCGTCGTGTCGATCTGGGTAGCCGGCAGAATCGCATTGTACAATTTGAGCAAACGGGAGTAAGGACACAATATGTTGTGTAAAACGGCGTAAATAGTGGATTTATACCACAAATTATGGTATTCTAGAGTTAAATGATTGAATATTCGGAAATATCAAAATTCGGAGGGATAACATGTACCAATTACAAACACAATTGGCTGATCTGGAAGCACAGAAAGCGCAGCTGTTCGAGCAGAGCAGCGTCGATCAAGTCGAGGTAAGCCGGCTGAATGAGAAAATCAAAGCCGTTCAGGTGCAAATAGCTGCAGTCGAGACGAAAGCCGTCACTGAAGAACGAGTCATCAAGTCCCAGGAGAAAGTGGCTTACATTTTCGACACGATTCAAGTCGGCGGCGTGCCACTCCGCGAATACTTCATCGACGAAGAAACCTATCAGATGGTCCGGATACAGGTGCAAGGCGCGCTGAGTGATCACGTTGAGCAGGTTAACGGAGAATTCGCGACTGTTGAGAGCAGCCTGCGGGAACAGCTGTTGAACGAGAAGTCGGAACGTGAAGAGATCCAGCGAGCGAAAGATACACAGTACGAGGAACTGGCGGTCTTTAAGCGGACCGTTGAACAACAACAAGCCGAGATCGAGGACATCACGTCCAAGCGTGATGCAGCCGTGAGAGAATTGGAATCCGAGCGTGCATTAACGGCTGAGAAGCAAGCGCACATTGACACGCTGCGTCTCGAGATTGCCAACGGCGCCCGTAACGCCATCAGGACGATTTCCGAGGAAGAGATCCAAAAGGCGAAGGAAGAGGCTGAACGGAAATGGCGCGATTCCCGGATCAAGGTAACGGGCATTCGTGCAGTGGAAGGCGATAACAGCGGACGCTTCTTACAAGCGGAGCTGCTCACTGGTGAGAACGTCAAGTTCAGCTTCCTAGAAAAAGGGAAGTACCTGGAGGTGTCGGCGGAAGAAGCCGAGCGATTTCGTGCCGAACAAGAAGCCAACAATCCTGGACCGGTGGAAACATCGCCTGTACCTGATCCTCCACTGGTAGTAAATCCACCGGAGGTTACTTTTCCCGGCTCGCCCGAAGTACCGAACGACAACAACCCCGGTGGTGGAGAGCAGTCTTTACCAGAGGTGGTGGAGACGCCAGTCACAAGAGCGGAATTCGAAGCGCTGAAAAATCGAGTAGATGCATTGACTAACCTGTCGGAAGTTGTAGTCAGCGATTTGAATAAATTGAAGTACGGGGCGGCCTAACGGCTGCCTCCCTGCGGGGGATATGGAATGGATTTCATTATCAGACTCAAAAGCGGTAAGGAATTCAGATTCGGACTGAATTACGGCACGCTAGAAGATGTCGAGAAAAAGCTGAACAAGAGCAAATTCATCCGAATTGATAAAGTGCTGATCAACGTGGATGAGATCGAATACATCGAACCGCATTAGTGAGGAGGGAACGGTATGAATCACGACCAAGTAACCGAGCTGCTGAAGAACTATCGCAGTTACCGATATGCGGCCAAGAACTGCGGCGAACCAGAAGGACGCCTCCCGGTACTGTACAGTGAACGCCGGCGCAATCTGAATGGATGGGATCAAGATCGATATCACCGCATTGTGAACATGATTACCGGCGCTGTCGAGGATGTGCTGAGCGATGATCAACGGACGGTCATCAGCCGCAAGTATCTGGACCGCAATACGCTGACGCTGAGCGAGATCGCAGACATCCTGCACAAAGACCGGACGACGGTATCGCGATGGCACACAGAGGCAATCAGGCGGCTCACAATCGCTCTCCAGCCGTTATCCGCAGATGAACGCGAGATCAACAACGTTGATCATATGTTTGACCCGACTTGGAAACACGTCGAAACCGCGTAAATGCCGCATTTATGCACGCAAATGCAACACGGCAAGTGCTAAGATATTAACATAGGGAATCGATGATGAGCGCTGATAGCTATTCGCGCGGTCGGCGTTCACAAGGTTCCTTGGCCGAGAGGGATGCACCGAGTCTATCGCACCTTCGGGTGACTAACAGATAGTCAGCAAACTCGGTGCTTATCATGGTGACGAGTGCGGTCCAATTGTTGAGGAGCGAGTAAACCGCGCATCACATATACGATCCTTCTGAGCTACACAACGTCTAAAACGTACCAAAAATTCGATTTTTCAAATCCAAGTTACAGACCGCATGGGAGCCGCCGATTGGCTCTCTTTTGCGTTGTGGGAGATGAGATGATGGATTGCCAAGCAATCGACGCTATTATCGCCGCTGAGATAAACAGAAAGTATGAAGGATACACCATAGAGAAATACACATCGGGTGCAGGCGATGGGTGTAGGGATGCGTCGTACGATGTCTTTCTAAAAGACGGGTCAAGGTTCATTGCGGACGCTAAGTATTATGTGGATGAGGGTAAACTTCGAATCACAGAACGCGACTACGTTGAATTGTAGGTGACCCATGGAAAACGTCAGTCTGAAAAAACGGATTGTTCTTGAAGTGGATGTTGTCACAGGCAGGATTGATTTCCTCAACGAGGACGAAATGAGCTTTCCTGAGATACTCGGTACAATCGAGTACGCAAAAATGATGGTCATGAAAGATTGGATGGAGGAGTGACGAGATGGAGACAGATTACACTGATCTAGATAACAGGGTATTCTCTGCATTGAACGAACACTACGAAAATACGATGCGAACAGTGAAAATCAGAGGCATCAGCAATCGAGACGACGATCATCGACATTATTCATTCGACTGCTGGGATACGAACGGTGACAAATATGGCATTCACGCTTATTACAGTTTTTCTGCTGATGAAATAGTGGAAATCTACGAAAGTGCTGGAGAAAATTTCAGCATGTCGGAGACAGAATAACATGTGAGCCTATCAGACTGCATACAAAGCTGGCTCATCACCATACCGCTATATCTGTTATTTCGGTATGCAATATGGATTTACTTTCGGGAAGGAGGGAATGACGAGTGAGCATTGTCGCGATAATCGCGTTATTGGCCGCATTCATCGTCCGGGAGTATTCGCATTACATCCATGACGAGCGACGAGACAGGCTGATTGATGCGCTGACGGATAAGATCAAAGCGCGGGACTTCACTGAGTACAGGATGATGACGGATGAGGTTCCGGTGTATGAGCCGGTCGATAATGATGATTCGAATTTATACAATCGAGAACTGCAGGAAAATAAACGGTAGGGGGTGGAGCAATGGCTAGAGGGCAGCAAACGCCTGATGAACTAAAAGAACAGATACGGGCTGCTCTAGCTTCGAACAACAACGTACGCGAAATTGCTAGGCAGTTCAAGGTTTCTCCATCCACGGTAATGAAGATCAGAGATGAAAAACCGGACGAGTTCGAACAATTACGAACGGATAAAAAGCAGCAAATGATCGACAAAATTTGGGCTAGTTTAGTGGACGCTGCTGACCTTGGTCACTCGATGATCAAGGAAGCGAAGCAAGGTGCCCGAGAAATACCACTCAACCAAGTTTCAACCTTCTACGGCACCATGTACGACAAGATGGCGCTCATGCAGGGCGAGAACACGCAGAATATTGGCGGCAGCGGCATTAATGTCGTTTTAAATATGCCTGACGTAGCGAGTGAAGACCAATGGAACAAATAGTACTCGATTATCTCTCACAGAAACGACAGCAACTATTCCACTCCTGCCCGGCCGATGAAGTGCTGTATGGTGGCGCAGCCGGTGGGGGTAAGTCAGAGGCTATGTTACACGATGCTCTGAAAAATGCACTCAAATATCCCAATTGCAAGATCATCATGTTTCGGCGTACGTTCCCTGACCTGGAGCGTTCGCTTATTTTGCGTTCACGGGCGATTTACCCGCAATCAGTCGGGAAGTACAATGAGGCCAAGAAGCGCTGGACATTCATCAACGGTAGCACGATTGAGTTTGCATATATGAAACGAGAGTCTGACGTCGCCAACTATCAGGGTGCGGAATACGACTTTATCTATTGGGACGAGTTAACGCACTTCACGTTGCATCAATACACTTACATGATATCGCGGCTCCGTGGATCCAACCCGGCCATTAAACGTCAGATCAAAGCGGCGACTAACCCCGGTGGCGTTGGTCATGCATGGGTAAAGGAAAGATTCATCGATATCGGTGAATACGAACGTATCCATAGACCGACACCATCTGCTGATGAACCTTCACCAGGTACGCGCTGCTTTATCCCTGCTAAGCTGCAGGACAATACTAAGCTGATGGAAGCTGACCCCGGCTACTTGCAACGTCTAGAGAACTTACCTGAAGCGCTTAGGCGGCAGCTTCTAGATGGAAATTGGGATTCGTTCGATGGCATGGCGTTCAGTGAATGGGATAAGGAAATCCACATCGTGAAGCCGTTTCAAATACCGGACACATGGAAGAGATTCAGAGCCATTGACTACGGTCGGTCGGCTCCTTTTTGTTGTTTATGGTTCGCAATGGATCAGGACCATCACATATACGTTTACCGAGAGGCATATAAAGCCGGCCTGGATGCCACAGATCAGGCAAAGCTCATCAAAGAGCTCAGCGATGGCGAGCGCATCCAATACACGGTGCTCGACTCCGCATGTTGGATACCAAACCAGCACGGCGAGAGTATCGCAGACACGTACTCAGACATTGGCGTCTATTGCGATCAAGCCAGTAAGAATCGGATCAATGGCAAGGATCGCGTACACGCATGGCTCAAGGTGCTAGAAGACAACAAAGGCAGGAAATACAGCCGGTTGAGAGTGTTTGAGAATTGCCGGAACCTCATTCGAACGATGCCGTCTCTGCCGCTACATCAAACACACGTTGAGGACGTCGATACAGACGCAGAAGACCATGCTTACGACACGCTGCGATATGGCGTGATGAGCTGTCCGGACCCGAGGGAATACGAGTCAATAGACAATGTAGCGTCACGCGCCAGCACCCAAGACCACCTACCATGGGCGCTAAGAGAAGAAGAACGGCCTATGAACTGGTCGGACTATTAAGGAGGGGTGAAAGTGCCATTAGTTACGGCGCAAGCACGGGAATTTAATAATGGCGAGAGTGTGACGGGCTTTGTAGATACAGCGAGTACGACAAGCACAACATGGATGTTTAAGAGTCCTCAAAATCATCTCAAGGTAAAGAATGATGGGGTAAGTAATGTAACCCTGTCGGTAGGCGCGTACAACAATCAAACCATCGCACCAGGTAAAGAGTGGGTACGTGATGTGGATTATAACTCATTCACGATTCAGGCAGCCGCAGGGACGCAACAAATCACTGTGAAGGCAATTAGCTACAAAACAGACTTGAATAGGGTCGTCTCTTTGATGAATGTGGGAAATCCTGAGGGGATCCTGGACGTCAGCATCAAACAAGCTAAAGCGAGGCTCGGGGATAATTTCTTGAATGTTCCGACTTATATAGGTGACGAAGCTGTCCACCCATCAGTGAGCTATTACCCGCTTGGTTGGAATGGATACCGTTATTGGATGGCATTCACGCCTTATAAGCAAAGTGATAATCAGACGGAAAATCCCTCGGTTGTTGCATCAAATGATGGGGTTAATTGGATCGTTCCAACTGGAATATCTAATCCATTGGAGTATGCTCCTGTCGGCGGTTACAACTCAGATACGGTATTTTTGAAAGACCCTGACGGAATCACACTACATCTCATTTTCAGGCAATTCGGACCGGATCCAGTGGGTAACGAACGACTTTATGTGAGGTCATCTACGGATGGGGTTAATTGGTCCCCGAAACAGTTGATATTAGCAAATAATCCAGTAGTATCAAGACCGATTTCACCCGGATTTGCATGGGACGGCAATCAATTCATTATGTGGTACGTTGAATTATTGGCGAGCCCGAAAAAAATCTTCATGAGAAGATCAAAATCACTATTCGGACCATGGTCAGACGCAGTGGAAACGGACATCACGCCTGATGCAGGCCGTCAAATTTGGCATATTGATGTTCAATACTACAGTGGCACGTATTTCATGACGATTCAGGACAATTTGACAGATGGAGCATCAGGAAATCTACACCTTGCCAAGTCGACAAACGGTATCAATTGGGAGAGAACATCATTCCCGATACTAAAGGGAACTGGAACGGGCAGCTGGCAGAATGGAATGTACAAATCGTGCTGCCTCCCTATGATTACAAACGGCGGGTTAGAATTTGCACTATGGTATTCCGCGCAAGGCTCATTCGGCTGGAAGATTGGATATACAAGGGTTTACCTTGAGGATAAAACGCTCAGCTTCAAGAAAGAAAAGAACTTAAATCTAATGTCAGCTCTGAATCAATATGACCCATTTGTATTCGGGGATACATTTAACAGAGCAGACGATGCCACGGGACTCGGTGCAGGATGGGTCAATAACGTTGGCACCTTTGCTATAGCTGGCGGCATGGCGTCCCCTGCAGTTGCCGGGAACAATAGGGCTATCCGTGATTCAGGAGTCTCAGATCATGCTATTGCTGCTGATATTAAGAATTTCAGTACGCAAGCTTGGCTCTTGGTGAGATTCAATACAACGGATAATAACTACCTCGGAGTCGGAGCGATGGCAAACGGACAACCACTCATCATTAGGAAGGTAGTCACTGGAACCGCAACTGTGCTTCTTACAACAAACAAAAAAGTTGCGAATGGTGATCGCATAGAGGTCGAATGCAGAGGCGATAAGATTACAGCTTTTATAAATGGAGAATATGTCGGAGAAGTTACTGAGACTTTGAATCAATCAGGTTCAACGCATGTAGGGCTCCAAGCTTCGGCCGTTGCAGCTCAATTTGACGATGTCGTCGCCAGAAGGTTGTAGATGCTTATGTTCATCAAGGAGGTGACACATTGCCTGAATTAGACGACAAATCACAGTTCAAACTCATCGAAACTGGTTTTCGGGCATCACTCAGCGCTTTGAGTGAGGATCACGCCCTGTGGCGGAAATACGATGAATTCTATCTCGCCAAACAGTGGAACACGCAGCGGCCCTCATGGATGCCGAATCCGGTCGTGAACTATGTCGCCTATGTCGTCGATCAAAAGACCCCGCAGCTGACCAATAATCGGCCCCGGGGTCTTATTCTTCCCACGGCACAGGGTGATGAAGAGGTCGCGAAGCTATTTACCCAGGTAACGGACGTCATTGCGGAGCGTGTGGGGCTGGATGAAACGATTACAGAAGTTGTTCCTACCGGTCTGCTGCTCGGGATCGGGTGGTTTAAAGTCTACTGGGATAACAGTAAGAGTGGTGGCAAATACAGGCCAGACGAATACCCACCGAAAAGTACGGTGTGGAAGGGTGATGTATGTGTCGAAGCGCCAGATCCGGCGAATATCTACCACGATCCGCAGGCTCATAAGGTGGAGGATTGCCGCTATATCATTTACGCCGTACCAAAGACGGTTGAATGGGTAGAAGAAAAGTTCGGCGTGAAGGTGGATGCCGAACAGTCGTTTCAAACCGAGATTTACGATCGTCCTAGCGACAATCAAGCGAATAATCGTGTCATGCTTTACGAGTATTGGTACAAGGAGAAAGGCACGATCAACGTCATATACGCCGCCGGCGGTAAAGTTCTCAAGCGGATTCCCGAAGTGTACAAACACGGGCGGTATCCGTTTGTTGCATTCGTGCCCAAGAAGAAGCGTAAGAGCCTCACAGGGATCGGAGAGCCGCGCAACATCATCGACAACCAAGAAATACTTAACAAATTTATTGAGATGTTCACGCGGAACACCATGCTCACCGCAAATCCGATTCTGCTCATTGACGATACCAGCGGCATTAATCCAGACACCTTCACAGCGAAGCCGGGGGTCACTCAGCTGGCCCGTGGGCTGAAGAGCGGCGCAAAGGTCATGGATTGGTTTCAACCGCCTCAGATCAGCGCTGACGTGCCTAATATCATCGAGAAGTTCCAAGAGTTCATCGAACGTATGTCCGGGGTATACGATGCTAACACAGGCGAAACTCCGGGCGGTGTTACGGCGGCAGCAGCTATTCAAATGCTCGTGGAGCAAGGTAGCATCCCGATCAAGGGGATCGCGACGAACCTGCATCACGCCATCAAAGACGTATATGAGCTGATAATCGAGCTTGTGAAGGAAAATTATACCGAAGAACGGTATATCCGCATCACTGACGAAAATGGTGGTTACCAGTTTCAACCGTTCATTGGCGCGAAGTACGCGGAGATTGACCTCGATGTACAGGTAAGCGCAGGTGCTTCAACACCGACGAGCAAGGCGTATATTCATCAACTCGGTGCCGATTTGTTCCAGCAAGGTATTTTACCGGCGAGTATGTATGTAGAAATGCTTGATGGACTACCTAATAAAGAAAAAGTGGTCGCTTATCTTCGAGAGCAAGAGGACATGCAGAAACAGCAGGCCGCAATGGCCGCACAGCCGCCTGACCCAATGGCCGAACAAGCGGCGATGGAACAGCAGATGATTCAGCAGCAGGAGCAACAGGCGCAGGCTGAGCAGCAAGAGATGAACAAGTTCCAGCAACAAGCACTTTTGAAGGAAATGGATAACAACACCAAGCTGCAGATCGCAGCACTTAAAACTGGCTCCTAATGAGACTTTGGGGGCCTATTTCCTATATACGGTAAGAAAATACGGGCGTTGAGCGTGTGGGTTTGCGCCCACCACACAAGGAGGATTATTCATGCGTTTATATCCGTTTTACGAGCAAGAAGGCGATATCGGGGCCGGAAGTGCTCCCGAGGCCGCAGAAACGACGTCTGAGCCGTCTAGCGTTGTGACAGAAGGCCAAGAGCCTTCGGGTGATGGGAACGCCCCTACACCGGCTGCAGAAGATGTAAAGCCCACTGGAGAGATCGACCAACAACAATCGTTTGCGCAGCGATTGAAGGAACAGACGGATAAACGTCTGGCCGAGGAGCGAACCAAGTGGGATCAGGAAGTGCAAGGTAAACTCTCCTATCTGGAGAAGCAGGCAAAAATATCCGGCTTTGCTACAGTCGAAGAGTACACAAGAGCCCTTGATGCTTACGAACAACAGAAATGGATTGATCAGGAAGCTGACCGCATGGGCATTGATCCTGAAACGTACGCGCAGTATTTCGCGCCGGTCAATGACGAGTTGAGCCAGCTACGGAATGAAGTAAAGACGTTCCGGCAACAGCAAAGCGAACAGCAGCTGCAGCAACAGCGCCAGAAGGACTGGGGTGCACTTTACGAGTCGTATCCAGCCCTTTCTGAGAGCTCACAAGCTTTCAACGAAGGCAAGGCGCCGGAATGGTTCACCCCGGAGATGCAGGAGCTAGTGGGAATGGGTTATAAGCCCGTTCATGCGTACGAATTGGCAAACAAAGAAACGATATTCCGCCAGAAAGAACAGGAAGTTCTAGCAAGAGTCACGGGAAGAGACGGAAAACAGGTCCTTCCAAGCACTGATCAACCTAATAACGTGCAGTTTGACCCGGCCAACATGTCAGACGCGGAAATTCAGGCGATTTCTGAACGGGTGAGACGGGGAGAACGCATCACTTTATCTTAAGGAGATGGATAATCAATGGCTACACAAACAACCGGCACAGCTGGATTAGCACCAACAATTCAAACTTATTACGATAAAAAGCTTCTGGCGCGTCTGATCGCGAATTTCGTTCATCTTCAATTCGGTCAGAAACGTCCTATTCCGAAAAATGGTGGTAAATCGATCGATTTCCGCAAAATGCAGTCACTCCCTGCAGCAACAACACCTCTTGCAGAGGGCGTTACGCCAAGCGGAAACGGCGTGACGATGATCAACATCACCGCAACCCCGAGCCAATACGGCGATTTCATCGAGTTCTCTGACGTTCTCGATATGGTCGCGATTGATCCTATCATCGATGAATCCACTGACGTCTTAGGCGAACAATCGTCTGACACGTTGGACAAGGTTTGCCGCGACATTATCGCATCAGGCACAAGTGTTCAATATGCAAACGGCAAGGTATCCCGCGTAACGGTCGCAGCTGGCGATAACCTGACGGTGGTCGAGATCCGTAAGGCTGTGCGGACGCTGAAACGTAACAATGTAAAGCCGCTAGAAGGTGGGGATTACGTTGCTATTGTTGAACCGGGTACCACTTACGACCTGCAATCCGATCCAAAATGGGAACAAGCTGCTCAATACGCTGGATCGCGGCAAATTTTCTCCGGTGAGATCGGCCGTCTGTACGGCGTTCGTTTCGTTGAGACAACCAACGCGAAGAAATTCCCGGGTGCCGGCGCGGCCGCGGTTGACGTATATGCAACGATCGTACTCGGTAGAGACGCTTACGGTGTTGTCGACGTAGCCGGATCGAGCGCGGTTAAGACCATCGTCAAACCACTTGGTTCTTCCGGTACGGCCGATGCGCTGGATCAACGTTCTTCGGTAGGTTGGAAAGCTATGTTCACCGCAAAAATCATTGAACAAGCGGCTATGGTTCGTATCGAACACACTGTATCCGGCTAATTAACGGGAGGGGTTTCCCTCCCTCAACAAACTCTAGGAGGCAATATAATGGCAGAGAAAAAAGCGGCTATCACTGAAAGCGAAATGGATCAAATAACGAAAACGACGGCTGATCTGCTTCGGGAGCAACCGAAGGTTAAAATTAAGATTTACTTGGCTCCCGACGAAAGAAAGCGCCTTGAAAGTGCAAAAGAAGCCGGCAAAAAAGTGGAATGGCCGTCTGAATTTGTGAGTATCAACGGGCATAACTTCCAAATTCAAAAAGGCGTAGAAGTCGAAGTGCCGGAAACCGTCAAGGAAATCCTCGAACAAGCCGGGCTTATTTAGCTCGGCTTTTTTCTGTATATGGGGGTGAGAACGTGCAATTGAAAGAAATCGTCTCTCAGGTGAACGGGGATGTAGAAGAAGAGTACGACGCGGCTACTATCGTCGGATGGGTGAATCGAGCTCTCGATGATCTGACGCCGATCGCCAAAATGGAGGCTTACATCTCATATTCCATTGATAGCGCCAATAGCTACCCTTTACCGGCCGACTATCACAATGACGCCATGCTGCTGGTGAACGATTACCAGTGGAATGAGAGGCCATTATCTGACCGGAAGAGCACGGGATACCGTAAATGGGCCGGAAAGCTGTCGTTACAGGGATCTGTTCCGTCATCTGGCACAATCGACCTTTATTTTTATCGCCGGCTCAAGCATCTCAGCACGGATAAGATGGAAGCCGAGCCGGAAATAGAGCCAGAATATCACGATTTACTCATTCATTACGCGGCCGGCATGATCCAATTCACCGAGGAAGAGTACGACAGGCCTGACGCAATGGGCAAATACAATCAACGAAAAGAAGAATACGCGGCGTATAAGATCAGTCAATTACCGCCGTCGTTCATAAGGATGGAATACCCATGACGCAGAAAATGCCGCCCGTGACGCTGAATGATTTCTCGTATGGCCTGAATGACCGGGATGACCCTTCTTTGATACCCAACCAGGCGCTAACGGCAGTGAATAATTTCATCATTGATCGTGGTGGAATTAAACTACGTCACGGCTACGTCAAACACACCACTGCACCGATCAGCAGCTCATTGAGGCAGATATATACCTTCTACAAGAACAACGGCTCTAACGAGCTGCTAGGCGTCTCAAACGGCCTGTTGTTTAAAGAGTCGGCCGGCGCTCTTGAACAAATCCCGTTCATCAATGCCCTGTCCTCCAGCAAAACGCAAATGCTGACGTACAAGGCGCGCGATACGCTCGATGATGTGGTATTGGTCGCGGACGGCGGCAAGCTGAAGGTCTACAATCAGACAGATGTCAAAGAGGTTACGCCACATGTGCCGGTCGTAGACAGCGGAAATAACATCAATGAGCCGGAGGATCCGGGGTTGAATGATCTTGTGAATCTAACCAATTTCCGCTCTATCGCCATTAAACAGGACCGGATTTATGCGCTCGCTCACCCGACTGTCAAAAACCGGCTCAGCTTCTGCCATCATGACCCCCGGTTAGGGTACGCGGTTTACGATTACTGGCCGGCTACGCACTTCTATGACATGGTGAGTGAGCAAAACGACGAAGCAATCACACTGCGGACGTTCCGGGATGCGATTATCGTCTTCAACAGGCGCACAATGTGGGCGTTTTACGGCGACGGCCGGACCGTTACAGACTATGAGCTTAAGCGGATCAACGTTCCGAGCGGCCTGCTGGCCGAAGATTCGGTCGCCTATGTCGGAAATAACCTGTTCTATCTATCGGACACTCATGTATACGCCCTATTCAGCACAGAAAGGGATTATATCTCAGCCGAGATTGTGAGCCGCGACATCGAAAACACCATTAAGGCGATCCCGTTAGAAGACCGTAAACGGGCCGTAGGGGCTTTCCATGACAACAAGTATTATTTATCCTTCCCTGACGGAACGACGCTTGTACTGGACACGACGCTGCCCTCGCCTATGAATAAATACGGTTCATGGACCGTCTTTTCCAATATCAAAGCCAATTCATTCCTTGAACGGGATGGTTACTTGCATTTCTCGTCTGATACCGGCTTTATCTTTAAGCTCGATCCGGAGGCGCTTAATGATGACGGTGCGGAAATCTCGGGAATGTTCAGGACCAAGCGGCTGGATTTCGGATTCCCTGTTCAGGTGAAGAAGTTTAAACGGTTCTGGATCGTGGCGAAACAGTACGATTCCGAATCCTCGACGTTCGACTTCAACATAATCATTGATGATATCCGCCGCGAGATAAACAGCATCTCTACGGACGAATCGGGCGTATGGGACGAAGGCGATTGGGACGAGGTGAATTGGGACTTCAAAGACGTCGTACAGAAGCGCCTGAGGGTTTCTGAGCGCGGCAAGACGATACAGTTTGAAGTCACCCATGCCACACTCGATGAGCCTCTAACGGTCTTCCAGATCGTTTCCCTATTCAAACTGAAGAAAGCGAAGTGATTCGATTGGCTCAAATATCTCGGAAATACAATTTCCAGCCCGGGCAAAAGATTCGATCGGCTCAGGTTGACGAAGAGCTTGATCAGCTCGTCACCGCGCATAACGAGCAGGACACGATATTAACGCAAAACGTCGAGCTTACGAATCTGCTTGAAACACAGGTCCAGCAGCTACAGGACGGCGTTGTTCCGGACGGAACGATATCCAATGCCATGCTGCAGGCGGGGGCGGTCAGCTATAGCAAGCTTACGCCAGACCTGCAGGAACAGATGGACATTGCGGACGTAGCAAGCAAACTCTATCTCTATCAAAACGCAGGAGGATGGTGACACATGGTAAATACGAAGCCTGTTTTTCCCAAAACGCCCGTTGCTTCATGGGCGACTCTTAACAGCGCAAACACAGGTAAGGATGGCTCCGGTACAGTAGCGACAATTTTCACCGCTGGTGCCGATGGCGCTCGGGTGGATGCTATTAAGGTTCGGGCGTTAGGCGCGAATGTGGCAACGGTGCTGCGGATCTTCATCAATAATGGATTGGTCAACAGCACGCCGGCCAATAACATTCTATTCCATGAGGTTACGTGCCCGGTAACCACGGCAAATGAAGCAGCTGCACAGAATGACACATGGCTAAATTTCAATGGGATCGATTTGCCGCAGCTTGTGCTTCCTCCAGGATACAAAATCAATGTGACGATCGGCACAGCAGTTTCAGCTGGTCTTGCTGTTTCGGCTATTGGCGGCAGTTACACCGGATAGGAGGGGATTGTGGATGTCAGGATTTCCGGGAAGGAACGGTAATGATTCGGCAGTAAAGAGCGTACAGAGGGGTATTACGGTCGCTTCTTCTACTGCTGGTACAGTCGTCGTACCCATTTCACCAGTGAAAATGAATAAGTCTGTCGTCATCCTAACCAGTTGTTTCACCTATGAAGCAGGTCAAGCAGGGTGGCATGATATATCTGTTTATTTGTCGAGTGAGAAAGAGATAACGATAAAACATCTCACAGGTGGATCTACAAATTCAATGCCGGCAGAAGTCGCATGGCAGGTCGTCGAATACTTCTGAGGAGGTGTATACGTGAAATATGCACTAATTGATACACAAACGGGAAGATGTATAGGAATATCCTTTCTGAATGATCTTGTCATCCGGGATGATTTAATCTTGGTCGATGGATTAGACGTCCAAATTGGGGACGTTTATCAGAATGGACAATGGACACGACTTGACCCTGAAACACCGGAAGAGCCTGTATCTTACCTAGAACAACGCGTAGAACAACTAGAGACGGATAACGCCGCGTTAATGATGGAGTTAGCCGGGACAAACATTAAACTAACGCAAACTGAGCAGGCCCTAGCGGACCTTATGCTCATGATTGCAACAGGAGGGGTATAACATGCCGATTAACTGGTATCCGACGATTAAACGTTTTTACGATGCAGGGCGCTACACAAAGGCCGATGTCGCGGTTTTCGTTGTCGCTGGATGGATTACTCCAGAACAGTATCAAGAAATCACAGGTGACGTTTATACGCCGCCTGCAGCATAGGAGGGTCGTGAATGGCATCGTGGACTTCAGCAGTTAAAGGCGTTCCAGCACCAGCAGCAAAACCGAAGCCAGAAATTCAAATGCCTAAAACGTCCAACACGTTACCGGCCATCCAAAGGGTTCAGGAACATCAGAAGAACCCGAATGCCGGTATGTCTGCAACGCAGGCTATGCCGCAATTCGTCCCTCAAGGAGCGCCTGGTATGAGCTACGATGATGCACTTGGCCGTGCGAATGCTCAACTTGATCCGTCGTTCGGACGCGCTGTAGAAGGCGTGAAGTCTCAGCAGCGTGCAGACACGCTAAACGCCGGGCAGATCGCATCAAATCGCGGTGGAGCACATTCCGGACTTGCTGCTGATCAGATCAATAAAGTTGGGATTGCCGCGGCGAACAATATCGCTAATCTTGAGGCGAATCGCGCATCGACAGCGGCTCAGATGGCGCAGGCGATGGTTGACCGGTCAGAGGATCGTGCCGATCGGTTGCGGCAGCAGGCGTTCGCTGAGTACATGGGGCAAAATCAACTTGGATTGTCAGCTGCTGGATTAACTGGTAATTACAATGGTCAACGGACATTAGCGGGGCAAGATTCTGATTGGGGTCGAACAATAGACGAAGCTAATCTGACAGGTGATTACAAAGGGCGGCGAACCCTAGTTGGCCAAAATGCAGATTGGGGCAGAACCGTAGATACTGCTAACCTGACAGGTGTATTCAACGGCCAACAGACACTGGCAGGTCAGGCGCAGGGCTTGGCGAACAAACAAGCAAATCTAAATGCTGCGCTCAGCGTAGGTGCCGCTACAGGGAAGGCGATAACACCTCAAGGTGATTGGAGTGGTCTATTCCGACAAGCAGCCAACCAAAATACACCGCTGAATCTGGCCGGACAAGGGCAGCAAATGGACCAAATGCAAGTTATGGCGGGTTTAACCGGCTATCTTCCAAACGGACAGAAGACAAATGCGCTGCAGCAGCAAGAACTGCAAAATCTGTGGCAGGTGGCGGATGCGACCGGAACGATTCCGGACTCGTTGGCAGACCTTTACGGAATCCCGAGAGGATCACAGACGATGCAAGCAAAACAATTCGCCTTTAATCAATCTATACAATGGTCGCAGGAGAATCGTTTGCAGGATCAATTCGAATCAGGCGTTGATTCAGACCTGTTCAATTACATGAATAAGCAGTCCGGAGCAAATTCCAATGCCCCAACAGCAAGCAGCATTTCGCAGAATATCAACCGGTCTATCAGCGCAATGGGGAAAAACTTCAATGTCGCGTCTCCCGAAGGTCGCAAGCAAATCGAAGGCATGATTGTAACACAGACGCAAGATCCGAGGGTTGCCGTCCAGCTTTATAACATGTACGGAATACCGGTACCTAAGGAACTCCAGAACGAATACGAACAAAGTTTAAAGGTCAATCAGTAGGAAGGGGGAATGCCACAACCTTTAACAGCAAATCATTAGGCGGTGCCCTTCAAAATACCGGTTCGGCATTCGAAGCAGCAGGTAAAAAGTACGGCGTGGATCCGATATTACTTGCAGCGATTGCCATGCATGAGACAGGTAACGGCACATCAAGCGCAGTGAAGGGCAAAAACAACGTCGGCGGAATGATGCGAAGAAAAGGCGGTTTGATGGAGTTTGGAAGCCTTGATGAAGGAATTGACGCGATGGCAAGCAACTTAAAACGGTTGTACATCGATCAAGGACTAACAACCATCGAACAAATCCAACGTAAGTATGCTCCGGTTGGTGCGGCAAACGACCCAACTGGATTAAATAAGAATTGGGTTAATGGTGTTACGAAATTCTACAACATGCTTAAGGGGGTGAGGGGGTGAGTTATTTCCAAAAGCGAGCTAAAGAGTTAGGGATCGATGTTCCGGAAACTGGTAAAGTGCAGGCCGGTGAATCCTACTTTCAGCAGCGTGCTCGGGAACTCGGGGTGGATCTCACCCCTTCCCCCCAATCACGTTCGGAACCATCTCAGTCCGGCAGCGATTTCTTCACCCAACGGCAAATGGAACTTGGCATTATCCCAAATCCGAACGCGAATCAGGTGGTTGAAGCATTCAAGGAAAACAAGCCCGTAACAGCGGTCAAGAACCTCCTTTCAAACCCAACTGTCCAACGCGTGGCCGGAGCCGTTCAAGAAGCTGGCAAAGCACAGCAATCCCGGCGCGAGCAAGAACTGATAAAACAGGGCATGCCGTCAGGGGTGGACTTGCTCCGGCAGGGACAGCAGCAGTTACCGGAAGCAAAGCCGATGACGCGCCAAGAATGGATCCAGTCGCAGCAAGATAGGCGGAAGGAGCTTAACCCGCAGGAAGGCATTGGCGGCTGGATAACGCGTAATATTGGCGAGCCGCTGGCTTCAGGTATCGACTATATTCAAGCGTATACGCCTGGTCTCGCAGACTTCCAGCAGGGCGCAGGCAACGCTCTTAACATTGAGACGAGCACGGCACCAAAAACAGGCGGTATCTTAGGCAAGGCCGCTGAGCTCGGCGGGAACATCGCTGGCTTAACGACTAACCCGGCAGCACTCGAACAAAGCCTTCTAACCGGTCCGTATCGGGCCGCTGAATCGCTGCTTGCCACAAGAGGCGGACAAGCGGCTCAGAGGGCTGTTTCACGCGGCATTGGAAGGATTCCAAAGGTATCCGAAGACGCGGCAAGTAAGTTGGCTGAGAGAGGCCTTACCGGGGCTGTTGCAGGCGGGATTCAGAATACTGCGATATCTGGAGTCAGAGGTGAAACGGATGCGGGTCAACTGGCTCGCGCCGCGTTCGAAGGGGTGGCGTTGGGGGCTGCTGGTGACCTTGCGTTATCAGGCCTTGGAAATGCGGTGAAACGCGGTGTGCAGGCTGTTCGTCAGCGGCCACTCAATCACGAGATCGGATCGTTCATTAAGAAGGTTGAAACCAAGCCGGAGAAAGCAACCGGAGACTGGTATAGCGAGTTGTTTGGTAATCAGGGAATCGGCATCATAGCAGGGGCGAAAAGCGGCAAAACAATGATTGACACACACATAACGTCCCGTGCTGTAGCGCCTGGTTCGATTCTTGAAAAGGGCAAGCAAACACTGATGGACGCGGATCAAAACTTTGTCGATAAGTTCACCCCGGCGAAACTCATTGACAAGCGGTTCTATGACGCTGCCTCCGATACTTCAAGGGCAAATAACCTTGCGAATATCGCGATTAAGGATAAGCAAATCGATTTAGAGGGCAATGTCATTGGCGATTCTCTAGCGGACATATACGGCATGATACCGCGAGGACAGAAGCATATCGCAGACAGGTATCTTGTTTTGCGTGACTCGGTAAGCCGGATGGACCGGAACATAAGGGTATTCGGAGATGAACCATGGTTCCCTAAGACGTCACAAGAAGCTGCGGCAGAGGTTGCCAAACTTGAAGAGAGATACCCGTGGCTAAATAAATTCGGGGAGGGATCTAACGGATTCACCCGCAACGAACAAAACCTATGGGTACGTTACGGGCTGGAGTCACAAGAGTTCGTTGATACACTGCGGCATACGAATCCTAACTATGTACCGATGTACAGGCAGCAGGATGCAATGAGTTTACGCACTAAGCTGGGGCGTGGATCATCTGGCATAGCTGCAAAGTCTGGACTAAGCGGTCAACGTGCACCGGTTAAACGGGCAGTCGGTAGCAAAAAGAAAATCATTGATCCGTTGCAAAGCAGGATTCAGCAGCAAGGGGTGACGTACAATGCCCTCCTGCGGAATCGGGCAATGATGGATCTAGACGACATTATCCGTGCGAATCCTGATCGGTTTAAAGGCGTCATTGAACTGGAAGAGTTGAGCGAGGCTGAACTTAATGCGCTGAACAAACTGAAAGCGGATGAAGGCACGGAAGGTATTGTCGATACTTTGAACGCGGAAACTGCCGAAGCTTCGCAACGTTTAAAGAAAAAAGCAACGGGCAACGGTGAAGCGGTCACCTACATGTACAACGGTGAGCCGCGTAAAATGCGAATACAAGACGCAAACATGCTGAAAATGATCGAGAGTCTGAGCCCGGCACAGTTGAATCCCGTCTTACAAGTCGCTGAGCATATCACAAGGCTGATAAAAGAAGCCGCCACGGGCGTTCTGGCTCCTATCCAAGGTACGTATATGTTTGGGCGTGACTTGTCCATTGCAGCGGCGCAGTCAAAGAACAAAGTGCGATTCCTTACGGACGTCGGTCATGCAATGGTTAGTCAATTTGGCGATTGGTTACCGGCTTTCGTGCCTGGGGCTAAAAATGTTGGTAATCTGGCGCGTGAGTACTACCGGGCCGGCGGTGGTTACGAACGGGCTTTGAAGGGCGATTCGCATATACGCTCAATGAGCGCGGACCTGACGAAAGACCCTATACTGTCAGGGCGAAACATGCTGAAATCCGTGAGGAAGCATAATCCATTCCGACCGCTAAAGGGATTCAGTGATGCGCTGGAGAACATCCCGCGTATTGCTGCATTCGCCGCGCATATGCGCAAAACAAGGTGGGACCGTTCGTCTCAGAACGTGCGCAGGGCAGTCGAGGAAGCTCGGGAGGCAACGGTTAACTGGTCGAGAAGTGGATATCATACCCGCAGCGTGGAATCTGTAGCAGGGTATACGAATGCCGCGACCCAAGGCACTTACCGGTTCATTAAACGTTGGAAAGAACAACCAGTATCAGCAGCTGCACTTGTCATGGCGAACGCCGCAGCGATGATTTACGCATACGAGAAATTCAAAAACGACCCCGACTACCAGAACCGCAGAGAGGAAACGACGTCGGTCCCTTATGCGAAAACGGCAGACGGCAAATTCAGAGTGTTTCAAATCGATCCGACAGAAGCATTCGTTGCTCGTCAGGTCCTCGACTTCTACAAGTGGGCGGCAGACGGTGAGAAGATGCCGAGCGGAAAAAAGATGGTCCAGCAAGGTCTAAATGCTTATTTACCTTCGCTTGCTTCCGGCCCATTGTCCGCGTTCACAACCGAAGGAAAGGCGGTGGATTTGAAAACAGCCGGGGTAAAAACACTCGGAAGCACCGTCTTAGAGCCTCTTTCTGCATGGGCTACGAGCAAGGATTACGGGGGGCGCGACATTGTACCGCGTGAGTATCAAGGTGATCCGACGAAGTTCCAGTTCAACGAAACGACAAGCGCAGCCGGGAAGTGGGCGGCAGAACATTTGGGCATGGACGCTTTCACATTCGATTATCTTGGGCGTAAATTCTTGGGAGACGTGGGAAAGATCGGTCTGCCGGCAACTTCCGAAGCCGGGCGAGGAGACGTGGTTGGAACCATCGAAGAAGGTATTCTCTCAAGGCTCAAGGCGCTTGAAGACCCGGTAATGGTAAACCGTATCGCTGACGACTTCTACGGCTATGTCGATTCGGTTGGCATGGCAAAAACAGCTAACGATCGAAACAGTGTTCCCTTGCCAGGTTATTACCAAACCGTGTATGATGAGGTCACGAGCCAGAAGAAAGATAGCCTGTCGAAACGTATTAGCGGACTAAACGCGGAGAAGAAAGCGATTCAGCGCGATACAACGCTTAATTCCAAGCAGAGATCGGAAAAACTGCGGGAAACCCAAGTACAGATCAACCTTTTGCGTATTCAGGGAATACAGCGCATGGAAGAGTTGGGCGTGCCTAAACGGAAGGGGTAACAAGCGTGGACATCTGGGGATTGATGGCATTGATCGGAGTTTTTGTCGTGGTGGTCGTGATCGGTGGATTATTAAATGGCGAAAGTCCGGGGAATGTGTTCGGTTTGTTGTGGCGGATCGCGAAGAAAGTAATAGGTTTCGTCATAGTAATTGTACTTTTTCCGGTCATTATAGCCATTTCGGTTTTTAATCCTAAGTGGGCTGTACCTGAGCGATACAAAAAGCTGATAAAATAAACCATGAAGAATCGAATATACTATTGAACGAGCCATGTGGGAAAGCATCCCCTTGGCTTTTTCTGTGTTCAGGGGGAAATTATGGGCGATATAAAAATGGTCGTGCGAATGTGTGAGGTTGAGCATGTGCCGGTCGAGAACAGTCATTTTCACCGCTTAGTGATTGAGGATTTCGGCCAAGAAGCGGCCAATGGCTTTACGTATGAAATCGAGGTGCCGGATGACGAACTAAATTTTAGCTTCGATCAGATCATGCAATCCGGATCTAACGAACTGAAGGAAATGGCTTTCCTCATAACCGGAGGCGAGGCCCCGGGCGGCAGAAAGGAGCGTGATGCGAGTTGAGCAAATATCTTGACCCGAAGTTTATAGCCGGCCTAATCGCCATGGCGGCTATCACGCTGAACCGTAAATTCTTATGGAATTTAGACGAAATCGAATTGACCGCATCCATCGGGGTGACGGTCAATTTTATTATTGTGCAGCTTGCCGAGGACATCCAGAAGATGAAGAACGGCGAGAAACCGTCTTGGAACAGCACAAAGCTGGTGACGATGTTTGTTGCCTGCGGCATCATCGGCTTCACGCAATACGCCGGATTCGAACTTGAAACGGAAGATGTCCTATGGGTGGCCGGGATCGCTGCAGCTGTAATAACCGGCAAGGGGATCAAGGATATCAAAGAGGCTAAAATGAATGGGGTGACTCCAATTGCAAACGACGTCGCAAAAGATTACGACTATTCGGGGCTTGACGCTGAGAAAACACATTCCGTTTAGTGTTACTGAGATTCAGGACATTACGGATGTGCTCCCGAAGCACTCAATCAAGACATGGGGCCGAATGTCCTTTACCGATATCAAACGCATTGTCGTCCATCATATGGCTTCTGAGGCCCCGTTGAGGAATCAGGCGCTGTATCACGTTAATTCTCACCACTGGCCGGGAATCGCGTATAAATTGTGCGTGTCGGATGGCGTCCTGTACCAGACGAATGACCTGTTATCATATACGACGCATGCCAAGGGCGCTAATACCGATTCCATCGGAATTGCGGTCAAAGCCGACTTATCGAAACGGCCAATGACCGAAACCGAACGTCAACTGCTGTATGCCGGCATTCTTACACTGCTCGAGATCTGGCCGAATGCGGCCATCGTTGGTCATAATGAAGTGTCCGCGACATCGTGCCCATGTACGGATATGAAGGTTATCCGGTCTGACATTGAGCTTCTGAAGAAGAAGATAGCTGAACAGGAGGATTATGCTGGATCGGTATCGGCTGAATGCGTTCGATGCTATGCCATAAAAGAGCGTGTCAATGAGTTGGGTAGCCGCCTAAAAGACCCGAAGTGGGGTGAAGCTGCTGAGATGAAACTTGAATGGCTGTATCCGGTCATAGATGTGGTGGGCGGCGACAAAACACCGTTGGGAGTCGTCAATCGTGTGCTGGAGATATACAAGACGGCGATGGGATCGGGGGTTTACTCGTCGGAGGGAGTGCGGAAGCTGCTGCTGTTTGAACCATTAATGAATGAACGGGGCCTGCTATGACAGAGGCCCTTGTATTTGTTATACTAGATTCAGATATGGAAATATTATCTGCAAATGGGCAAATAGGGGGAAGTCGGTTGCAGTATATTATTTATATGGATGAATCTAACGATGAGGGTCCATACTACGGGAATTTTTATGGCGGGGCATTGGTTCGATCGAAAGATTATATGCGAGTTGTGGACTTGCTCGAGAGTACCAAAGTAAAGAACAATATGCTTGGAGAGGTTAAATGGCAAAAAGTCACCTTAAATTACCTCGAGAAGTATATGGATCTAATTGATGTTTTTTTCGATTTAATTGAGATGGACATTATAAAACTGCGTGTTATGTTTACCCAGAATAATCGTGAAGCGATAAACCTCACTCAAGAGCAACGAGCAAGTGAATATGAGATGCTCTATTATCAATTTTTTAAGCATGCATTCGGATTGAGATATTCAAATATGAGCAAGAGTAGTGATATTTCACTTCGAATATATTTTGATGAATTGCCCGTTGCACCACAAAAAGCTACTAAGTTTAAGGAGTTCATTGAACGCCTTCAATACACGAAGGAGTTTTCTGAAGCAAGATTGAAGATAAACAAAGAGGATGTAACTGAAGTTAAATCTAATCAGCACGTTCTACTGCAATACATGGACATCGTCTTGGGAGCTATGTATTTTAGATTAAACCAATTTCATAAAGTAAAACCAGAAGGGGAAAAACGCAGAGGGAAGAGAACGGTTGCCAAGGATAACCTTTACCAGCACATTAACCGACGAATTCGAAAAATATACCCGAATTTTAATATCGGAGTTTCTACTGGTGCAATAAGAATTACGGATCGTTGGCATCATCCTTATAGACATTGGCTTTTCATACCAAATGAACACAGAGTGCTACCTGAGTACAAGAAAGAAACCCCATCACTCCTACATATTGGCCTAAGTGGAACTTAAGCGTTCGGAGATGACAGGGCTTTATCTACCTATAATATACCCCGTTGTCGAATATCATGCAACATTAACTTTATTTTACAGCCGCCTTTAGGCGGTTTTTTTATTTCCAAAAGTTCGCGATATACTTCCCGAATCGCGTACTAAGCTCCGATCGTGCAACCTCACGCATAAGCGTAAAATGATCCTCATATCCCCGGACCCAAAACTTGTATCGCATTTCACTTTCGAATAGCCCTTCTTCAATCACCTTGATCTGGCGCTCCTTCAGAAACTTTCGCACCTCAACCAGTTCTTTATGAATCTGATCGGCCAGCTTGCCGTTAGCGGCTTCGAAAAGCAGCCTCAATGATACCGAATCACTCTCGAGCTTTTGCCGATCGACTTCGACCATATCGAGCATATAAGGCAGGATCACGTAATCACGAATGGCTATTATCTCTTCAGGCGTGGGTATGTTGGGTCTCCACTGCATGATGATCACCTCATCAACAGTATACCCGAACAAACGTTCTTTATGAAGGGGGATTCAGTTTCCAAATCTCCATAATATTCAGGTCCAATTCCTCCGCAATTCTGTACCCCACTTCTAACGTCGGCAGCTGTTTTCCGTTCACCAGCGAGCTCAATGTTGTTTCGCTGATTCCGACCTTCTGCGCGAACTCCCTTTGTTTGATATTTCGCTCCGCAAATATGACTTTAAGCGTGCATTTTATCATCCCGGATCACCTCATGGGATAAGTTCGCTTTAAAGTAGTTTAAATCCTTCTCGAAAGATATCGATGGACTTGCATAAATAATGTCGAATCATCGTACCTATAATCATCAATGATTCGGGAGGCAAACAGCATGAGAAAAAAGGCAGACGATTACCTCGATACGGAGGCGATGAGACTTGGCTTTATTGGGATGTTGGCGGACCTTAATGTGCAGCTGGTTGGGGGAGATCATTCGCCGGCTATACGCGCCGTTTTGATGGATCGGAAACAACACATCGAGAAGCGATTGGAGGATCTAAAATGAGTCAATTTGCGAGGGTGAAAATTAACGGTTTCGATTTCGACTCGACGGCTCCGGTTCAGGGCATGGTCTACGACGAACGAAAAGAAGAAGCCAAGCGCGAAATGATGCACTCAGCCATACGGACTTTTATTGCGATCGATGTCGTGCTTATTGGTTGGTGGCTCTGTTTCTGGTGGTATGACGGCGGCTTTCATCTCGCGTACGTCCTGTTTAACAAGCTGGCTCCTGGATTCCTCAATATGGTGATGACCGGACAACTCTAACAATCACCGCTTGTCTGCAGCAAACAACCTGTGATGTTCAGGCTATGACTTGCTCGCAGCTTGTTCAGCCCGATTCCCAAGGGATACATCGTTTTATTTACTCCGGTATCCTTATAGGAGGCTTTCTATGCGTATTGAAAAGAAGTTAATGCTTGCGCTAAATAAGATCGCCGATGGTTTCCGTTATATCGAGTCTAGGCCCGTCCTGTGTGGCTCTGAGCATGCGTTTCGGTTGCCGATGGGTAGATGTGCCCTTGATGTTCAGAACCGTTTGGACGCCCTTGTGTCCGCTGTTGGGGCCCCGGTGGAATTGATTGATCGAGGCGGCGCGGTCATCGTTCGAGTGGTGGAGAAGGACTTTCCGCAGCGCATGCGATTCCAGATGGATGACCTGCGGCCGGATCGGTTGCTTATTGGATACGATCGGTTATTCCGGCCCGTTTATAACCGGATGATGCATTTACTATCGGGCGGCGCTTCCGGTTCCGGTAAAACAGTATGGCTGCGGTTTGTGCTGTATCAGATGGCATGCATGGGCGCGGTCGTAAAGATTGCCGATTTGAAGGGGTTCAGCTTCTTTCCGTTCGAGGCTTTACCGGGCTTTCAAGTCGTTAAAAATCTGCCCGATACTGCGGACCTTTTGAACGATGCATGCGCCGAATTAGATCGCCGCGAACAACTCGTAATCCGGTCCCGAAACCGACACGTTTTAAAATCACTTCCTTATAATGTCGTCGTTATCGATGAGGCTGCACAAATCGCTCCGAAGATGCACAGCGGACGCATGAGGGACTATGCCCGGTATTGTGATGAATGTGTCGCCCGGCTGGCTCAGAAGGGACGAGAGCCGAAAGTGATCCTCATTTACTGCACGCAGCGACCGGATCATACGATCATAAACGGCCAGGTAAAGAGCAATGTAGAGGCAACCGTTGCGTTCCGGACCCATACCGACTATGACAGCCGGATTATCCTTAATACACCGGGAGCCGAACGCATATCTGTTGCCACGCCCGGACGCTGCCTATTCCGTGGCGAAACTTTGCAGACGCTTCAGGTGCCGTTCATTGGCGAATCCGATCATGAATGGGAGCAGTTATTGGCCCCGTTGAAGGTGGAGGTATTGAACGATGGAAGCTCTCACCGTACCCCGGCATCACGAAGCTATATTGAAGGCTCTTACACAGGTGCCGATCGCGACGACACGCCAGCTGGCCACACTGAACGATTCGCTGGATCCAAACAAAAAGGCGTCTCGGCTGCTAAGAGAGCTGGAGGACGACAAACAAATACAGTCTCGTTACCATGGTCAACAAAAGATATGGCGGCTGAAACGTACTCCGATGAGATTGCCGACTAAGATCGACCATGCGCTCGCGGTGATTAATCTGTATTTTGCGCTGCGGCCAAAGTATTGGATGTATGAACCAATTGAACGGTTTACCCACCTGGGCCGGGAACTGGTATGGGCACCGGACTGTATATTCGTCCATGAGCGAAAAGTGTACGTATGTGAGCTGCAGTTAACGCCGATGACCGGCAGCAAGTGGGCGCGGTCAAAGTGGGCTTACTATAACACCTATTTCAATGCCGGCCATTTCAAACAAGCTGCATTTCAAGGGTGGAGCAGTAAGACGATCTTGCCGCAATTCCTTGTCATCACCGGCCAGCAGCCGGAGACGGTCCGGAATGGGTTCGATATTAATGGAAGGGATTTGATTGTTACTAAGAGCTTCTAAAGGGAAGTTGTTAACATGTGGATATTGCCTTTCTAAAGCCCCTTTATACCCATTTGGTCATTTTGGTCATCGGATTGGTCATGTGAATAGCCAAAAGTAGAGTGAAGTAATGTGATTGAAATGAGGGAAACCCTTGATAAATAAGGGGATAGACTGACATAAAGTGAAGCATAATAAAGCATTAGGACATGGGCGGCATGATGTAATCACTACATCATAACCCCTATATATCAAGGAAAACGGGACCTTTCGAGGTCCCGTTTTTTTATAAAACCCACGAAAAACTCACATTCCTTGCAAGCTGGAGTCTTCAGGATATCCGCGAAGTAGGTGTTTACTTTGTCGACGGCATCTTTTTGCATCTTCTCTGAAACGTGTGTATAAATGTGTAGCGTCAGTGGCGGGGGTAACGGGCCTTCTTAAACGTTCTCCCTTTAGGAATAGAAAGCGATGAATTAGGTTTCCTGTATTGCGGCAGTTTATTTCCTAGTCTTTTCGGCGGCTTCAGCGACCCGGATGGACAAAGCTGGAGCAGGTTGCTGTTTCTGGCTGTTGCGCATTGATTGGCTGTTAGTTGAGTGGATTCAGGAAACGAAATTGGATTCATTAAGTTGCTCCGATTGAGCACATGGGGAAGACCTAATACATGACCTATTTCATGAGCTAGAGTTTGTATTGTTGCACCGTTCGAAACGACGACGGCTACGCCGTTAGGCGTAAAAAAGGGCGCGCACCCTACCGTAACGCCAGCACCACTGCCGACCAATGGCCCGGCGACATAGTAGATGGCAATATCTCTAGTAAAGCTGCCGGGTCTAAACGCTAACCACGCACGAAAATAAGGATGGAGATCTTCGTATGGAGGACCGCAAAGAAATGCTCCGGGATTCACTATAGGACCGCCAAGACGCCTAAAAACGGGAGTTCCATTCGCATTGAAAAAACGAAACCTGAAGGTAATCCCGCACCCTCTATATAGGTTAATCAGCGTTCTCAAGTGCGTAATAAAGGTAGTTTGGGTTAACGTTGATCCTGGCGCAACATATACGGATAATACCAAGCAACGAACAAATTGTTGCGCTGGCGTTACTTTTTTTTGACCGCCTGCTTCGCATCCGCAATTCGTGTCCAACCGTTTCCGTGCTGTAGGCATACTTTTTCGACCGCCAACGATCGAGCCAATCCGTTTCTGTTTCAACTTATCGATCATTATCTCACCACCTGTAATAAGATGAGATAATATATTCATAGATTCCTAGTGAGGCTTGTACGCTTGTCAGTATCAATAGTAATGAACTGCCCAATGTTGCCGGCGCGGAACCGAGCCAGCTGTGCCGGAGGAGGTGCCAAAGCCGTACATGCCGGACCAGAGCTATGCCAAATTTATTTCTAATAGCAGCAAGAAGATGAATGGCATTGCACATGAAAAAACCGGCCTTTCGGCCGGTCCGCGATCTCGTGGAAAAAGGTACTCAGCTTCTCAGACAGACATCTTCTTCAAACACGCTTCGAGCCGGTCAAGATTTTGCTCGTTGGCTGGAACTGCGATTTTCTTGATGGCATTGAATACGGCAGCGTTTTCGAAAAGCTGGCGCCAAGTCAGTCTGGTTTTGCCGCCAAGATCCTCGAAGGTTGCCGTGAGCTGATAATGGGGTGCGCAAAGATGCCGCAGCACGATCCGTTCAGGCCCAATTTCGACAAATTCGCTTTTATTGGGATAATCGACTCCGTTCGGTCCGTGCATCACAAACTCCCATATCCCTCCCGGCCTGAAATCAAATTCGTGAAAAGTGTTCGTAAACCCGTTCGGACCCCACCACTGCGCTAAATGCTCTGGTTTTGACCAGGCTTCGTAAACGAGAGCAGGGGATGCATTCACCACCCGCGTTGTTACCAATTCGTATTCTTCCGCTGCGCTGATTTCGTTATTTGCCGCACGGTTTTCTGTCATGTCCGTTCCTCCTCTGCATGTTAAAGCAGTTTAGGCGATCTCCAGCTGCACACCCAGCTTGTCCAGCATCTCCTTGGTGCCGTGCTCGCGCTGAGCCGGCGTATCGCGGCCGTCCAGGAAGACGCCTTGCTCGGTGAAAATCAGCTTTGTGCCTCCGCCCTTCATCATTTCCAATAATTTTGTAAACTCTTCGATCGTCACGGGTTGTTTCAAATGCATCAGCCTGGAAATGTATTCCAATTCGTCCAAAAGCTTCTGCTGCATCAGGATCGTTTCGTTCAAACGGGCGATTTGCAGCGACACGATTTCCAGCGGACTGAAGTGCCCGCGTCGACGGAGAAAACAGGCCGATCTAATCGTAAAGCCTCAACGTTCGTATCGTGAGTCCCGTAAGCTTAGCAAGCTCTCCCACCTTCCAAAGCCGCTTCATAATCACCTCTTTGTGGCTGCGCATCTGTTTACCGGTAACTATATTTTAAAACATGACGTTACGTTACGTGCAAGTGTTAAAATGCAGTTGCCCTCCAGCAACTCGTTGAATATTCCAGCGAGATTCAAGCGGGGTTAAATTGTAGACGTAAAGCTGGACGGTGGTTTACAATACTTTAAAACAAATAAATTGAAAAGCTCTCTATAATTAACGTATTAAAATTAACGTAGATACTTCCTTCTGGCGGAAAACGGCAGCATTGTTCGGTGGGAATGGGGGAAATGACTGTGGGGAAATTAGTGGGGTTTATCGGAAATCTAAAATGGACGAACCGGTTTTATCATTATTTACTCTCCTATATATTGATTGTCGTAACCATTCTTGTAATTGTCGGGGGCGCGGTATATAAATCTTTTTTTGCTACGTTAAGCAATGAAATCGAAACGTCCACGGTTACAACGATGAGTAAAATTAAAGACGATATGGACACAAGAATTAGCGAAATGAACCGGATGGCTGAGCAAATCGCCTCCGAGTCTTCATTATCTCCTTTTATGGTTTCGGAGGATGGGTATTCATCGTACAGAACGGTGAAAGAATTGAAAAAATATCAAAAAACCAATATGTTTATCGGTGACATCGTTTTATATTATCCTTGCCCGTCCTGCACAACAATGTACGCAGCGAGCGGAACTTACGATACGAATAACTTTTTTAACTCCATTTATAACTACGAGCACTGGAGTTTAAAGAGTTTTTTAAATGCATTGCCCACCATGGATTCGCCTGTTATGCGGCCGTTAGAGCGGGTTAGTGTTAGCGGAACGTCCACGAATATATCTACTTATGTTTATCCTATTTCATCTAATTCGGCAAAACCGTATGGCGCTGTCTTCTTCTTCATTGAGGAACGGACAATAAACCATTTAATTCAAAATGTATTGGGTCATAATCGAGGGTTCGTATATATTATGAACGGCCGCGATATCATTGCGCATCATTCGAATGGTGATAGCGAGCAAAACGAGGCGCATGTCCGGAAATGGATCGAATCGCAAACGGAACCGGCTCTCGTGAGTGAAGCGAAAATTAATCATAATCCGTATACCGTCATTCATGTGAAATCCGACTTTAACGGATGGTCTTATGTCACCGTATTGCCGCGAGAGCAAGTAATGAACAAAGTCGATCAAAGCAGAGAATTATTCAATTGGACAATAGCCGCTGTATTTATACTGGGATTATTGATGGCCGTATCCTTCTCGGAAAGAAATTACAGGCCGCTTAGAAAGTTGATCGCGTCTATAAGTCACGGTCCGCGTACCTCGTTAACGGTTTTATCGAAAAAAACAAATGAACTCGATATGATAACGGATTATGTATCGGAAATAAGCAAAGAATGTGAAGGTTTAACGCATAAGCTGCAAAGCCAGTCAAGCATCGTCAAAGAACAATCCCTGCTTAAGCTGGTCAAGGGCAGAGCTAATGAAAAGGAGCAGCCGGATACGGCGACGGCCATATCGAGCCTGCAGCTGGATAAATCGCATTTTGTCGTCCTGTTATTTTGGATCGATAACTACAATCAATTCAGTCAAGAATATCCCAAATCCATGCAAGAGATATTAAAATATAGTTTAATCAAGGTTACGGAAGAGTTGTCTTCAGAGCTAGGGAACGGGTTAGGAGCGGAATTGACGGATGATCGGGCAATCGTCATTTTGCTGAATATGAACGAAGAGGAAGCTAAGCTCGAGCATATTGCAAGTTTGGCGGATAAAGTCAAACAGTTCTTTAAACAAGATTTCCATATGACGCTGACCGTTGGCATCGGAGATATTTGTACCGATTTTTCGATGATTCATCACTCTTTTTTACAGGCCAAACAGGCGATGCGTTATCGTTTTATTAGGGGAAGAGACCAGGTCATTTGCTACAGCGAGCTGCAAAACGCCAAGAAAAGCGAAGCCTGGTATCCCCTCGAGCTGGAAATTCAGCTGCTGAAGGCAATCAAGCAAGGAAACGACGGAGCAATACAGAAACTAATAAGAAGCACGATGGACAACATCCTTACCAGGCAAATGTCGCTTGAGGCTGTAGAGTTTATTTGTTTTAACATTGGCAATACGATGATGAAGGCTCTAATGGAATTGAATATCGAAACCGATCAAGGGATTGAACAATTGTTGGAAGATCTATACGTACCGCGTTTTGAAACCATAGAAGAACTGGAAAGCTTTATTATCGATTTCTGCCGTAATGTATGCGATCGCATTATATATCAGAAGGAAAGCAAAAATTTTGTCCTGCTTGAAAACATCAAAGCCTATATTAACGACAATTTCCGGGACAATACGATTGATTTGAACAGGATAGCCGATACGTTCGGAATTTCCGCTTCATACGCTACCCGATTTTTTAAAGATCATACGGATTATACAATCATGCGTTATATTGATCAGCTAAGAATGGATGTATCCAAACAATTAATCGGAACGACTGATTTGACGTTAAAGGAAATTATGGTTGAAGTAGGTTATGTCGATTCAACCAATTTCATTAGAAAGTTTAAAAAAATCGAAGGCATTACGCCGATGGAGTATAGAAAGATTATCAAAGGCAGCTCGTCGGAGGCGGAATCCGCAATCATAGTTTGAACGGTATTTGAGGGGCTGGAGAAATCCGGTCCTATTTTTTATTTCGTGCTCGGAAACGCATGGGTCATGCATGTTTGTAAAAATAAGCTGATGAATAAAAGAATTGCCGATTGTAATTTTCAAATAGACGATGATGATTGCAAATGCTTACTTTATGCGGGCAGTTCCGTACCCTATCATGCTGCTGTAAAAAAAAGCCGATGAACGAAATCTCTGCCGATGGCGGAAATTTGTATGAACGATTACTGTGGATATCAGGAACGTTCCAATAGTCAAGAAACAGGGAAGGTGTTTGCATATCGATGAAAGCATTGCCTGCAAGCGAGATTTCGAATCCAAACCATCGAAGAGTGTGGAAATCGGTTCTTAAAAACTGGCGGTTATATGTCATGCTCGCCCCAGTCATCCTTTATTTTCTCGTTTTCCATTATTGGCCGATGTATGGCGTTCAACTTGCGTTCAAAGATTTTATCGCGACGAATGGCATATTCGGAAGCCCGTGGGTTGGATTCAAGCACTTCGAACGTTTTTTTGACAGTTATTATTTCTGGCGGCTAATTAAAAACACGCTAAGCATCGGCTTGTATGAACTCGCGGTCGGATTTCCGATCCCAATCATTCTGGCGCTTATGATCAATGAAGTGAGACATAAGTTTTATAAGCGGCTCATCCAGACCGTCACTTATATGCCTCATTTCTTATCGACTGTCGTTCTGGTCGGCATGATCATGATCTTCTTGGCTCCGGAAACGGGGATCGTCAATCAGGTCATCAAGCTATTCGGCGGAGAGCCGATCAGGTTTATGACGGAACCGGAATGGTTCAAATCGATCTTCGTCATGTCGGGCGTTTGGCAGCATATGGGTTGGAGCTCGATCATTTATTTGGCCGCCTTAAGCGGAATCGATCCTCAGCTGCACGAAGCGGCCAGAGTCGACGGGGCTTCCAGACTGCAAAGAATATGGCATATCAATATTCCCGGCATCATGCCGACCATCGTTATTCTGCTCATCTTAAAAGCGGGCTCCATATTGGGAGTTGGATTTGAAAAGGTATTTTTGATGCAAAATAGTTTGAATATGGAAAGTTCCGACGTGATCTCCACTTTCGTTTATCGCAGCGGAATGTTGGAAGCCCAGTACAGCTTCGCAACGGCTGTCGACTTGTTTAATTCCGTTATCAATTTTATTTTGCTGGTAACGGTCAACTTCATTGCCAGAAGAGCCGGAGGGAGCAGTTTATGGTAAGCGATGCGGATGCAGTAACGCGTCAGACTAGAGGGGATCGCGTGTTTGAATGGATGAACTATGCGCTGCTTACCATCATCCTTCTTCTAATCCTATACCCTCTCCTATTCGTAGCAAGCGCATCGGTCAGCGATCCGCAAGCGGTCAACAGCGGGAACATGTGGCTGTGGCCGAAGGATATCACGTTCCTGGGGTATGAAAAAATATTTCAGAACAAAGAGATTTTAACCGGGTATCTTAACACGATCATGTATACCGTTCTAGGTACGTCGATCAATCTCGTCATGACGATTCTCGCGGCATTTCCTTTATCGCGAAGAGACTTGGCGGGAAGAAATGCCATCATGGCCATGTTCGTCTTTACCATGTTCTTCAGCGGCGGACTGATTCCAAGTTATATGCTGGTCAAAAATCTCGGCATGTTAAACACGGTATGGGCGCTGGTCATTCCGGGCGCGGTATCGGTTTGGAACATTATCATTATGCGCACCTTTTTTCAGCAAAGCATTCCGTCCGAGATCCATGAGGCGGCGGCGATCGACGGCAGCTCCGATTTCCATTTGCTTCTGAAGATCATATTGCCGCTGTCGATGCCGATCCTTGCCGTCATGACGTTGTTTTACAGCGTCGGTCATTGGAATTCGTTTTTCAACGCACTCATTTATTTGACCGATCGGGACCGGTTCCCGCTTCAGTTAATATTAAGAGAAATTTTGATCCAGAATCAAATGGAGCAAATGTCGGAAAGCGCGGATGCGTTGACAGATCAGATTTTATACGCGCAAACGATCAAATATGCCGTCATTATCGTTGCGAACCTGCCGGTTCTGATGCTTTATCCGTTTTTGCAAAAATATTTTACCAAGGGAATCATGATAGGTGCTATTAAAGGGTAAGACGAGTCGTTACCAATCCCAGGAGGATCTACAATGAAAATGAAGAAATGGACTTGCTTTTTAATCGGAACGTTGATGATCTCTTCGCTTCTTGGCGGCTGCGCCAAAACACCGGAAACGGAAAAGGCTGAACCAACGGAAACCAAATCCAATTTGACGGAATCAGGGATGCCGATTGTCAAAGAGCCGGTAACGATCAAATTTTTCGCCCCGAAGCGATTCGCATCGCAGAACTTGAACGACATCATGCTCTGGAACGAATATGAGAAAATGACGAATATCAACGTGGAATGGAATGATGTCATCAGGGAGCAATTAGTGGAGAAGAAAAACATTATTCTGGCCAGCGGGGATTATCCGGATGTGTTTTATGGAAGCCGTTTTTCCAGCTCGGATCAGCAGAAGTACGGCCAGCAGGGCATTTTAATCAAACTCAACGACTTGATTGAGAATCATGCGCCTAATATCAAACGTATTCTGGATCAAAATCCTGAAATCAAGAAAGCAATGACAATGCCTGACGGGAATATATACGCGATTCCGACAATAACCGATCCGTCTTTTACGGCCATGCGTTCGGGTACCTTCATGTGGTATAAACAGGAGTGGCTTGATAAGTTAGGCGTATCAATGCCTACAACGACGGAAGAGCTATATAACTTCCTCAAGCAAGTGAAAGAAAAGGACCCTAATGCCATCCCGATCGGCGGCGGCCCTATTGACAACTTAATCAGTCATATTAAAGGTTCATGGGGGCTCGGGAACAGAGGGGCGTCTCATCCGAACGTTGACGTGGATCCGAAAACGGGAGATTTGCGATTTATTCCAGTCGCCTCGGAGTATAAGGAGATGCTGCAATATATACAAAAGCTTTACAGCGAAGGACTGCTGTACAAGGATACGTTCTCGGCAAACGCCGACCAAGCGATTGCCAATGGTATTGAAGGAAAGTATGTCGTGCACCCGGGTTATAATCCGGAAGCCATGTTTAAGCAAAAAGGATATACCGGCGGTTTGACTTTGACGGGGCCGCACGGGGATCAATTATATGCGAATGTGGGAGCGACGGTTGGATCGTCCGGACAATTTGTCATTACCAGTAACAATAAATATCCCGAAGCTACGATGAGATGGGTCGATTATTTGTACAGCGACGAGGGCGCAAAAATGTTCTTCATGGGCTTTGAAAACGTGACTTACAAAAAAACGGCGGATGGTCAATATGAATTCGTGGATGAGATCAAAAACAATCCGAAAGGTTTGACGCAGGACCAAGCTGCAGCGCAATACTTGACCTGGCCCGGCGGCGGTTATCCCGGCATTCTGAAGCAGCAATTTTTTAAAGGATCGGAAGGGATGCCTTCCTCCGTCGAGGCCGTTAAGAAAGTAGAGTCTCAATTCCCTGAAGAGATTTGGGCGCCTTTCGTTTACACGCAGGAGGAAACGGATAAAATGTCGGCGTTAAAAGCCGATATCGAAACGTATGTGACGGAAATGCAAGCCAAATTCATTACAGGCAACGTTCCGTTTACGGAATGGGACAAATATACGGAGACTCTGAAAAAAATGGGTCTTGACGAATATATGGAAATTTACGAAGCCGCGTATGAGCGATACAAAAAGTAGGAGGATTCCGATGACAGCCCCCTTCTTCCAGGAGGGGGCTCGTTATCTCATTCGAACAAGCGAAATTGGGGAAGGAGCTTTTATCCGATGAAAGTATCTACATCATTAAACGTCTTTGGTTCTTCCGTATCCAGGATGGAAGCGCTGCGAAGATGTGCTGCAGCCGGCTTTCAAGTTTTGGACATGAATTACTGGGATTTGCAGGGGCAGATGCTGCAAATCAGCTGGAGCGAGGAGGAAGCGTGGGCGAAGGAAATGCGTGCTTACGCGGATCAATGGGGAGTCCGATTCACCCAGATGCACGGGCCTGTTCACGGAGGGACATTTAAGAACCTCGCAGCAGGGTTGACGCTCGATTCGTTTATCGGCCTTGCGGAGAGATCTCTGCGAACGGCTGCTATTCTGGGTATTCCCTGGGTTGTATTTCACCCATCCGATATCTCTAAAGACGGGAAAGAAACTTACCGGGAAATACTGGACTTCAATATTGATTTCTATCGCCGTTTACTTCCTGTGCTTGAAGAAACGGGAGTAGGCATCGCTCTTGAAAACGTGTGCCATGTTCAAGGTTATAACCGCTTCTTCGCGAATGCCGAAGAACTCGCACAGCTCGTCGACGCACTCGATCATCGGCTGGTCGGCGCCTGCTGGGATACGGGTCATGCCCATGTGCAAAAGATCGAACAGGCATCTGCATTCCGGATACTCGGCAGCCGGTTGAAAGCGACTCACATCCATGACAACAACGGCGCAAGTGACCAGCATCTCCTTCCGTATCAAGGCACAATTGATTGGACCGAGCTGGTGGGGGCGCTCAAAGAAATCCGATATAGCGGCGATTTTACCTATGAAGCGCATAATGGCGTAAACAAGCTTCCCGACGGGATACGGGATGCCGGCCTGAAATTCGCGTTCGATCTGGGCAATTATGTAATCTCTCTGAAATAAGAGAAATGGGGGGAATTGAATGAGAATATTAATAATCCGTCACGCCGATCCTGATTACCCCAACGATACCATTACGGCAGCGGGGCATTTGGAAGCGCAGGCGCTTGCTCAAAGGCTGAAGAAGGAAGGGATCGACCGAATCTATTCCTCTCCGGTCAACCGAGCGCTCCATACGATGCAGTATACCGCCGAGCTGCTCGGAATCGAACCGGTTATCGAACCGTGGACACGTGAATTGAGCTTGAATCCCGTTATTTTCGAAGGCAGCAAAATCGCGGCCTGGAATATTCCCGGTGAAACCGTGAGGGGCATTCAGCCTTACCCCGGCCATGAAATATGGCGGGAGCGCACCCCATATCGCGATTACGCGCAGGATTACGATAAGCTCAATGCGGATTCCGACGTTTTTTTAAAGCGTCATGGATATGTAAGAGAAGAAGGCAGGTACCGCATAGCGTCGCCTAACCGCGAAACGATCGCGGTATTTTGCCATCACGGGTTTGGGGTGACCTGGCTGGCCCATTTGCTCGAGATCCCTTTGCCGATCGCCTGGAGCGGATTTTGGTTCCCGCCAAGCTCCGTTACCACGGTTTTGTTCGAGGAGAGGAGTCGGGAATGGGCGGTTCCCCGCTGTACCGGCTTGGGAAGTATAGCTCATCTTCATGAAGCGGGGCTGAAAATCTCGACAGCCGGACTTTTGGCCAATGATGTTTGAAGCGACGAAAACAGTGATAGAACGGATCTGTAATCAAATAAGATTTGCCGCTTAAGAGCGGCAGATCTTATTTGTTTTGTTGCCGGGCGGTATTCATTTCCTAGATCTTTTTTTGGTTAAAATCTTTAAATTTATGCATGATTTTGAGAAATACGTATCGATTCATCCCATGTACAATGAATCATATATTTAAAAAGTACATGCGAGGTGTATACCATGTTCACTGCATTGGAAAATTGCCTGCCTACGGAGCAGGATGCTGCCTTCTTTAAAGAAAACGGTTACTGGGTTTCTCCTGTCATTTTCTCACCCGATGAGTTGTCTGAAATTGTTGAACATCAAGATAAAATGTACCATGGTGATTATGAAACCGGAAGGGAGCCGATTTGCAATTGGCTGGAAGGCCGCGATCATCCGAGATCGCTGCGCAAGACGGATAATTCCCATTGGTCGGACCTTACGCTTCGAAAAGTAGCGACAGACCCTACGATAGGCGCGATAGCCGGTAAACTTCTTGGAGCTGAGAGCATTAGGCTGTTTCATGATCAACTGCTCTATAAACCGGGCAGAGCGACGGCCAAAGAAACGGCGAACGTCGGCTGGCATCAGGACTATGTGTACTGGCAATGCTGCATGGAGCCGACGCTGGTTACGGCTTGGGTTGCCTTTACGGATGTAGATCTGTCCAATGGCTGCATGCAAGTGGTGCCCCGCAGCAATCAATGGGGATTGTTGAGTGTCAATAACTTTTTCGAGCAAAACTTGGAGAAACAGCGGGATATGATGGACATTCCGGCTAACGAAAAGTTCGAAACGGTTCCGTTAGTCATGAAGGCCGGTCAGGTCAGCTTTCATCATGCCTTGACGATCCACGGCAGCGGTCCGAATACAACCGATCACGCGCGTCGGTCCATGGCGGTTCATTTGATGTCGGGCGAGACCCGGTATCGTTCTACGGAGAAAGGCGATGGCCACTTTAACGCCCAAATGATGAAGGGGAAAGATGGAGAACGATTCCAGGGCGAGAACTGGCCGGTCCTCTATCCTGCCGGATCGGTTGATTGAAATTACGATTCGAAAGTCAATGCTTGTGAAGCGATACAAGACCGTTCTTCCCGTCCAAACGGAATGGGAGGAACGGTCTTTGTCGAATATGATCAACCTGATGTTTCCCTTGTTGCGGCATTTAGGGTCCTAGGGCAAAAGAGTAATAAGGGTATAGGAGGGGACAATAATAAATCCGCTTAAATAAATAATAGTAATCGATCATGCTGTAGAGGAGAGGGAATTTACAATGCCAAAGCAATCCGATAAATTTTCTACGCCTAAGAACGCGCATTTAATGGAATCGGAAAGGGAAATCCGTTTCGAACTGCCTTTCGAAATGGATTTTGAAAATTTATCGTATATCGGCGTGGTTCTTCACGAAACTTGGGGAGTAAATGAACATCACCATGAGCACTTTGAACTGTGTTATGTGGAGAGCGGACAAGGGTGGTTCACCATTAATGACTCGCTGTATACGGTGAGTAAAGGCGATTTATTCCTGACTAAGCCCGGCGAGAGCCATCAAGGAGCGGCTTCCGGGGAGCTGCCTTTTCGCCTCTATTACCTCGGTTTCAATCTCGAACAGATGAGAAGCCTGGAGATCGAATATTACCGAATCGGCTTTAACCGCGTGGAAAAAGACGAGAACCATTTCATTAAATATTTATTCGATAGCATTGTCGACGAGGTTCGCATGAAACGCCAGCTAAGCAAGATGATGGTCGAAGGGATGTTTATTCAGCTTTTGGTCACGATCGTGCGAATCTATAATGCGGACAATAAGGGACACACGGAAGGGAGAAAGCTGGCAACGGTCATCATCGATATATTAAATTATTTGCATTCCGATATTCGGGCCGATCACAATGTCGCAGATCTCAGTCAACGGTTTCATATTAGCCGCTCTCATTTGGCGCGCGAATTTAAGCAGCACATGGGCGTAAACATCGGCGTATATATACGATCGCTTTGTCTGGATAAAGCCAAGCACTTGCTGCGGGAAACGAACGAATCGGTGTGCGCGATTGCGGAAACACTGAACTTCACCTCCATTCATACGTTCAGTATTTTTTTTAAAAGGCACACAGGTACTCCTCCGGTTGAATACCGCAAGCAGAATATCTGCTCGAAAGTAGTTAAATAGCATGAATTTATGTAGAAATGTGTCGAAATGGTGAAAATGTTTAATTTTCGGGCAGAAATCTAAAAATACAACTTGAAGATACTTATATATAATCAGATTGTCTCGTGAGCTTGAACTGCAATAAAGGAGAGAGAGGAGAGGAAATAGTCGGTCCGTGAAGCAAGGTTTTTCTTTTTCTGTCGAAATGAAAGCGTTCTCTAATTCAGTTTAGGGGGTCGAAGCAGTGAAAAAAATATTATTAAGCGCATTGGTTGCATTAATGGTTCTTATTGTTGGCGCGGGCTGCAGCTCTTCCACGAATAAACCGGAAGACTCGAACGGCAAATCGGGGGGGAAAACGAAAGTCATCGTATGGGGTCTTGATCCGATGGCAGTTGGAAGCGGCAACAAAGAGATGATCGAAGAGTTTAACAAGACCCATGCCGGCATTGAGATTGTCCCGCAATCGATGCCGGGGTCCGGCGGATACGATACGCAAGATTTGAGCAAGCTGACCGCGGCTATCGCTTCCGGTTCGCCGCCGGATGTCGTCAATTTGAATGCCCCGTTTATTATGGAAGTCGCTTCGCGGGGGATCCTGATGCCGCTGGATGAATATATTGAGAAGTCCAATTTCGACTTGAGCAGGTTTTACCCGTATACCGTGAAGGAGATGACGTTCCAAGGGAAAATATGGGGACTCCCGGTCGGTATCGACGATCGTATTCTGTACTACAACAAAGACATGATGGCTAACGCCGGCCTTGATCCCGAAAGTCCTCCTGTGACATGGGACGAGCTGCTCGAATACGGTCAGAAGATGACGATCAAGGATGATAAGGGCGGGTTCAAACAAATCGGATTCATCCCGAACTTCGGGAACAGCTGGCTCTATCTGTATTCCATCCAGAATAACGGCAAATACCTGGATGACGAAGGGAAGAAAGTACTGCTGAATTCGCCCGAGAATGTCGAAGCGCTTGAGTTTATGGTCAAAGGCTACGATATGCTGGGCGGAGCCAAGAAGATTAACGCTTATTCATCCACCTTTCAAGGCGGGGCGAATGATCCGTTCCTGACGGGCAAGGTTGCGATGGTAACGAACGGCAACTGGGCGATTGCGGATATTGCGAGATTCGCGCCGAATCTCAATTTCGGCGTTGCGATGCCTCCTACACCGACAGGCGCGGATTTCAAGACATGGAGCGGCGGCTGGTCATGGGGGATTCCGAAAGGAGCCAAGAACCCCGAAGCGGCCTTCGAAGTGGTGAGCTGGCTGACAACCGAAGGTCCGAAGTTCAGTGCTGAAGGTGCAGCCAAGTATAATGCCGAACAAAAACGGATTACGATCCCGTCTTGGACCGCCAATATAGACACGAACCAATTCCTTATGGAAAAGTATGTGGATCAGCTGGACAATCAAAGGATTAAAGATGCCGTCAAGTTTTCCATGGACGCTCTCGAGCATTCCATCAGCCTGCCGGTATCTCCGGTCGGGCAGCTCTTATGGTCCGAGCATGCGAGGGCAATTGACGAAGCCATCTACCATAAGGGAGAGCCACAAGAGATTCTGGACGCCGCTGCGAAAAAAGTACAGGAAGAGCTCGATAAATTCTGGAAGAACAACAAGAGCATCGAGTAAAGAAGGGAGAGAGATATGATGAGGCCCAGTGCCTCATCATATTCTCCACTGTCTGTGGGAAGGGGCTCGATATAGTTGGGTAAACGGAACAGCATGATGCGCAAGGAAGCGATGGTCGGTTATTTATTTGCTTCCCCGTGGTTTATCGGCTTGGTTTTATTTACATTGTTTCCTATTGCGGCATCGATAAGATACAGTTTCATGGATTACAATATCCTCCAGCCTCCCGTCTGGGTCGGTCTCGATAATTATAAAGCTCTGTTTCAAGACGAATTGTTCTGGATTTCGCTTTACAACACCTTTTATTACGTCTTCCTGAGCGTACCGCTGACGATGATCATCGGACTGGCGATTGCCATGCTGCTTAATGCCGATATTAAGGGAATTGCCTTATATCGGACCTTGTATTATATGCCGTCTATTGTCCCGCTTGTAGCGGCATCGATTTTATGGGCATGGATGTTCGATCCGAATTTCGGGATCCTGACCAATATCGTTCAATTCTTCGGTTTGCCGGCGCCCGGCTGGTTGTCCGATCCGGCTTGGGCGAAGAACTCCTTGATCTTAATGTCGTTATGGGGCGCCGGCGGAGGCATGATCATCTATCTGGCCGGACTGAAAAATATACCGAAAGTATATTACGAGGCGGCGGAAATCGACGGAGCCGGCGTCATCCACCGGTTTTTCAAAATAACGCTGCCGCTCTTGAGCCCGACGCTGTTCTTTCAGCTGATTATCGGGATTATCGGAAGCTTTCAGGTCTTTACCCAATCGTTCATGATTACGGGCGGCGGCCCGAACGATTCGACGCTATTCTATGTTTTGTATCTATATAACAATGCGTTTCGCTTTTGGAAGATGGGTTACGCTTCAGCGCTGGCATGGGTGCTTTTCGTCATTATCATGGTCTTTACCTGGATCAATTTCAAGCTTTCAAAAAAATGGGTGCACTATGATCAGATGTAAGAAAGGGGAAACGTGAATGGCTAGTCTGGATTTGAGTAACCGCCAGGCCGACAAGACAATCAGATATTCGGCGAAAGGATTTCGGGCCGGATGGTCCAGTGCCGTTCAGCATGCCGTTCTATTGGCGGGAAGCATCATCTTCGTATTTCCTCTTTTGTGGCTGGTCTCGACCTCGCTGAAGTCCGAGCTTCAAGTGTTCAAGGTTCCTCCGGAGTTGATTCCGAAACCGTTCGAATGGAGCAATTATGTCGATATGTGGACGTACTTCCCGTTCTTTCAGTTTCTTGAGAACACGATGATCATTGTCGTGCTCAGCATGGCCGGCGTTCTGGTCACGGCGCCTCTGGTCGGATATGCATTTGCCCGGTTAAGATGGCCTGGCCGCGATCTGTCGTTTATGCTGCTGCTTGCAACTATGATGCTTCCAAGTCAAGTGACGATGATTCCGCTATACTTGCTCTTTAATCAATTGGGATGGGTCAACACGTTCTTGCCGCTATGGGTCCCTGCCTGGTTTGGGGGAGGAGCGTTCAACGTCTTCTTGATCCGTCAGTTTCTCATGTCGATTCCGCGGGATCTTGAAGAGAGCGCCTTCATTGACGGGGGCGGCTATGCGACGATTTATGTCCGTATTATGCTTCCATTAATACAACCCGTAATTATGACGATAGCGATCTTTCAATTCATGGGAGCATGGAATGATTTCGTAGGCCCTCTCATTTACTTGAACGATCAGTCGAAATTCACACTCTCTCTGGGTCTGAGGGTTTTTCAGCAGCAGACGGGCAATTCGCAGGGTGAGATCGGCATGATGATGGCCGCGACGACCATTATGATCATACCTGTCATCGCGTTCTTCTTCTTAGCGCAGAAGAAGTTCATCGAAGGCGTAGTATTGACCGGGATTAAGGCTTAATAAGACGATTGGACATTATTGTAAAACTCGATGAAACGCATACAGTATGATGGATCATGAATCCATTCGATAGAATCGACACGGCAATCGTGAATTTGCAATCCCACAAATGCGTGGGTTACAACTTAGTTTTGTATAAATGAACGTTAGTTTTATGCATCCTTAATCGTTCAGGGTAACGGTTACAATAAAGTCATATCTGATCCATAATGAGAGGAATATGATGATGACACATAACAATATACCGATACCGGAGCCCCGAATCGCACATTTTGAGCAGTTGGGCTTCGGAATGTTTATTCATTGGGGCTTATATTCACAGCTAGGACAAGGCGAATGGATTCAACATTTGGGCAGCATCCCGATGCCGGAATACGTAAAGCTGCAGGACACGTTCACCGCTGCCGACTTTGATGCCAAAGAAATCGCACGCATCGCCAAAAAATCCGGCATGAACTATATTACGATTACAACCCGCCATCACGACGGCTTCTCCTTGTACGACACGCGGGGGCTGAATGAATACGACGCACCGCACAGCCCGGCTGGACGCGACTTGATCGCCGAATTCGTAACGGCCTGCCGTGAGGAAGATTTGCTTCCGATGCTGTACCACACGACACTGGATTGGCATGAGGAAAGCTTCAAAAACGATTTCGACGCCTATCTCGAATACTTGTACAAGTCCGTTGAAATCTTGTGTACCCATTACGGGAAAATCGGCGGATTATGGTTTGACGGCAACTGGAGCAAACCGGATGCAGATTGGAAGCTTGACGAGCTGTACAGCATGATTCGACGACTTCAGCCAGACGCGCTCATTATCAATAACACGGGGCTGGATCAACGCGGAGCGACGGGACACCCGGAAATCGATAGCGTGACTTATGAGCAAGGGCGTCCTGAGCCGATGAACCGGGAAGGCATGCCGAAATACGTTGCGGCCGAAATGTGTGAAACGATCAATGATCATTGGGGCATCGGCAGCATCGATTTCGCGTACAAATCAGTGCCGTATTTGATCGAGAGCTTGTGCGCCTGCCGCAAAGTGGGGGCGAACTATTTGTTGAACGTAGGGCCAACCGCAACAGGCCGCATTGTGCCGATTCAGCAACATTTGCTGGAGACGGTCGGCGAGTGGATTGCCCTTCACAACAAGCCGGTCTACGAAGGCAAACCAAGCGACGTGAAGGGCGAAGGGAGCAACTTCGTTCTGGAAACGTTGGACGGTAAGCTGTATGCGTTCATCTACAATTTGAAAATTAGCGGCCACGACAATGTAACCGTTGGCGGCGGAGGAGCTGGGGACAAAACCTTCACCGGGCTCTCGCGCAAAATCAGTTCGATTCGTTGGCTCGATAATGGAGAAAAGCTGCAATTCAAGCAGGATGAATCTGCTGGTTCATTTACCTTTAACGCAACGGGGTATCCGTACGGGATTAATCTGGTCGTGCGGGTAGCGGAAATCGAAGCTGAATCCATATAAGATAACGTGAACAACCGATATGGCTTTTTAACGGCGATGGTGGAAATGGGGGATGTGATGGGCGGCATGATGTAAATTAGGCTCAATGGACTGCAGCGTCAATGGTTTCCGCAAGGGGGAACGCCGTTTGACTATATTGATAGTTGAAGAGGCTTCTCCCGGGTTCAACTTGAACCCGACGAGAAACTTCTTTTTTATTATGCGCTGCGTCAATCGCCGAGTATCTTATTCAGCACTAGAACGCGGATGAAATTAATAGTAAAATTCAGGAAGATTTTCAAAAAAACCATGAAGACCGGTGAACCGGACGAAGAGGGCTTACTCACCGGACTTATCCAGAAGGAGCGCCGAATATGGGGAATCCGAATACGGATTGGCTGAAAGAGGCCAAGTACGGCATTTCGCATCACTTTCTTTCCAACTATATCAACCGTGTGGCAAGCGGTCCGGAGGAGCAATGGAAGGACACGGAGAGCTGGGACGACGTTATCGATGGATTTGACGCGGCCGGCTATGCCAGACAGGTGGCTGAGAGCGGAGCTGGCTTCGTCTTGCTGACGCTCGGGCAGAATAGCGGGTACCATCTGTCTCCGAATGCAGCTTATGACCGGATTGCGGGCTTGCAGCCCGGCGAGAGATGCTCAAGGCGGGACTTGCCGATGGACATTGCCGATGCCTTGGAACCGTACGGAATACGGCTCATGCTTTACCTTCCGGTCAATCCGCCTCACTCGGCCCACCAGAGGGAAGGCGATTATGCCGTTACGAAAGCGTTCGGCTATACGCCAGGCATGGATGGGGCGCCATCCCAGGAAACGCAGGAAAAGTGGCAGGCGGTCATCCGGGAATGGTCGGACCGTTACGGCGCCAAGCTGGCGGGCTGGTGGTTCGACGGGCTGTTTCCGCATGTCGTGAAGGGCACTTACGACGACCCGTCCAACCGGTATAATTACGGGACGCTCGCCGAAGCCGCGAGAAGCGGGAACGCCAATCGCATTATTACGTTTAATCCGGGCGTCGAGCTGACGAATGCGTCCTATACCCCTTACGAGGATTATTCGGCGGGCGAAACCAACGCCCCGGGGCATGTTCCATCGAACGGCAGATGGGTAGACGCCGCGGAGCGCATCCAGTACTTTATCTTTACGTTTCTCGGTTCGTTCGATCCTTATTGGGCAGGCTGGGGCAATAAAGGCGTAAACTTCGATACGAAGGAGCTCACAGGCTGGGTAAAGGAAGTAACGGATAAGGAAGGAAGCGTTTGTCTGGATACGAAAGTGAACCGGTTCGGCCAAATCGATCCGCAGCAATTGGAGCAGCTGAAAGCGATTAAGGCGACGATTCGGGGTTAAGCGGCACAAGAGGCACAAGAGTACGGAGTCCCTTCATCTATTGGAAATTGTCAGGCTTGAACGAGGCCGAGGTGCAACCATTCGGGGCGTCATGTCGTCAGTTTCCAGTAGTGGAAGAAGAAGGGGGAGATAGATGTGAAGCAAATATCGAAGGCCGTCGTATTGCTCGCTTGCGCAATCGGACTGACGGCTTGCGGGGCGGTGCCGTCCTCCGGACAGGACGAAGCGTCGCCGTTGGAGAATGGCGCGATCGTGCAGCCGGAAATCGCGGCGGCCGGAACGAAACCCGCGGAACAGCCGCCGAGCCTGACGAAGGACGATGCGGACAGATTGAAGCGGCTGGATCAGCGCGTGCACAGACTGGAGGAGCGGATCCGCATGCTGGAGAAAGCTTTGGCGGCGGATACACCGGAGAAAGCAGTCGAGATGTGGGCAGCCGCGATCGACGCCCGCAATGGCGCCTGGGAATACGCGATGCTCCATCCTGACAACCGCGCCGGCCAGCTGAAAATGTTCGAGGCCGGCGATTGGATGACGGGCGTGTCCAGCCCTTGGCTGGAGCGCTACAAAATCGGCAAGGGCGTCAAACAGAAAGACGGATCGTATCTGTTCGAGGTGCGATTCGATTACCGGACCTCGGATACGATGGGCAAGAAGATCGATTGGTCCGACATTGAGGCAGCACGCGTAACGGTACGCAAGAGCGGCGCAAATTGGTATGTCGTGCAATAATGCAGGATCATTCTCTATAAGAGGCTTCTCTTGAGTCCGTCATCGGACTCGCCGAGAAGTCTCATTGTTATGCGCTAAGCCTTACCCGGATACGGGGCTGCAAATAGTAAAATCCCCAGCCTCTATGAAGTGAGAGGCTGGGGATCTTTGTATTAGCGCAATGTTTTCAATGCGCCGCTCCATGCAAGAACTTGGTCAAGCATGCCGTTCAAGTTGACGAGATGCAGATCGGCTGGTTTGAATACCGTTTCTTTCTCTTGATCCATGAGATTCTCGAAATCGGTGAACAGGGACAATGCCGGATGTATGCGAACGTCCGCTACGGACAGCTCGCCCAAGATTCCGCGCAGATGCTCGGCTGCGCGGGCGCCGCCTACGGAACCGTAGCTCACGATACCTGCCGCTTTATTGTTCCAAGCATCACGAGCATAATCAAGCGCGTTCTTCAATGCTCCCGTAATGCTGTGGTTGTATTCCTGAACGATGAATACGAAGCCGTCCAAGCTGGCCAGCTTGGCATTCCACGCTGCCGCTTGCTCGGAAGCATCGGCCTCGCCCAACAGCGGAAGCTTGTAGTCCGCAATATCGACGATTTCATAATTTGCGTCACCGCGCTGATCGGCGATTTTCTTTACCCATTCCCCTACTTGCGGGCTCAGACGGCCTTGACGCGTGCTTCCAAGAATAATTCCGATATTTAATTTCGACATTATGATTTCCTCCTCTGTTATTGTTTCCACTAACAAACAAAGTGATTCTGCAATTATAAGCTCTTCTGCTTAATAGTAATGAACAACGATGAATTTACGATATCGCCTTATCTTGTTCCCAGTCGGCATCGTTTATTCTCAAACCAAAGTTTGAGTCATCACAGCACAACTGTCTTAAAATTAAGCATATTGAACACGAGATAATAATAAGCGAGTTGGATACATTTTGTCAAGCAGCTAACAATAAGTTAGTTCAATTTATATTTAAAGTGTACCATGATGAAGATAAATTCGACACTATGATGTTTAGAATTTTTATCAGACATTCATATAAGCAATAAAATCTATTGCAAAATTAACCTATACTAGCATATACTACAAAATGAGATGTCGAAATATGTAATAATATGTCGAATAAACCACCTCTTATGTTATTTACAGCAGAACAAATAGGAATCGGTATACAATAATCTACTATTCTTTATCGTCAGAAAAAAACGGAAAGTAAAGCGGCTATTATTATTCTTTTGTTAAAGGTGCGCGAGCACGAGTTTCATCAAGAGAGGTGGATGGCATGAATCATTCGGCACATGAGCAGTATGTCGAGTTTGGCGTCGGAGAAGAAAACTATGCAATCCAAATATCGGATGTGCACGAAATTATTAAAATGCAGGATATAACAGATATTCCCAACTGTCCCTATTATGTGGAGGGTGTGATCAATCTTCGGGGGCGGATCGTTCCGATTATCAGCTTGCGCAGCTTATTCGCGATCGGGGAAGAGCCTTTCACCAAGACGACGCGGATCGTGGTCGTCCACCATAAGGACGATTCGGTCGGCATCATTGTCGACCGCGTGAATCAAGTCGCGGTCTATGCGGATATTCAAACGCCTCCAGAACGCGTAGGCGGCATAAGCGAGACTTATTTTGTCGGAATCGGCATCGCTGCAGCAGGACTGGTAGGGATATTAAAGCTGGATGAAGTGCTGATCAGAGAATAAGGGGGGGAGGTTCATTGCTCGATTTATCGGAATTTCGATCCGTCTATTTAGAAGAACTCGATGAACAGATTCAGATTATGGAAGAAGAGCTGCTTCGCGTTGAGAAAGCCGGCTCTGCGGAAAACGGGATTCAACGTTTGTTTCGGGCGGCCCATACGTTGAAGGGCTCCTCGGCAGCGATGGGATTTTTCAAGATGAAATCCTTAACGCATGAGATGGAGCATCTGCTCGACAAAGTCCGAAATAACGAGCTCCAAATGACGGACAGGCTGACGGTCTTATTCTTTCAAAGCGTTGATCTGATGAAGATTCTCCAGCAGGAAATTGTTCAGCATAATCAGGAAATGTCGGATATTCATGCGATGACACTGCTGCTTGCCAACTATATGCATGAACATGAACATGAGCAATTGCAAGTTCAAGAGGCTCCTCATTCATCTAAGCTAGTCCCCCGTTCCGCAGCGAAAGCAAACGAACTGCTCTCCCGTCTAGAAGCGGCTTCCAGCTCAGGAGTGCAGTTCAAATGGGTCAAATTCACGCTTGCTGCGGACTGCGGGATGAAGCAGGCGAGAATGAAGCTGATTGAGATGAGCGTGTGTGAAACGGCTGATTTATTCTGTACGATTCCGGATCTGTCCGCCGAGTGGGATGAACCGGATAATCATAGGCAGCTTGATTGCTTGATTGGGTGCCCGCTCACGACCGAAGAGCTTGCGGCCCGGCTGGAAGGACTGTCGGAGGTTGAAGGTATCGAAATTCAGGAATGCGGAATGGAGCAGCTTCAAAGTGAACTGTCCCCGAAAAAGGAAGCCGTCTTGCAGGAACCCGCAGAACCTGTAATCGGGGACAAGACGAAGGCGCAGACGATCCGGGTCAATGTGGACCGGCTGGAGCATCTGATGAACCTGGTGGGGGAGCTGCTCATTGATCAGACGCGGATGCAGCAGCTGGACAAAGATTTTCGGCAGCAATTCGGCTCGAATGAAGCCACGCAGGAGCTGGAGCAGCTGTCGGATCATCTGCAGCGGACGATCGGCAATCTGCAGGAAAGTGTGATGAAGGTACGCATGTTGCCGATCGAGCAGCTGTTCGTCCGCTTTCCCCGGATGATCCGCGATCTATGCCGCACGCTCGGCAAAGAGGTGGAGCTGATCCTCGAAGGCGGCGATACGGAGCTGGACCGCACGCTGATCGAGGATCTGGGCGATCCGCTCATCCATATTATCCGCAATGCGGTCGATCATGGGATCGAGTCACCCGAGGTTAGACGAGAAGCGGGCAAGCCCGCCAAGGGTACGCTTCGCATCAACGCCGCCCATGAGGACAACCAGGTGATGATTACGATTGAAGATGACGGTGCAGGCATTCATGCCGATAAGATTCTACGGTCGGCGGCGGCCAAGGGGATGATCAGTCAGACGGAAGCGGAATCGATGACCGAACGAGAAGCGGTCAACCTTATTTTTCACCCGGGGTTCTCGATGGCTTCCAAGGTTAGCGACATATCCGGCAGAGGAGTAGGCATGGATATCGTTCGTACTGATATCGAACGGATGAACGGCTTGATCGAGATTGTCACGGAGAAAGGCAAAGGGACGATATTCAAGATCCGGCTCCCGCTGACACTTGCCATCATTACGGGTCTATTGGTCCAGCTTAGCGGCAGAACCTTCGTCCTTCCGATGACCAATGTGACCGAAATTGTCCGCATCGATCCGGCCATGATCAAGAAAGTGAAGGGAGTACCCGTCCTCTTCATCCGCAATCAGGTCATACCGATCGTATGGCTGCATGATCATTTCGGTTACGAGCGGTCAGACCATACCAAAAAGCATATTCCAATTGTCATCATTGGACGCGCCGAGAAGCGGATCGCTCTGGCCGTCGATGAGCTGCTGGGCAATCAGGAGGTCGTCATTAAATCGTTAGGCTCATTTATCGGGAAGGTAGAAGGCATTTCGGGAGCGACGATTCTCGGCAATGGTAAGCTGGCGCTGATTCTGGAAGCCGGAAGCATTATCAAGATGAACATAAACAGCTATTGAAGAAATCCTTATTATAACCAACAAGAGGTGAAGGACATGTCCTGGTTTTATAATTTGAAAACGAGCGTAAAGCTCGTCGCTTCGTTCTTGATCTTATCCATGGTCATGATATTTGTCGGTCTATACGGTATGAGCAATCTCAAGAATTTAAACAATAATCTGACGGATATGTACGACAATAATCTTCTGCCGGTTTCCTATCTGATACAGACGAATGCGGATTTAAATGAGATGCGCGTGATCATCAGAGACTTGTATATCCATAAGAATCCGGAGAAGAGAGCAGCGAACGTCGAGAGCTATAAAAACGTGAAGAACAAGATCGAGCAGCAAATGGATAAATTCAACAATACCGTCCTTAGCGACAATTCCAAGCAGGCAATGCAAGCCTATGACGGCCTATGGAAAAATTATAACGACATCTATGAGAAAGCGGTCGATCTTAGTTTTGTCGGACAGGAGGCCGAGATGCTCCAGCTTATGACGGAAGATTTGCCTAAAGCGGGTGGCGAGATACGGGCGCTAATCGAGAAGCTTGTCCAATATAATATCGATGAAGCCAACCAATTCAATAGAGATGGAAAAGCCTTGTACAAGTCATCGAACATCATTACGATTTCCATTGTTATAGCGGCTACGATCCTATGCATCGTGTTCGGCACTATGATCGCAAGGATTATATCAAGACCGTTGAACAAGGTTATGAACGTAGTCGGCAAAGTAGCCGAAGGCGATCTCAATGAACGGCTCAATATCCGCACCAAGGATGAGATTGGGCACTTGGCCAGATCGGTCGACGGGATGGTCGATAATCTGCGCCGGATCGTCGGCAGCATCCTCCATTCTTCCGAGAACGTATCGGCTGCTTCTCAGCAGATTTATGCCAGCACCGAGGAGATTGCCAGCGGAAACGCGAGCCAGGCGGATGCTGCGCAAGCAATCAACGAGCTGTTCAGCGACTTGTCCTCCGCGATCCATTCGGTAGCGCAGAATACGGAGGCGGCTTCCGAGTTGTCCAATACTACGGTGACGGTAGCGCGAGAAGGCAGTGACGTCATCCAATCCTCTGCGGAAAGCATGAATGCGGTGAGCACGCAAATGTCCAGACTTGAGGAGGATTCGCAGCGCATCGGGGAAATTATCGAGGTGATCGAGGACATTGCGGATCAGACCAATTTGCTGGCCTTGAATGCGGCGATCGAAGCGGCCCGCGCCGGCGAGCAGGGACGCGGCTTCGCGGTGGTCGCCGACGAGGTCCGCAAGCTTGCGGAACGAAGCGGCGATGCGACGAAGCAAATTGCGGGCATTATTAAGGGCATGCAGGACAACACGCGGATGAGCGTCAATGCCGTGCAGGAAAGCGTCCGCTTCTCCCGCCAGACGGAAGATGCCTTCCGTAAAATCGTAACGATGGTTAACGATTCCGGGCATATGGTGATGGAGATTGCCGCCGCCAGCGAAGAGCAAGCTGCCCAAGCTTCGTCCGTTATTTTGGCGGTAGAGAATATTTCCGCCGCAACGGAAGAAAATGCTGCGAGCAGCGAGGAGACGGCCGCCACGGCGCAGTCACTTGCGAAGCTTTCGGAGGAGCTTCAGAACGCCGTATCCATCTTCAAAATCAACGACGCGAGGTAAGCATCTGTAACGAAAATGTTATGCTGCGACCGTTCCCTGAGATCTGCAGGGAGCGGTCGTTTTCACTTTTTTCTCTCGAGCGGGCTGTAGGCCTCGTATAATAGCTGCGGTATTTCGCAATGGACAACGGCAGTCGGTCTGTTATAATAAATAAAAATTGGAAGAAGGGAGGGAGATATCCATCATGATGAAGGTCGATCACCATGCTCCTGGCTTTAAATACATAAGGTGGTTCTATTTGATGCTAATGATCATGATGATAGCTGCAGTCCAAATTCTTCCTCCTAAAAAAATGGCTTCAGCGGCCGGCGGACATGTGTATTACGTATCCATCGACGGCAACGACAGTCATTCAGGCTCCATAGACTCCCCTTGGCGAACGATTCAGAAGGCGGCCGATACCGTCGTTGCCGGAGACACCGTCATTGTCAGAGGCGGCATATATAAGGAGTTCGTGAAGATCAGAACATCCGGCTCCAAAAGCCAAGGCTATATTACGTTCCAGGCTTATCCGGGCGAGAAGCCGGTCATCGACGGTTCGGAGCTTGCGATTTCAAGCGGCAAGAGCGCATTGATCAGTCTATCGGACGTCAGCTATATCATCGTGGACGGCTTCGAGCTTCGGAATCTGTCGACTGCCAGCAGCTCGGAATATCCGGCCGCCATAAAAGTGCAGAAGAGCGGCAGCGACATCCATATTCTTAATAATGACGTCCATCATATCGTGAACAGCTCCAGCAGAGGCAACGCTCACGGGATCTTGGTGTATGGCAGCTCGACTGAGCCGTTGACGAATATCCGCATTAGCGGAAACGAGGTTCATCATTTAATAACAGGCTCGAGCGAGTCGGTTACGGTTAACGGTAATGTGGACGGTTTCTCTGTGGACAATAACATCGTACACGACAATAACAACATTGGCATCGATATTGCCGGTTTCTACGGTGCATGCGCAAACCCGTGCACAGACCAGGCGCGCAATGGCACGGTATCGGGCAATACCGTTTATAATATCGATTCGTACGTGAATCCGGCCTATAATCAGTCCAATTCCGCCCCGGGCATATATGCGGATGGTTCGGCCAATGTCGTCATCGAGTTGAACCATATCTATGCGAGCGACTTCGGGATCAGCATCGGAAGCGAGAATACGGGCAAGAATACGAGCGGTATTATCGTCCGCAATAATTACATCCATCATAATGAAAATGCGGGCATCGTCATGGGCGGCTCGGGTTTATCGAATGGCGGAGCGGTAGATAACAAGATTATTAACAATACGATCGTCGAGAATGATACCTGGAATCGAGGGTTTGGCGAGATCGCGTTACAGCAGCATACGTACAACAATATCATTTCGAATAATATTTTTTACAGCAGCGAGGGGAAAACCTTCGTGCAAAAATTAAATCAAAGCGGTTCAGGCAACATTAGCGATTACAACCTATACTATAAACCGGATGGGGAAAATGGAAGCCCATGGTATTGGAGCGGAACCAAATACCGTTCATGGAGCGAATATAAGAAAGCGACGGGCTTCGATGCGAATTCCCTATTTGCAGATCCGATGTTCGTGAATAAATCGAACCAGGATGTTCATCTGCGGAGCGGATCGCCGGCGATAGACAGAGGATCGAATGACCTGTCATTTGGCATGCATGATTTCGACGGCAATGCAAGAATAACAGGGGGAACGGTGGACATCGGTGCCTACGAGTTCTTGGCGGGCACTACGCCGGAACCAACACCGGAGCCAACGCCAGAACCGACACCGGAACCGGGTCCGGCCCCTGGGAACGGAACCATTAAGATTGATGGCGATATATCGGATTGGAGCGATATTCCGGCGTTAAGTGAAGGCCGTTCCAATGTACAGCGTATTAAAGCACTTGCTGCCGGCGCTAATCTGAAAGTGCTGGTTACGGGAACGCTGCTGGAAGAGAAGGGCCAACTATATATCGAATCGGATGGCAGCGCGGAAACGGGCTTTCAGGCGCCTTTCTGGAGCAGCAGCGGAATCGACTACCTGCTGGAGAACGGGATTTTATACAAGTATAGCGGAACCGGCGGAACGAATTGGTCCTGGCAGGAAGTGAAAGTGTATAAAGGAACCTCTAATTTCGTTCGCACGAATACGGTGATCGAGGCATCGCTAGCGCTGGCGGATATGGGGATCAGGCAAGGCGGGACGTTCCGTATGGGCTACGTATGGAAGGACTCGGCCGAGCATAAGCTCCCCAGTACGAGAGAGCTCATCACGTACGAGATCCCGCTTCCGCCGCAGCCGGCGCCTCCGTTATTCACGATTGACGGCAGTAAGGCGGATTGGGAAGGAACGGCTGCGCTCCGAACCGGCAGCTCCAATCCAAGAACGTTAAAAGCCGCCAACGACAAAGAAAACTTGTATGTCCTTGTTGAAGGCAGCAAGCTGTCCAGCAAAACGCAATTTTACCTGGATACGGACAACAGCGGCACGAGCGGCTATAAGGCCTCTTATTGGAGCGGAGGCGGAGCGGATTATTTGATCGAGAACGGAACGCTGTACCAATATTCTGGCGACGGCAAGAATTGGTCCTGGAAGAAAGTGATCGCGCTGAAATCCATCGCCGGCTACATTGTGAATGAAGAGCTGGCGGAAGCATCGATCCCGCTTAAGACTCTGAATATCTCGCCTGGGGCTACGATTGGAGTTTGTATCGTCCTTAATGATTCCAAAGCCACACAGCTGCCGGCAAGCGGGGCAATGGCATCGTATACGTTGAAATAAATACAGGAAATAACCACTAACCAAATCTCGATACCTCGGGATTGAGTCTCTTCGGAGCTCGATTCCAACAGGTATCGGGATTTTTTTGTTGTCCATTCGCAAGGTGCACGTCGAACCCCCGAAGATTCGACGAATTGCGCAGGCCAAAGTGTAAAACGTATCGAGTTTTGTTAAATTTTGTTCAGAAATTGTTCAGAACGTGATGCTATAGTTAGATTTTATTGTAAATAGTTGCAATATTTTGTCTATAGATGGGGTGATAGCAATGAAGGTTCTCATAACGGGCGGGTATGGTTTTATAGGCTCTCATGTTGCCGATCGGTTTCATAAAGAGGGATATGAAGTCTATATCATCGATAACCTGACGACCGGGAAGCTTGAAAATGTGACATTCAAGCATAAGGGGTATCATTTAGCGGTTGAGGATTCGAAATGCGAGGAGATTTTTCAAGCCAATCAATTTGACACCGTCGTTCACCTAGCGGCGCAAGCGAGCGTGAATACAAATCCCCAGTTGGATTCCGAGTCCAATGTGTTAGGTCTGGTGAACATCTTGAATTTGTCACAGAAATTCAAGGTGAAGAAGTTTGTTTTCGCTTCGTCTGCCGCTGTGTACGGAACCAATGAGCAGCTGCCGCTGACCGAAGAAGCGGAATGCGATCCGATCTCGCCGTACGGGATCAGCAAATGGGTGGGCGAATCGTACTGCTTGAAGTGGCAGGAGCTGTATGGGCTGGATACGGCCTGCTTCCGGTTCTCGAATGTATACGGACCGCGTCAAAGCTCTTCCGGCGAGGGTGGCGTCATTTCCATTTTCATGAACAGAGTACTATCGGAGCAGCAGCTGTACGTGTTCGGCGATGGGAATCAAACAAGAGATTTTATATATGTGGAGGATGTCGCGGACGCAATATTCAGGATGTCCTATTCCAATCTGTCGGGCATCTACAACCTCTCGACGAATAAGGCGTGCAGCGTTAATGCCATCATCGAGACGATCGGCGGCCTGCATGCCGTCAAAGGGGTTACCTATACCGACAAGAGGCCCGGCGATATTACCCATTCCATACTCGACAACGCCAGAGTAAAGCATGAACTCGATTGGGCGCCTATGTACGGCATTGAGGAAGGGCTTCAGCGGACATACGGCTGGTTCGAACAGAAGCACGGCGAGCTTGAAAGTGCGGCTTCATCGATGGTTGAGTCCAAGCCGTCTGCAGCGAAGCAGTGGCTAAAAAAATATATGCCGTATGGGGAAAATCTGCTGGCCTTTATTCTGACGGCATGGCTGTCTCTTACTCAAATCACGAATGATTACAGCGCGATCGACATCAAGCTCTTCTACATTACGATTATTGGCATTATGTACGGGAGCAGGCAATCGATCCTGGCGGTTGTATTGTCGATCGGCTTATTTGTCTATCAGAAACTGCTGGACGGCCGGGAGTTTATATCTCTGCTCTATGATACGGACGTTTTCTTCCAGATTGCAATCTATTTGTTTATCGGGCTCGTGGTCGGCTATGCGATCGAGAGGAAGAATGCCATCATCCAGGCGACGGCACGAACGAAGGATGAATTGGAAGAGCGTTACGATTTTCTAAACGGCATGTACAGAGAAGTCCGCGAGGTCAAAGACGAGCTGCAGCTCCGTATTCTAAACAGCGGCGACAGCTTCGGGAAGATCTATTCCATTACGAAGGAGCTCGAAAGTCTGGAGCCGGAAACGGTGTTCAATTCTACCGTGAACGTCGTGAAATCGATTATGGCCGTCGAATCGGTAGCCATCTATTCGGTTAATCCATACGGAACTTACATGCGGATGATTGCGCATTCCAATGATTATGCCGGACAAGCAGCCAAATCGTTAAGAGTGGATGAACATTCCAGCATGCAGTGGGTGCTGCGGGAAGGGAATGTATTCGTCAACAAGGAGCTGGACAGCAGCGCTCCGCTCATGATCGCTCCAATCTTCTATAACGGTGAAATCAAAGCGGTCATTACCATTGACGGCATGGCATTCCATAAATTCTCCCTCTACTATCAGAACTTGTTCAAAGTCACGTCAGAGCTTGTTTCATCCGCGCTTACACGGGCATTCGCGTATATCGAGGCAACCGAGAGCCAGCGTTACGTAACGGGGACACCGATCTTGCGCAAGGAAGCGTTCGCGTCAATTCTGGAAAGCAAGCGCCTGGCGAGGATGAACCACAGCACTCCTTATCTGGTGCTGATTTCGGCGGACGGCACGCTTGGCGTCGAGGATTATTCCGAGAAGATCGCCGGCATGCTGCGGGAGACGGATTATATCGGTTTGAATGAGGATGAGGAAATCGTCATTCTGCTGTCCAATACGGGTGAAGAGGATGCGGGTCATGTCTTGAACCGGTTTGCCAGCCGCGGCTTGCCTCTGCATATCGTTGAAGCGGAGCTCCAACATGATTAGCCTTGCATTCGGCATCTATATCCTGCTATCGGCTGTTATATTAGGCATGTTATATCGGCAATCGCCCAGAGAGTGGCTCCTTCGGATGGTTGTCGTCACGGTGTTTCCCGTTATCGGGTGGCTGTTTCCCTTGTTCTGGCCAAGAAGGCTGTTTAAGGATGCCGGCGGCAAGCTCGATGATTATATTGCCGCTCAACAGAAGGAAATGTCGGTACAGCACTTAGGCATATATTCGAAGCTTGAAACCGAGAAGGAACTGAACGTCTTGTCGATTGAGGAGGCGCTGCTCGTCAGCGAGCATAGCACGCGCCGGAAGGTCATGATCGATGTTCTTAAGCAGGATGCGATCAATTATTTGGAGATCCTGCAAACAGCGGTCAGCAATGAGGATACGGAGACCTCCCACTATGCTGTAAGTGCGATTATGGAAGTCAAGCGCAAGCTGACGCTATCGCTGCAGGAGCTCTCCGTTCAATATGAGAACAACAAAGAAGACGTGCATGTGCTTAGCGCGTATGCCGATGTGCTGAAGGGCTACTTGCGGAGCGGATTTCTCGATGACCGTACCCTTCGCAAATATAAATTTATCTATCTCGGCGTGCTTGAGCGGTACACCGGGATCGCCGAGAATGCCTGTGAAGCTTTCGTGGACAAGGTAGATCTGGAGCTTGAACTGAAGCGGTACGCGGAAGCGGAAGAAACCTGCCGCGTGTTCGAGCAGCGATATTCGCATATCGAGGAGGTTTATCTCTGTTATCTGAAGGTATACTTCACCATTAAATCCGCCGAGAAGCTGCAGCACACGTTCTCGAAACTCAAGAAGTCGCCGCTGAAACTTTCTAACCATGCATTGACATTGGTCAGGTTCTGGTCGGAAGGAGCTTAGAATGAATAAAGAAGTACGATTTACGAGAAATGTATACGTTATTCTCATCGCCATCTTGGTATTAGCCGGCATTATTCAGATCGCGCGTTCCGAATACGTGCTGAAGTTCAAACAGAACAGCGATCTGCTGGAACAGCGGGATATCTTGCTGACCGCTGCCAAGAAGGAAGACAAGAGCTTCATAACCGGTGCACCGTATTGTATTCTCTATTCCTCCGGGTATGAGTACAGCCGGTTAATGAAGAATAATGCGCAGAAGATGCTTCAGTATATGCAGAAGCCCGTCCATGAAGTGGACATCAACAATGAGGCATTCGATCCGAAAGGCTGCCAAACGGTCGTGATCGCACTCGAGACATTGCCTGACAGCCTTGATGTGGACAGCCTTGTTGATTACGTTCATAACGGCGGATATGTATTCGTGATGAGCGCCCTTGAAGCCAATCATCAATATCAGCTCTTATACCGCAAGCTGGGGGTTACTTCATTCGGGGATCCCTTTTTGACGACAGGCATTAAACTGACCTCTAATGTGCTGATTGGCGAGAGTAACTTGGTCATGAAGGATGATTTTATAGCCAATTCTTCCAATGCGGTCGAGCTCGACAGCTCGGCGCAGCTGCTCGCAGAAACGAACGAGGGCACGCCGCTTCTTTGGAAACATGAATACGGACAAGGCGCTTTCATGATGTTTAACGGGACGATGCTGACGGAGAAAATCAACCGAGGCATTATAGCGGGGGCAATCAGCTTATTAGAGCCGGATTTTATCTACCCCGTCTTCAATTCTAAATTGTTCTATATCGATGATTTTCCATCTCCGATCAAGAAGGGGATCGAGCCTGCTATCTATGAGGCATATCAGCGAGATATACCGACATTCTTCAAGGATATATGGTGGCCGGACATGCTGAAAGCCGCCAAAAATTACGGCGTCAAATACACGACAGGTCTTATTCAAACCTATCACGACGAAGTGGAGCCGCCGTTTCAATATCCGATTGACGAAGACCGGTACGGATTGATTACGTTCGGACGGGAAGTTATCAAGAGCGGGGGGGAAATCGGCCTGCACGGTTATAATCATCAATCCTTGCAAACGAGCAAGAAAATCGCGGATTATTACGGGTACAATCCTTGGGGCGATCGGACGAACATGGAGAGGTCCATCAAGGAAGTCATCGATTTTACGAGCCGTTCCTTCCCGAGCTACAAACTGATGTCCTATATCCCGCCATCGAATGTGCTTGGCCCGGAAGGGCGGCAAGCATTGAAGGCGGCTTGGCCGGATCTAACGGTGATCTCGTCGTTATATAACGAGGACACGGAAGGACGGGCTTATGTTCAGGAATTTGAAATCGCCGATGACGGCGTTCTCGAGATGCCCCGCGTCACATCGGGTTACTTCGAAAGAGCGTATGATCGCTGGGCGGAAGCCAATACCGTCACATCGCACGGCTTTTTCTCTCATTTCTTTCATCCCGATGACGTTCTTGATAAAGAGCGCAGCAATTTCTTGACCTGGAAAGAGCTCTATGAGCAATATACGCAGAATCTCAACCGCCTTCAGCGAACGTACCCTTGGCTTAGAGCGGTGACCTCGACGGATGGCGCGCTGGATATGGGCAGAACGCTGATTTCAAGCGTGAACTGGAAGAAGGATAAGAACAGCATCGCGGGTGAAATTCATAATTTTCAAGGTCATGATCTGTATTACATCTTAAGAACGGACCGCAAGATTACGAAGCAAGTGAATTGCACGGTCAAGAAAATAGACACCCATACATTTCTTGTCACGGCGCATCAATCAAAATTTGCAATTGGATTAGGCGGGTAGCGGCATGAGAATATGTATTATCGCAGAGGGGTCATATCCCTACATAACGGGCGGCGTTTCGAGCTGGATACACTCGATCATCACACAGATGCCATCCACGGAATTCATTATTTTTGCCATCGCCGCCCAAAGCTCGCAGCAAGGGCAGTTCAAGTACGAGCTGCCTCCGAATGTCGTTGAGGTAAAGGAAATCTTCCTGGATGCCTATCTCTTCGAGGAAAGCGATTGGGGAAGCCGGTTCCGTCTTTCCGCCGCCAAGAAGCGTGACGTACGCGCGCTTCTCGGGGGAGAGGAAGAGATTGTGTGGTCCAATATATTCGACTTATTGCGCAGCAATCAATTCCGTCAGGCGTCCGACTTCTTATTGAGCAAGGATTACTTCGATATTCTCGAAGAGCTGTGTCAGACCAAATATAACCTGGTGCCGTTTACGGAAATGTTCTGGACGGTGCGCTCCATGATCCTGCCGCTGCTATTAACGCTGCGGCATGAGATTCCGAAGGCCGATGTGTACCACAGCGTATCGACGGGATATGCAGGCGTAATCGGGGCACTGGCCAAGCATGTTCACGGGAGTCCGTTCCTTCTCACCGAGCATGGCATTTATTCGCGGGAGCGGGAAGAAGAGATCATTAAGGCGGACTGGGTGAAGGGGTATTTCAAGGACCTGTGGATTGAATACTTCTATAGGCTGTCCGGCTGCGCGTATGAGGCTGCGGATCAAGTCATCACCTTGTTTAACCTGAATAAAAAAATTCAGATTGAGCTGGGGTGCAGCCCTGACAAGATCAGCGTCATTCCCAACGGAGTAAACAGCGATGACTATGCCGCCCTGACTCCGGCACCAAAGGACGGCAAAATCCGGATCGGAGCTATTGTGCGTGTCGTGCCGATTAAGGACATTAAGACGATGCTTCAAAGCTTCGCCTTAATCAAGAAAGAAGTACCGCAAGCTGAGCTTATTATTATGGGCCCGCTTGAAGAGGATCCGGAATACTACGAAGAATGCTTGCAGATGATCGAAGCTCTTGAAGTCCGGGATGTCCGGTTTACCGGCTCCGTCCGGGTGAAGGATTACCTGGGACAGATGGATGTGCTCATGCTGACCAGTATCAGTGAAGGGCAGCCGCTCGCCATACTGGAGGGCATGGCTTGCGCCAAGCCTTTCGTGGCCACCAATGTGGGCAGCTGCAGGGAGCTGCTGGAAGGCCCGGACGACGGGATCGGCCCTGCCGGATTCATCGCGCCGGTTATGCACTACGAGCAGATTGCCAATGCGGTCATCAAGCTGTGCAAGGACGAGCAGCTTCGCGAGTCGATGGGGCGCAACGCCCGCGAACGCGTGAAGAAGTATTACAAGCACGAGGAAGTTATAACGGGCTATCACGATTTATATCAATCGCTGGGGAGGAGAGCATAGATGGCAGGGATCGGATTCGAGCTGCGCAAGTTATTTCAAGGGCAAGGATTAATCAATCATGTCCGTGCCTATGCCTACTCCTCCTTAACGACGATTGGGCCGATGATTCTATGTATGTTTCTGATCATTGCGCTCCAAAGGATGATGTCCTCGAATGATGCGAGTTATTTGGAGTGGGAGCTGTATATCGCAACGGTAACCTATTGCTTTATCTTCTCCATCGTTATTACGAGCGGTATCTCCATGGTACTGACCCGCTTCTTGGCCGACATGCTTTATCAGAAGAAATTCGATCATATGCTATCTTCCTTCTACGGAGCGCTTATAGTCAGTTTGCCGCTTGGCGGCCTGGCCGCGTGGATCTTCCTGCAGGGTGTTACGGCAAGCACCGGGTATAAGATCGGGGCCTATCTCTTCTTCATGGAGCTTATTATCATCTGGATTCAGAGCGTTTACTTATCTGCGCTGAAGGATTATGTACGCATTGTCCGCAGCTTTGCGATCGGTGTGGTTGCGGCGCTGGCTTCGGGCTGGCTCTTATTTTCCTTTACGGAGCTTCAATCCACCACGGCAGCTCTTTTATCCATTGATGTCGGCTTTTTTGTCATATGCACGATGTCGATGCAACACTTTAAACAAATGTTTCCGGGATCGAAGAGCAAGCTGTTCTTTTCGTTTCTTTCGTATTTCAAGAAATATCCGGCGCTCTTCTTTACAGGATGCTTCATGTACGCGGGGGTGTACATTCATAATTTCATCTATTGGTTCGGTCCGGACGGGAGAGAAATCGCGAATCAATATCTCATTATGCCGATCTATGATTTGCCTGTCTTCTACGCGTTTCTGTCGGTAGTGCCGTCGCTCGTCCTGTTCGTCGTTTCGATTGAAACGTCTTTCTACGAGAAGTTTCGCGTTTATTACCTTCAGGTGCTTGACGGGGGGACGCTTCAGGAAATCAATAAAGCGAAGAAAGCGATGCAGCGCACATTAATCCGGGAGATCGGATTTTTAATGGAAGTTCAATTGCTATTCACCGTCCTGTCGATCGCGATCGGCATGAAGCTGCTGCCGAAAATCGGGTTTACGATGGCGCAACTGGATGTGTTCATCGTCCTCGTATTGGGCTATTTCCTCTTTATTATGATGTTTGTATTTCTGCATATTCTTATGTACTTCGATGACCGGAAAGGCGTCCTTGGCATCAGCGGCCTATTCGTTCTGATGAGCGCGGGATTCACGTATTGGACGATGATGCGGGGAGACGACGGTCTCGGGATGTTTATTGCGGCATTCACGGGTCTGGCCGCTGTTATTCTCCGGCTGCTGTACGTGCTGCGCAATATTGATTACTTTACGTTCTGCTCGCAGCCGCTCATGACGAAGGGGAAGGTGCCGATGACGAAAACGCCGATTGTCAAATCATCTACGGTATTGTCCACTATGATTGTTATGGCTTTACTGCTGTCCGCTTGCTCAAGCGAAGCCACCGATAATAAGGAAGGAAAGACCGCCGAGGTCGGTGCACCCGTTACGGCAGCCGCTCCCAGTGACGGTCTGACGGAAGACAAGCGCATCTATGACCGGGATGAGGACGGATCTCTGAAGGCCTTATACATCACGATCCTGCCAGATAAGAAGGATAACGAACAGCCGGTTAATTGGTACGCGCTAAACCGCATGACGGACCGTTATAGCGAAGAGAACCTGGAGGTCATCGTTCAGGAAGGCAAAACGGGCGGCAGCGGACCGGCGCAAGGCGAGTTCGGCTATGGCCAAACGAGCGCGAATGCCAAAATAAGCTTGAGGGGTAATACGGCGCGGTATGCCTCGCAGAAGTCTTATAAAATTAAACTCTATGACGATGCCGGACTTTGGCAGAATCAGCGGACGCCCAATCTCAACAAGCATATTATGGATCTGTCCAGATTGAGAAACAAACTGAGCTTTGATTTAATGGAGACGATTCCGGATATGACGAGCTTGCGGACGCAGTTCGTTCAGCTCTATGTCAAGGACCTGTCGGAAGGGGGCGCCAATGCGGCCTATCAGGATTACGGCTTATATACGCATATTGAACAGCCGAACGAGATGTTTCTGAAATCGCATTGGCTTGATCCGAACGGCAATTTGTACAAGGTTACGTTCTTCGAATTCCAGCGCTATCCCGAGCAGATTAAGTCGCATAACGACCCCGCCTATGACAAGAAAGCCTTCGAGACCATTCTTGAAATTAAAGGCCGGGAAGAACACGATAAATTAATCAGCATGCTGGATGACTTGAATAATATGCAAATTCCGATCGATGATGTCGTCGAAAAGCATTTCGATCTCGAGAATTTGCTGACGTGGACTGCCATGAACATTCTGATGGACAATATGGACACCGATGCTAACAACTTTTACTTATACTCGCCTCTGAATTCGGATAAATGGTATTTTATGCCTTGGGATTATGACGGAGGCTGGGAGCTTCAAAGAAAGAAGAATGATATCCATCTGTATCAGAATGGGCTTAGCAACTATTGGGCGAATACGCTGCATAACCGCTATTTCCGCACGCAGGAGCATATTCAGCAGCTGACCGATAAGATTGAGGAGCTCTCGCAGAAATATATTAATAAGGATACCGTCGCCAAGCAAATTGACAAATACCGGGAGACAGTCAAGCCGTACTTGTACAGGCATCCGGATATTCAATTTTTGCCGGGAGTAAATAAAGACCTCGATAAAGAGCTGGAGCTCTTAATTAATACGCCGGAACGAGGTAAGCAGCGGTATCTGGATGATCTCGAGAAGCCAAGGCCGTTCTTCCTTCATGATGTCGAATTCGACGGCGATAAATTAAACTTGGCATGGGATATCTCGTATGATTTTCAAGGCGAAGACCTCACATATGATCTCGCAGTCGCCAAAGACCCACTATTTACGCAGGTCGTGGCGGAGAAGAAAGGACTTCAACTCAACAGCGTTTCAATCAATGCGCTGAAATCGGGCACCTATTACTGGAAGGTAATTGCCCGGGATTCTAGCGGGCATGAGCAGGTTGCATTCGATTATTACTTGAACGAAGAAGGCGACTATTACTACGGGCTGAGAGAATTTGAGGTGGAGTAGCATGGAGTTCCAGGGAAAGAAACTAAGACATGAGTATAAGTATTACTTGCATACCCATGACTACATGGCCTTAAGACATAAAGTTTCCCAGCTGCTGACCATGGACCGGAACTCGGTTGATGCGGACGGTTACGAAATACGGAGCTTGTATTTCGACGGTCCTCACAGGCATTCGCTGCATGATAAGAACGATGGCATCTTTAGCCGGGAAAAGTACCGCATCCGGATTTACAATGGCTCCGACGCCAAAATTACGGTGGAGCGCAAGAGCAAGTTCGGGGAGTACGTATGCAAAGAGTCCGCTCCTATCACGCGGCAGGAATACGGTGCTCTGCTAAGCGGCTCGTATACGTTTCTGAAAGAACGGGAGAGCGCGCTCCTGCAGGAGTTTTATGCCGCGCTGAGCCGGGGATTCCGGCCCATTACGATCGTTAATTATGTTCGGGAGGCCTATATCTACGAGCCTGGCAACGTTCGGATTACATTCGATAAGCGGTTAAGCGCTGGCATCAACACCTGCAATCTGTTTCATCCCGACCTGGTGCTCGAGGAGGTTCTATCCGCTCCTCTGACTATTCTGGAGGTTAAATACGATTCCTTTCTCCCGGATCATATACGCAAGCTGATGCAGCTTGAAAGCCATAATCGCTCATCCATCTCCAAATATGTCCTCTGCCGGGAAGCGGGCATTATCCATTTTAAAGAATAGAGAGTTAGAGGTGCTAATGTGGGAGAAACGGTAAATTTTCAAGATATTATCAAGAAAAGCATGCTTCATCTGGAGGCATTCCGCAATATTTCCTATGTCGACATGGTGCTGGGATTATTATGCTCATTCGCTATCGGATTGTTTATCTATTGGATCTACCGCAAGACGTTCCGAGGCGTCGTGTACAGCTATAATTACAATGTTTCATTCGTATTGATGGCCGTCATCACCTCGCTTATTATTATGACGATCAGTACCAACATCGTATTGTCGCTCGGGATGGTCGGTGCGCTCAGCATCGTCCGGTTTCGTACGGCGGTCAAGGATCCGCTTGATGTCGTATATATGTTCTGGGCGATCTCGGCAGGAATCGCGAGCGGTGCGAAGCTGTACCCGCTGGCCTTGTTCGGCTCTCTGGTCATCGGCTTAATCATCGTCTGGCTGTCCCGGCGCAAGATTAAGGAGCAGGCGTATCTGCTTATTATCCGCCATTCGGAGATCGCCGCCGACGAGATTCGCGTACAGCTGCGCAAGCTGGACGGCAAGCTGAAGTCCAAGACCGTGCGCAAGGATTTTACGGAGGTTACGGTCGAAGTGATGCTTCGCGACGACAATACTTCATTCGTGCATACGATTTCGAATATCGAGGGCGTGCATGATGCATCCCTTGTCAACTATACGGGCGATTACGCTCAGTAGACTGACGTTAGCCATAAGCAGCAAACGGATGAGCAGGATCTCCGGCAACAGGAGGACCGTGGTTTTCTACATACAGTAGAGAATCACGGTCTTTCTCTGTTGTATGGACTGTACCGCGAGCAAAACCGAAGTAAACGGGTTTAATGAATGAATGGAATAATCTGTTGAATAAGGAGGAGAAAGGCGTCCGTACGCCTGATTCTTAAGCTTTATTTACTTAAACTCAACATGCCGTTGACTCTGTTGTAACAAAACCGGTTTAACATAGCGTTAGGAATTATTCCTGCGTTAGTCCGAAGCAAGGAGGTAAACACTTGGCTACGATTGATGATGTAGCGAAAGCAGCCGGGGTTTCGAAAAGCACAGTATCTAGCGTGTTCAGCAGAAAGAGGCCGATCAGCAAGGAGGTAACGGAACGGGTTCTCGTCGTGGCGAACCAATTGAACTATAAGCCGAATTTTTGGGCCAGAACGTTAACCAACAAGACGACCAACATTATAGGCCTTAACATGCAGGGGGAAAAAATCAAGTTTAGCCAATTTCATCTTACGCTCATGAACGGTGTATTGAAGGAATGCTACGATCACGGCTACCGACTGCTGGTCAACACGCTGTCGGGCGAGTATTTAAGCCAAGTGGAGCATCTGTCGTCCAATCCGGTGGACGGGGAAATACTGCTTGATCCATCCCAGAATGATCCGCGGATCAGCGAACTGGTTTTGCAGGAGCATCCGCTTGTCGTCATCGGCAGACCATCGTTCGAATTCGAGTCCCGCATCTGCTACGTCGACAATGATAATCTGCATACGGCCCAGAAGGTGACGGAATATTTGCTTGAGCTTGGACACCGCCGAATTTTGTTCTTGAACGCTTCGAGATCGCGGACGGTCTCGGAGGACCGGGCGAACGGTTATCTCAGAGCCTTCAAAAAATTAAAATTGACGAGCGATTCCAATCTTATCGTGTACAAAGACGATGCATTGCATTCCGCGGAGTATGGCTATTTTTATATGAAACAGATGATGAGCGCGAGTCATGGGATAACGGCGGTTATTACAGACTCCGACAAGGTGGCTCTGGGCATCTATCAGGGAGCCAAGGAGATGAATATATCGATCCCGTCCGATCTATCTGTATTTGCGTTCAGCAACGATTCGATCTTTGCGCATGAATTTACCCCATCCTTATCGGGTGTCAGATTGAACGGTGAAACGCTGGGCAGCGCGGCCGCCAAGCTGTTGATCGATCAATTAAAGCAGGGTGAACAGATCGCTACACGCATCCTTATTCCAACCGAATTGATTATTCGCGATTCCTGCGGACCTATAAAACCTTTAGGAGGCAATTACTGATATGTTTAAGAAACGCATTATGCTGGGAACTGCTGCTGTTCTGCTCTTCTCTTCCATCTTGACTGCTTGCGGGGGAGAATACAAACCGTCCAATAGCGCCGAAACGGGCAGCGAGGAGCAAGGAACGCTGCGTATTCTGAGCGGGGTCGTCGGCGGCAAGACCCCGGAAGAGAATGATCTGTTCCAGAAGGAAGTAGAGCGTCTCACAGGCATGAAGGTGACGATCGAGAAGCCGAGCACCGACTACGACAAGAAGCTGCTGACTTCCATCTCCAATGGCGAGAAATATGACCTTGTCTATATGAATCAAGGCGTAATGGACAAGCTTGTCGAGCAGGGTGCGCTGACGGATCTGACCAGTCAAATTGAGGCGTCCAAAGTACTGAGCGATCCTGCCGTCATTCCGGCCGAAGAATGGGACATGATCAAGTATGACGATAAAATTTACAGTGTATTCAACAAGTTCGAGGGCGGTACGCTTCCGATAGTCCGCAAGGATTGGCTGGACAAGCTCGGCCTGCAGGAGCCGAAGACATTGGATGAATTCTACAATGTGCTGAAGGCTTTCAAGGAGCAGGATCCGGACGGTAACGGAAAAGACGATACGTATGGTCTGTCTACTTCAGGCTTGTATGATATCCAAGGTTTTATGAGTGCAGCCGGATTGAAGTATAAATATGTGATCGACAGCGATGGCAAGCGTACCATTCCATACGCGACCGAACAAGCCGTTCCGATGTACGATTGGTTCGCGAAGCTGTACAAGGAAGGCATTCTGGACCCGAACTTTGCAACGAATGACACCAAGAAGATGAGAGACTTGTTCTTGACGAACCGTGTAGGCATGGTCACGTATTGGGATGCTTGGGTCGGCCAATTCAACAACCTGGGCCAGAAGGACAATCCGAAATTTGAAGCGAAAGGAATTGCCGGCGCTCTTGGTCCGGACGGCAAGATCATTCTGCGGCGCGGCGAGCCTTCCGTATGGGGCATTCCGGTGAATGCCGAGCATCCGGAGCTGGCAATGAAGTTCCTGGAATTCTGGCATTCGGAGCAAGGCAACCTGCTGGGCACGATCGGGATCGAAGGGCATGATTATACGGTCGCGAACGGCAAGTATGAGCTGACTGCCGAAGGTGAAAGCCACAGCATGGATCATGGCGCTCCATTCGTATACAACACGAACTTCAAAAATCCGTTCGGCGTATTGCCGGGCATTATGGAAGCAAGACAGATCATTCTGGATAATAATGCGCAGGTTGAAATCGGAACCGAACGCTGGGCCGATGCGGAGAAAATCATTCAGAACTATGCTTTCCAGGCGATGATGGGCAAGATGCCTGCTGCCGAGGCAGTCAAGAGCATGAACGATGAGTTGAAGGCGGCCGATCTGATCGATTAATCCAACATGATGGCAAGGGGAGTAAAGCGAGACTCCCCTTTATTAATCTATGGCGAGGTGTAACACCATTGAATGTGATAAAGAGGTACGGATCGCTCTACGTCATGATTATCCCGGTCCTTGCATACTTCATCCTATTTACGTTCTACCCGCTCGTGCGGGGTTTGATCATCAGTATGCAGGAGTTTCGTGTCATCGGTGACCGGCCGTTCGTCGGTTTCAGCAACTATGCGATCGTTCTTCAAGATCCTGTGTTCTGGCAGACGATGGTCAATACGGTCCTGATCGGCGGAGGCACGCTGATTATCGGTTTTATTGCCCCGATCATCGTGGCGTTGTCCCTGAATGAAGTCATCCGCGCGGGTTTTAAGAAGTTTACCCAGATGGTCATCTACTTCCCGCATCTATTCTCGTGGGTTGTGGTCGGCGGGATCTGGATATATATGCTGTCGCCGGATAACGGCTTAGTCAACGGGCTGTTGAAGCTGCTGGGCATGGATCAACCGATTCATTTTATGGCAGAGAAGGAATACGCCAGATGGATCATGATTTTCAGCAATGTATGGAAGGAAATGGGCTATAACTGCATTCTGTACTTGGCGGCGATGGTCAGCATCAATCCGTCATTATATGAAGCGGCAGATATGGATGGAGCGGGAAGATGGCAGAAGATCCGCTATGTAACAATCCCGCAGTTAAAATCGACGATGAAAGTCGTGTTTCTGATCAATCTCCTCGGTGTCTTTAAGATATTCGATCAAATTGTCGTGATGAGCAACGGAGTCATTGCCAGACAAGTCGATGTCGTCATGGGCTATACGTATCAGAAGACGTTTATCGATTTCAAGATGGGGGTCGCCACCGCGGCTGCTTACCTTGTCATAATTTTGACGCTCGTGCTGGCCTATGTGATTCGTAAGGCGATTCGTTACGACGATCTGGATTGAGGTGTACTAATGAAGAACAATTACGGGCCTATCGGCTATAAGCCGAATCCGGTTGTACAGCTATTGAACGGTTTATTTCTATTATTCCTGGTCGCAACGATGCTGATCCCGATCTGGAACACGCTGGTCATCTCGCTGTCGAGCAATGCGTCTTCGATGGAGGTCGGACTGAAGATGTGGCCGTCGGAGTTCAGCTTCGAGGGGTACCAGACGGTTTGGAAAACGGTAAGGCTGTGGGAGCCCTTCCTCAACAATACGATCGTCACGGTGGTGGGTACGACGCTCCATGTCGTGCTGAGCGCCATGGCCGGTTACGTGCTCATTCAAAGAGGGCTGCCGGGCAGAAATCTGATGATCTCGCTCATTATGCTCACGATGACCATTCCAGGGGAAGCGATTATGATTCCCGTCTATCAGGTCGTGAAGGAGCTCGATCTGCTCAACACGCTGACTTCGCTGGTTGTATCGGGGCTAGTTTCCGGATTTAGCGTGCTGTTGATCCGCAATTATTTCTTATCGATTCCCTACGAGCTGAACGAATCGGCGCGAATCGACGGGGCGGGGAACATGTGGATTTTTGTACGGATGTACCTGCCTTTAGCTAAGGCGGGCTTGGCCACGATTGCGCTGTTCGAATTCGTCGGCAAGTGGAACCAATTTACTCCGGCGTTATTGTATATTACCGATCAGAGCAAGCTCACGCTTCAAATTGCGCTTCGGTCGCTGGTCGTTGAATCCGATGCGACGTCGAGCAACTTCTTCATGACGCCGAACGTGCGTATGGCTGGTGTCATGATTGCCATCATTCCGCTCATTGTCATCTATCCGTTCGTACAGAAGTTTTTCGTGAAGGGGATCATGCTCGGTTCGACCAAGGAATAACAAGCCGTTATTGATGGTGCCAGCGCAGCACGCATCCATCGGTTTTGGGATAGGAGATCAGATGAATGAATACATTTGCGGCTATAGCTGAGCGTGTAAGAGGGTTTGTATTTGATCTGGACGGAACGCTGCTCAATTCGGATGCAGTGATATCGGCCGCTAATAGATCCGCATTGCTGAAGCTGAAGCAGGCCGGCATGAAGCTAATCATTGCTACGGGCCGAAATTTGAGCGAGGCCAGAGCGGTGTGCGGCGATCTTCCATTCGACGGATATGTGTGCAGCAACGGGATGTCGGTCTACGGCCATGATTTTGCGATCATGCACAGCGAGGCGATACCAAGCGAAATCGCAGGGCAGCTATTAACGGAATTACGGCGGTCAAAAGCCAACTACGAGCTGCATGCCAGCGATAACGGGATCGTCATCGTCCAGGAGGATATGCCATTCCTTCGGCTTCGCCTGCCGGACATCAAGGCGCTTCCCGAACGTCTCGTGCGGGACGGCCTGAGCCAAGGAACCATGCAGTTGTTCAAGCTGATGGTGGTTGAGGAGGATATCACCGCCATCTACGAACAGATGAAAGCCATGGAACAGCTGGTCGAAGTCATTCGGATGAACGATAACAGCATCGAGCTGAATAAAAAAGGCGTTTCGAAGTGGAGCGGCCTGCAGATTCAGTTTGCGAAATTGGGGATTGGCGGGGATGAAGTCATCGCATTCGGCGATAGCATGAACGATTGGATGATGCTGTCGAGCAGCGGGTGGTCGGTAGCGATGGGGAATGCCGATCCGCACATTCAAGCCATCGCGAGGGATCGTACCGTCTCCAACGACAAAGACGGCGTGGCGGCTTATGTGCAGAAGCTCGGACTGACAAGCGGAGCGAAGGAAAAGGAGATGAAGTCATCTTGACTCAAGAAAACAATACAATCATATGGACGATCGAACGAGTGATTGCACATGAGGAACAAGATACCTATGTGGAAGTCCCATTCGATATGCCGGAGAGAAGCGAAAGTGTGCGCGTATCCTATGAAGTTTCGCCTCTGGGAGACGGCCGATGCGTGGTCGATCTGGGAATCAAGGACGCGGACGGCATCCGCGGCTGGAGCGGCGGCGCGAGAAAAGAGTTCGTTCTTGGACTGGATAATGCGACTCCCGGTTATATGAGGGGCAAGCTGCAGGCCGGTACGGGTTGGGCGGTCGTTCTGGGTGCTTACGCAATTCCTCCGGAAGGATGCCGGGTTACGGTCCGCATCGAATGCCAGCTGGAGTTCTACCGTTGGCTAAAGGGGGATCTGCATACGCACAGCGTTCATAGCGACGGCAGCTTCACGCTGGAGGAGAAGGTGCGCCTGATCGAGGAGATGAATGGCGACTTCGTCGCGCTGACGGATCACAATACGACGAGCCAAAACCTTGCGGCTCCCCGGGCAACCTCGGTCGTGACCATTCCGGGCATGGAGCTGACGACGTATTACGGCCATTGCAATTTTCTCGGCGTCGATTATCCGATCCGCGATTTCAGGGCGAATACCGCGGAACAGGCCAAGGAGCGTATACGCGAAGCGAGAAGCAACGGGGCCAAAATCGTATTGAATCATCCGCACTGCCGCAACTGCGGCTGGCACTGGGGCTTCGATGTCGAGTTCGATTGGGTTGAAATATGGAACGGACCTTGGCGAGAGGATAATCGCAAGACGCTGGATTGGTGGCAAGGCGAGCTGGCTTCAGGGAAGAAGATCGTCGCGGTCGGCGGCAGCGACGTGCATCGTCCGGAGGCTTTCGTGCAGCACTGTACGCCGACGACATGGACGTATAGTCCATCCCGTTCGGTAGAAGGAATTTTGCAGTCCATCGACCTTGGCAGAGTATTTCTGACCTATGCGCCGGAAGGGCCGACGATTCATATTACAAGCGGTCCGTATGTGATGGGCGATACGGTTTGCCTGGAGGACATCCGGCTGAACGGGGAAGATGCCGCTAATTATCCGGTTCAATTCGAATTGAACCAGATTCAGCCCGGGGACGTGATTAAGGTGATTTCCGACATGGGTGAAGAATACGTCGATACGGCTCAAGAAACTGGAGCGAAGACGTTTACCCTGCCGATCCAGAATAAGCTGTTTTACCGCGTTGAAGTATGGCGCCATTTCGACCAAGCCAATGCGATGCTGCCCGCGGCAATCAGCAACCCGCTATATTTTCGTTAAGCCGAGCCGTAATAAGGATTTCAACAAGACTGCGCACAATTGAAGGTGACGCAGTTTTTTGGCATGCAATGAAGCGGAAGCTTGTTGGACTGAAAATGAACCGATCAGACCGATCAGCATGTAACAGCGGAAAGCCTGCGATTTTCCAGGCTTTTTTATTATGCAGACCATAAGATTGATGTTGGAGGAGCCGCCGGCGGGTCCTCTTTGTTCTGAGGCCTTCAACCGATATATAATGAAGAAATAATATTAACAACGAGCGCAGCAGGTTGTAATTATTGATCTTTCTGATCAGCTATCAGGTTGCTTTACTAGTTATTCGTTCATTCTATTTAAAAGCGAAATGATTGTGAACACATCGGAGGTCTGATATACTGGCCTTGATTTGTCGAAAGATGTCTCTTCCGGGACTACAGGATCAGCGTCTCAGCTACTATCGGTTGGGAAGCCTTTTCGTCCTTGCACCCCGCGATTCGTCTTTCGATTGAAGCTAGGAGGCGCATAATATTGAACCGCATATTCACCAAGCTATCGCTCAAGAAGCGGCTTCTCATTATCATTCTGACCAGTTCGCTCCTCCCTTTGGGATTAATAGGCACGCTCTCGTATTATAAAATGTATTCCATGCTCAACAACAAGATCGAGTCCAGCGTTCAAAACAACTTGCAACAGGTCGAGCTCTCGCTATCGAATACGCTTTCGAACTTGAATCATGTCACGCAGCAGCTGGCGTTCAACGGTAGCATCGGACGCGATTTGAAGCAGTATCTGGATTCGACCAATGTATACGAGAAGTCCCGCTTGGAGAAGGAGCTCGTTAACGAGCTGAACATTATCAATTTTGCCAATCCGACGATCGGGCTGACATTCTATTATTTTCAGAACGACCATCGCTTTCTATTCGAGAACTTTCCGATCAAGAAAGATTTCGATCTGGACAAACTGCCCATTCTGCAGCAATATGACAGCATTACGTATTATGGCCCGCATAAAGCGAGCAACCGGTTTGATGACAGCAGCGTAATCTCCGTATTCCGGCAAGCCAATATTCCGGACCGGGATGACGTCTACGTCTATGTGGAAACGGGTTTTAATTTCGCGGAGAAAATCTTGCAGAGCAATCCGAAAGGCATGCATGTCGATCATCTGATTGTGAATGATAAGGGGATCGTCAGCTACAGCGAGAATTCGGATGCTTTTCCAATTGGCGCCGCTTACCCTGCAGACACCGAGCCGGGAAAATTAGTCAAGCATAATGGCTATTATTTATTCCAGAATGTAAGCAATCAAGGCTGGAGTGTCGTGTCTGTTATCGCCAAATCGGAGTACAACAAGGAAATAACGGAGTGGATCATGCAATTCGCTGGCTTCTCGCTGCTGACGATTGCCGTCAGCCTGCTGCTGGGCTGGCTGCTCTGGCGTATGATGTACGTGCCCCTTACGAAGTTCAATAATGAGATTATGCAGCTTGCGAACAAGAACTTCCATTCCGAAATCAAGATGATGCAAATACCGGAGTTCGATCATCTGCTGCACCAATTCTGGCATATGCGCAGACAGATCTGGGATCTGCTGGCCGAGGTCGAGCAGAAGGAGAAACGAAAAGCCGATCTCGAGGTCGAGAAGCTGATGTACCAGATCAACCCGCATTTCCTGTATAACACACTTGATACGGTTTGTTGGCTGGCACGCCTGAACGGACAGGATGAGATCGACCGTCTGGTCACATCGCTTAACAAGCTTCTCCATTATAATCTGGATAAGCAGGGTCAAGACACGACAATCAAGCAGGAAATCGGCGCGCTGAAGGAATATTTGAATTTGCAGCAAATCCGCTATGACTTCCGCTTTGGCGTGAAGATCGAGGCCGACGAGACTGCCGAGAACTTAAGCATTCCGCGGTTTATTCTGCAGCCGCTTGTCGAGAATGCATTATATCACGGGCTGGGCGACGATGGGGTTATTGAGGTTCATGTCAGCATGGAGGACAGTTCGCATGTGATCGTCTCGGTGTCCGATAACGGAATCGGCCTTTCGGAGGAAGCGATTCAGAAGCTGCTTCACAATGAACGCGGAGAGCACAAAAAGATGGGGTTCGGAATCGGCATCAATTACGTCAAGCGTATTCTTTCGTCACGCTACGGCCCGGGAGCGGAGCTGCAAATTAAGAGCAGCGAAGGCCAAGGAACCACCGTACTGCTGCGGCTGCCATTAAAGAAAGAAGGTAAATAAGTTGAACGTACTGATCGTGGATGACGACAAGCTGGTCCGGAAAGGGCTAATGGTCCTCATGCCTTGGCAGCAATTCGGCCTGACGGTTATTGGCGAAGCGGCTAATGGCGAGGCGGCTCTTCAATTTCTGCAGAATCATGAAGTGGATGTGGTCTTTACCGATTTGGCCATGCCGGTTATGTCGGGGATCGAATTAATGCGGACGGTCCGGATCCGTTATCCGCATATATGGCTGGTCGTCTTAACCTTCCACCAGGATTTTGAATATATTCAAGAGTCGCTACGGCTCGGCGCGATCGATTACATCGTGAAGACGCAGCTGGAGAAGGAGAAGATGGAGGACGTTCTCTCCCGTATTATGGGGCGGATAAACGATGAGAACGGGAAGCATCCGCAAGCAAGCCGGGTGCAGCAGGAAACAGCCGGGGAGAAGAACCAGTTCCTAAGCAGCTGCGGTATTGCGCTGCTTTCCCTGCTTCCGGAGCCGGGCAACCAGTGGATGGACCTTCTGCCGGCAAAGTTCGTGGAATGCCTCAAGGAAGTTGAACCGGATATTTGGCTCTGGGCTCCGGATAACGATGATTCCGGCCGGCAGCTCGGGGAGGAGCTTCACGAACGGTTGATAACGGATCCTGCAATCGTCATCTTGAAATTACCGGATATTAGCGGCTTCAAGAAGACGGAGGTCATGAAGTGGCTGCGCGAGTTCCGAAGCCGAGGACTGATGTATGAGCTGGAAGCGGACAAGCGGCTGTATGAAATATCGATTGTCGCCGAGCAGCAGAGCTGGCCGATCGTCTTCGAAGACGACGTGCTCGATATGCATAAGTGGTGGTCAACGCTTCGCTGGGTCAACCACGACGATATGTTCAACCAGAGACTGGGCGAGCTGAAACAGATGAGGCTGCCGAAGGAGAAGCTGGAGAGCATCTTCTATTCCGCTACACGCGAATGGGAGCGGACGTTGTCGACGGAGGAGATTACGGAGAGCGGCCGGATTGGCAGCCTGGTTTATTGGTATGAATGGGTGGAATGGATCCGCCAAACCAGAAATCATTTGATTGAATTAACGAATAAATCTTTATATTCGAAGCCGATTGTGGACAGCATATTGAAAGCGGTCGATTTGATTGCTCAAGATATTTCGCAGCAAACCAGCCTGGTCGAGATGGCAAACACGGTAAACATGAGCCGCAGCTATTTCAGCTCCTGCTTCAAGGATATAGTCGGAAAGCCCTACAACGAATATGTGCGCGACCAGAGGATTGCGAAGGCCGAAGAGCTGCTGTCGCAAACTACGATCCCCATCATCCGGATCGCGGAGATGATCGGGTACCCGAACGAAAAATATTTCAGCCGGCTGTTTCGCGAGCAGATCGGCCTGACACCAAGTGAATATCGCCAGCAGCGTCAGACAGGTATACAAACATCCGGTATATAGCGCACGATCATCCAAAATATCGCTTATACGGATCTGCGGCCTGGTAATAATACCGTATACAAAAGTACGATCGTATACGGTTCTAAAGACGCTGGATACTCCCGGAAGGGAGTTTTTTTATTTTATAATGAATGAGCAGCAACAAAGAACCTAGAAAAGGGTGGGGAAATGAACATCAAGAAAATGCTAGGGCTTGTACTAGTAGCGTCTCTTGTCATTACCGGATGCAGCAGCAACTCTGGAGACTCCAAGCCGGAGGGACAGACGGGGAGCAAAGAACTGACGGATCCGTTCCGGCTGCCTGAACCGGTAGAGGTCAAGGTCACGAAAGCCGTTCCGCCGAACCTGGAAATGAAGGATGGCGAAACCATCGAAGACAATGAGTACACCAAATTTGTATTCGATCGGACAAATATTAAAACGAAAGTCATGTGGTATGCTTCCTCGACGGATTATGATCAAAAATTGCAGTTGGCCGTTGCCAGCAATGACATACCTGACATGATGGTCGTGAATGAGACGATGTTCCGTGCTATGGCGGCCGCAGATCAGCTTGAAGACCTGACTGATGTTTATGAGAAATATGTTTCGCCTGAAATTAAGCAGTTCTACGCGGCAACCGACAATAAAGTCATCGATGCCGCAACTTACGGCGGTAAATTGCTGGCACTGCCAAGCGTAGCCATCCAGGCCGATGCGCCTTCCATGCTGTGGATCCGCAAGGATTGGCTGGACAAGCTGGGTCTTCAGCCTCCGACGAATGTCGGGGAATTGAAGAACGTGCTGAAGGCGTTTATCGAGAAGGATCCTGACGGCGACGGTCAAGCCAATACGATCGGCTTAACCGGCAACAACCAGAATCTCTCCGCTGTCGGCGGGGGCTTGCATGATTTCAAAGGCATTTTCAACGCCTTCAATGCCTATCCGGGAACTTGGGTGAAGGACGAAAACGGTAAAGTCGTATACGGTTCGACGATGCCTGGAACGAAGGAAGCGCTTGGCGTTATCCGCGATATGTACAAGGAAGGACTCATCGACAAAGAATTTGCGCTGCGCAAGAGTCCGGACGAGCTTGTAGCCAGCGGCAAAGCGGGTGCGTTCTTCGGACCATGGTGGACGCCTTGGGCATTGACCGGATCGGTCAAGAACGATCCGAAAGCGGACTGGCAGGCTTATATGATTAAGGACAAAGAAGGCAAGGTTAACATTGCATCGCTGCCTGCAGCGTCGTCTTACCTTGTCGTGAAGAAAGGCTTCGAGCATCCGGAGGCGGCTGCCGTGTACGCGAACCTGTACGACAAAATTACGCATACGCCGGATGATGAAGCCAAGAAGCTGATCAACGGTCATTCCCTATGGCCATTGACGATGATTACGGATTACCCGGATGCGGCTTCGAAGAAGCACACCATGCTCGTCGATGCGCTCGCAGGCAAGGTGAAGAAAGAAGAGCTGGACGGAGAAATGCAGATCGTATACGATCAGGCGCTTAAGGATAAAGCCAATCCAAGAGCGAATGCGGACGAGTGGGCTGGACCTGCCGCTTACTTGATCGGCGCCGGCGTACTGAAGCAAGAGATGAACGCGATCGATCCGGCATTCGGCGCGACGACCAAAACGATGGAGCGCCGCTGGGCCAACCTGCAGAAGATGGAGAATGAAACGTTCTACAAGATCGTGCTCGGAAGCTTGGACTTGAATGCGTTCGACAAGTTCGTCGAAGACTGGAAGGCTGAAGGCGGCAGTACGATTATTCAAGAAATTGAGGACGAAATAAAGAAATAATGCAATGGAATGCATAAAGCGCCACAGCAAGCCTATGGCGCTTTATGTCCATGGCTTGTTTCTTTCAGAAATGAGGCGCCAAATTAATGAAGCATAAGATGTTTCAAAAGCACTACCATCTAATGTTATTGCCGGGCATGATCCTGCTCTTAATATTCAGCATCATTCCGATGGTCGGCATTGTGCTTGCGTTCCAGGATTTCAAGATGGGACTAGGCATTACGAAATCTCCATGGGTTGGCTTTGATAACTTCAAGTATATGTTCGAAATGAAGGACAGCAAAACCATCTTCTTCAACACGATTAACATTGCTTTTTGGAAAATTATCGCGAACAGCCTTGTTCCATTAACGTTTGCCATTTTATTAAATGAAGTACGGAAGTTCGCCTTCAAGCGTTGGGTGCAGACGATCGTCTACTTGCCTCACTTCTTGTCCTGGGTTATTCTATCCGGCATTATTATCGACCTGCTCTCGCTCGATGGAGTAGTGAACAATGCGCTTCAAGCCTTCGGGATGGAGCCGATCATGTTTCTTGGCAGCAATAGCTTATTCCCGTGGATTATCGTATCCAGCGATGTGTGGAAAGAATTCGGGTTTAACGCAATTATATATCTGGCGGCACTGACCGGCATCAACATGACCTTGTATGAAGCGGCGGAAATCGATGGCGCTACATGGCTGCAAAAGCTGAGATACGTTACGCTTCCAGGTATCGCACCGACCATCGTGCTTCTTGGAACGCTCAGCATCGGCAACATTCTGAATGCCGGGTTCGATCAAATCTTCAACTTGTACAATCCGCTTGTCTATGAGTCCGGCGATATTATTGATACGTACGTGTACCGTGTCGGTATCGTTCAAGCCCAATTCGGTTTGGCAACTGCGGTCGGATTGATGAAATCGGTGATCGGGCTGATCTTGATCGTGATCTCGTACCGATTGGCTGCTAGATTTGCCAATTATCGCATTTTTTAACCGGAAAGGGGGAGTACTCATATGGTTCAGAACAAATCGATGACGGCGCGCATTGCAATGGGAAGCTTATATGTCTTAATGTCAGTGATCGCTTTCCTTTCTTTGGCTCCGATCATATATACGGTCGCGGTATCCTTCAGCGATAAAGCTGCAGCTGCGGCCGGCAAGGTAACGCTGTGGCCCGTCGGCTTCAATACGGCGGCATACAGCACGATTCTAAGCGACGAAAATTTTCTTAATGCATTCTTCGTATCGGTTAAGCGGGTTCTCCTGGGGGGCTTAATCAACTTTCTGATGACCGTATTAATGGCATATCCGCTATCCCGTCAAGTTTCGGAATTCCGTTTCCGCGACTATTACATGTGGACCATTATTGTGACTATGCTCTTCAGCGGAGGGATTATTCCTCTCTATATCCTAATGAAGTATCTGGGTCTGTTCGATACGATCTGGGCGTTGGTTCTCCCGACTGCAGTACCCGTCTTTAACGTCATCCTGCTGATCAACTTCTTCCGAAGCCTTCCGAAAGAGCTTTCGGAAGCCGGTCATATCGACGGAGCGGGACCGTGGTACATGCTGGTGAAGATCTTCATCCCGCTCTCCGCTCCGGCGCTGGCGACCGTAACGCTGTTCAGTATCGTCACCCATTGGAATTCCTTCTTCGACGGTCTGATCTTCATGCGAAGCATGGAGAACTATCCGCTCCAAACGTATATCCAGCAGTTTGTCGTGCAGACGAACATGCAAAATATATCATCGCAGGAAAGAATCGAGATGTTCAAGAATCTGTCCAATCAGACCTTGAATGCGGCGAAAATCGTGATCGGCATGCTGCCTATTCTCGTTATCTATCCGTTCCTGCAGCGGTTTTTCATTCAAGGCATCATGCTCGGTTCGGTTAAGGAATAGCGCACGTTTATATCGATTGAATGAATGGTTAAAACACTTACCGCTGCGCAGGCAGAATGTTATTCCGATCGCTGTTGCTCCCGGATTTCTTTGAAATCGAATTAAAGGATGAAATCCGGGAACTATCGCTTCTCCAGAATTATTCTTCCTACTCGTTCAATCGATATACTAAAAAAGATTAAGGGAGGATTTCAAAATGAAAATTCAACTGACAGAGCAAGAATTGGCTTCCAAGCAGTTAAATCCGGAAACGTTGGAAATCGCGGTGGAGCAAGTGAAGACCAACGGATATATCCTGTTCGATAAAGTATTGAGCGAAGAGAAAATCAAAACGATCCGCAAGTCCTTCGACCCGTTGTTCGATGAATTCATTGAGCGCAAAGGATACAATACCGGGACGAACCGGGCGCAGATGTTCTTGCCTTTCATGCAGCCGTTCATAGACGAGGACGTCATTTGCAACCCGATCGCAACCGCCGTGATCGATAAAATTCTTGGCGCCGGAAACCGCTGCACCTATTTTGCTTCCGATACGCCAATGCCGGGCTCGGATTATCAGAACGTGCACTGCGACATTATGCCGCTCTTCCCGGAGCTGTCGGTTCCGCTGCCGATCTACGGCCTCGTCGTCAACATACCGCTTGTCGACGTTACCGAAGAGAACGGACCGCTTGAAATATGGCCAGGCGGTACGCATCTTAACCCGGATATGGCGAATCACGATACGCTCGACGGCAGCGTAAATCCGCATCTTCATATTGTCCGTGCGGCTGAACATATGCTTTCCGAGAAGGTGCTCATGTCCGCCGGATCGATCGTGATCCGCGATATCCGCATGTGGCATCGCGGCACGCCGAACAAGTCCGACGACCGCCGCACGAACCTGGCTATGATCTTCAATAGAGGCTGGTATGGCGGAGGCTCTTACATTCAAATTCCGCAGGAGACGTATGACCAGCTGCCGCAGAAGGCCAAGGAAGCCTTCCGTACGGAAAAAATCGGCTTCCCAGCCAAGATGCCTTGGGAATAAGGAGAGAAGATCATGAGAATATATCTAATTGGTGCTGGCGTAATAGGAAAAGCTCATGCGGAAGCGATTCGGAAGCTTCCTGCCGAGGATGCCATTGAAGTGAAGGTTGCGGATCCGAACCCGAAGGCGCTTGCCGCTTTCGTAGAAGCTTATCCGGAGGCGACCGCTTATTCCGACGCGCAGGCGATGCTGGCTGAAGAAGCCAATGAAGACGATATCGTCGTGGTCGGCACGCCTCCGTTCACCCATTTCGAATTGGCGCGGATGGCGCTGGAGACGGGCCGTCACGTGCTGTGCGAGAAGCCGCTTGTCATGAACGCCGAAGAAGCCAAGACGCTGCTGGAAATCGCGAAACGGCAGAACCGCTTGCTGGGCTGCTGCAGCGACCGCTTCCTTGGCCTGCCCAAGACAGAAGAAGTCAAATCGCTGCTCCAGTCGCAAGCTTTGGGCGACGTATACAAAATCTCCTTCGTTTACCGGGTTCAACGCGGCCGTTCGGGCGTGGAATATCAGCCGGAGAGCAAGTGGTTTCTGGACCGTTCCAAGGGCGGAGGCGGGATCTTGATCGATTGGGGTCCTTATGACTTCACGGTGTTGAATGACCTCTTGCAGCCGGAGTCGGTCGATGTCGTCGCGGCTTGGATGAGCCAGCCAAAGACGCAGATCGACCCGACGGATACGAAGTACGATGTTGAAGGCCATGTCGGCGCGACGATCAAATATAACCTGGCTGATGGCAAATCCGTATGGCTTCAGTATGAGCGGGCAACATGCACGCATGGGGAAGCCTACCATCATGTCGAGGTGGAAGGCACGCTCGGCGCCGTGAAATGGTCGCCGTATTTTGAATCCGACGAGATTGTTTTTAAGCAGGATAAAGAAGGGCAAGTGGATGCGAAAGAGAGTCAGCTGCCTTATACGGGACTATATAATATCATGGACCATCCGATATACTATTTCTATTTGCAAGTGAAAGGCAAGGAAACGCGTGCGATCATTAACGAGCAGGCTGTGTTTAATTTCTTGTGCATGCAGGCGATCTATGAATGCGCGGAATCGGGATCATCGAAGACGGTTTCCAAGTTGCGTGCTTAACGAATCCATCCTATTATATACGGGAAGCGTGGAGTAGCTATGAAGGTAATCGTATTAGGCGGCACCGGTAATATTAGCGAGAGCATCGTAACCCGGCTGCTGGAGCTGGGACATGAAGTTACGTGCTATAACCGCGGCAAGAGCGGCGAGGTTCCTGCCGGCGTCAACGTGATCGTTGGCGACCGGCATGACAAGGATACGTTCATTCAAACGATGCAGCGGGAGAAGTTCGATGCGGCGATCGATATGATCAGCTTTACGGAAGAGGATGCTCTGACCAGCATCGAGGCTTTCCGCGGGGTCAGTCAATTCGTTCAATGCTCGACCGTATGCACGTATGGCATCGATTACGACTGGTTCCCCGTAACCGAGGATCACCCGCTGCGGCCGATCTCGGGTTACGGGAGAGATAAGGCTGCGGCGGACCATGCGCTGCTTGCCGCTTATCACAAGGAAGGGTTCCCGGTCACGATCATCAAGCCGTCGACGACCTACGGACCGCGGTCGGGCATGCTTCGCCAAGTGGCGTGGGACTTTTCCTGGATCGACCGGATTCGCAAGGGGAAGCCGATCCTTATAAGCGGGGACGGCAAGGCGCTTCATTCCTTCCTGCATGTATCCGACGCGGCCAAAGGATTTGCCGGCGTTCTCGGCAAGCCGGGCTGTATCGGACAAGTCTATCATCTGGTTCCACAGGCCTTCATAACATGGGAGGATTATCATCGTACCGCCATGAAGGTGTTGAACCGGGAAGTGGAGCTTGTTGGCGTACCGCTGCAAACGCTGCTCGCAATCGATCCGCAGAGGTTCGATATTTGCCGTGAAATTTTCGGGAATAACACGTATTACAGTTCTGCGAAATTACGCCGCGATGTGCCGGAATTTGTTCCGACCGTATCCTTGGAAGAAGGAATGCGGCAGGTCATTGAAGCCATGGAACAAAGCGGACGGATCCCTGATTCGGATCAGGAGACATGGGAAGACGCCATCATAGACCGATATATCGGGATGCGTAAGGAGCGTTAACAATGAGGATAAAAGGATTTTCGACAGGGATGTACGGCTGGCATGAAAGTTATCGTCTTGACCAAAGGGAAGATTCGCTGGGCGACATCTTCAGAGAGTGCGCGGAAGCCGGAATGAATGCCGTTGAAATCGAACCGACGCCGGAGCTGATGCTTCTGGCTAAGCGTTACGGATTAGCGGTATCCGGCGGTTACATCGGGCTTAATCTGCATGAAGAGACCATTCCTTTCGAGGAGAGCGTTCTTCCGCTGATCAATGGCTTGGCGGAGGCCGGAGCCAGCGATCTGATCGTGAATGCGGATCCCAAAGGGGGCTGGGGCGTCTCGCTCCCGAAGACGGAGGATGAATTCAAGCGTCAAGGGGAGCATTTGACCCGCATTGCGGCAGCTGCACGGGAGCGGGGGCTGAAGGTCAGCATGCATAACCATGCGGACGAGAAGCATAATGCGGAAGGCGATCTGCGCAGCGTCATCGAGTACGCGAGTTCCGATGTCGGCCTGTGCGTAGACACCGGCTGGGCGCATGTAGCCGGATATGACCCGATCGAGTGGATCCGGACCTATCCGGAACGCATCTATGCCTTCCACTTGAGAAATCAAGCGGGCCGGATTCCGACGGAGGATCTCCTTGAAGGCGAGATCGATATGCCGAAGCTGGTTCAAGCGCTGAAGGATATCGGGTATAACGGCTGGCTGGCCTTCGAGCTGCTCCACAGCGAAGAGAACCGTCCTGTCCGGACCATGGTTGAAGATGTCCGGAGATCGGTCGATTATTTGAAGTCGCTGCTCAACATCGAAAGGAGTCTGTAAATGGGCTTGTCGTCGCAGGAAGTACAACCATTTCGAAGCAACCCGGAAACGGAGAAAAAAATAAGCGATCTGCTGTCCAAGATGACCCTGCAGGAAAAAATCGGTCAGATGACGCAGCTTGGAACGTTCGACGAATCCGACGAAGAACTGATCAGCGAGGGGATGATCGGTTCTTTGCTCGGCGTAAGAGGCGCGGAGTCGGTTAATGCGCTTCAGCGCATAGCGGTGGAGCAATCCCGGCTGGGCATACCGCTCCTTATCGCGGACGATGTTATTCATGGCTACCGCTCTACCTTTCCGATCCCGCTTGCGGAGGCTTGCAGCTGGAATTCGCCTTTAATCGAGGAGACGTCCGCAATCGCAGCGCGGGAAGCGTCGACAGAAGGCATCCAATGGATTCTCGCTCCGATGGTGGACATTACCCATGATCCAAGATGGGGAAGGATTGCCGAAGGTGCGGGGGAAGATCCGTTTCTGGGCGCCGAGGTCGCGCGTGCGCGGGTGAAGGGCATCCAACGGAATGATTGGAACGACCGCCCGCATATGATGGCCTGTCCGAAGCACTTTGCCGGATACGGGTTTGCGGAGGCGGGAAGAGACTATAATACGGTCGATATGTCCGAAACGCGGATAAGAGAGCTTGTTTTTCCGCCATTTCAAGCGGCGCTTGAAGCCGGTGCAGGCACGATTATGGCAGCGTTCAACGAGCTGAACGGCGTTCCGTGCTCGGGCAACCGCTTTCTGCTTCGCGATGTGCTGCAGCAGGAATGGGGATTCGAAGGAGTGGTGCTCAGCGACTGGGAATCCGTCGATGAGCTGAAGCAGCATGGCTTCGCGGCATCACGGGAAGAAGCGGCTCTCATTGCCATCGAGTCCGGCATGCACATGGACATGCACGCCCTTGTCTATCACGAGCATCTGATCAATTTGATCGAGAAGGGAACGATATCCGAATCGCTCATCGACGATGCGGTTGCCCGTATTCTGCGTATCAAGTTTCATCTGGGCTTATTCGACCAGCCTTATGTCGATGCGAAGCTTGCTTCCTCGATGATGCTCGCTCCGGATCATATCCAAACGGCACGCGAGATGGCGCGACAGTCCATCGTGCTCTTGAAGAATGAGGATGCGCTTCTTCCGATCAAGCCGGAGGTTCGCAAGCTGGCCGTGATCGGTCCGCTGGCGGATGACCGCGATGCGCTTCTCGGATGCTGGGGCGGTCAAGGCAGAAGCGCCGATGTCGTTACGGTTCTCGAAGGCATACGGTCGCTGGCCGAGCCGGGCACGGAGATCTTGTATGCGAAGGGCTGCGATGTAACGGAAGGCGCGGAACAGGAACGGAAGGACGCGGCAGCCGTAGCGAGGCAGTGCGAGGTTGCCATTGTCGTATTGGGCGAAACGGCGTATATGAGCGGCGAGAACAACAGCCGCGTATCGCTGGAGCTCCCCGACAGCCAATTAACGCTGCTGAAAGCTATCCATGAGACAGGCGTTCCGGTCGTTCTGGTACTCGCCAATGGCAGGCCGCTCTCCATCGAATGGGCGCAGCAGCATATACCGTCCATTGTGGAAACGTGGCATCTGGGCATTCAAGCCGGCATGGCGACGGCCGATATTCTGTTTGGCCGCTACAATCCAAGCGGGAAGCTCCCTGTTACGTTCCCGCGCAGCGTAGGACAGGTTCCGATCTATTACAATTACAAGAATACCGGCCGACCGCATATGAAGCGGTATGTGGATGAGCAGATCACGCCGCTGTATCCGTTCGGCTATGGGCTGAGCTATACCCAATTCGAATATACCGGCCTTACGTTGAGCAAGTCTGCGGCTACCCTTGAAGAAGGGCTGACGGTCCAGGCATGCATACGCAATGCGGGAGGTATGGACGGCGAGGAAGTCGTGCAGCTCTATATCCGCGACGAAGCGGCGTCGGTAACGAGACCGGTGAAAGAGCTGAAGGGCTTCCGGAAAATCGCGCTAAAAGCCGGCGAAACGCAAGTCGTCGAGTTTGAGCTGACGGCGAAGCAGCTGGGCTTCATTAATAACGATCATCAGTTTGTTGTCGAGCCGGGCTCATTCCGTGTTTGGGTGGGACCGAACAGCGATGACGGACTGGAAGGGCAATTCGAGATTGTAAACGAGGTTGTAAATGAGGCTGTAAATGAGGTTGTAAAGACTCCTTAATGGAGTCTTTTTTCTTTGTAGGATAGTTAAAAGCCTATAAAGGGGAAGCAAAATCTATTACTAAGGCCTCGGCCAAAATGCTTGAAGACGCTTCGCCTATCCGGCGCCAGCTGCTTGGCGATATTAGCAGCAACTGCCTCAAGTATTACGTCCCCGAGGATTCGATGGTGCCGCTCAAATCGTTATGGCTGGGAGAAGGCCCCGGTCAAGATGTCTATTCGAATTAATCATGCGGCAAAAGCTCCTTTACGGGAAGGGCTATACTAGCTCTTCCCGTCAGGTTGTAGAGAAACCCACGTTTTTTTAAACATTGGGTTTCTTTTTCGTTTTCGGTTCTGCTGCAGGGCTTCGGAGGGCGGTTTGTTCCTCGGAAGCCCTCCTTTCTAGGTGGAGGGCCGGTTTCCGTGTGCTTTCCGCGCATGATCGTAAGCGTTGCAGTGTAATAGTATCCGTACTTTAGGAATAGATTTCATATTGGACAAGTCGGAGGAGGCTATCAGATTAAAAACGGAACGCGGGAAGCGGGGGAGAAAAGAATGTGGAGTCGGATTAAGCCACGGAAGATGTATTCCCGCCTGTTTTTATACTCCTGCATAGCCGTATGCTTGCTTACTTTGGCGTTCACGATGTACTTAAGCCGGCTGTTCGTGCAAAGCACCATGGAGGAAATCAATACATCCAATCAGGACAAAATGCAGCAGGTCGTGCAAACGTCGGAATTTACGTTGCAGAAATTACGCCAGTTCGCGCTTAGGGTATATTCAGAAGAAAATATTGCGCTGTGGCTGAACATGAACCGGGACAATTACTCCCCGTTGTCGTTGTATAAAGCGGCTGCAAGCGTGCGGGAATTTGTGCACAGCGAACCTTTTATCCATAGCATATGTTTGTTCAACTTCAAGATGAATCAAATTTACTCCTCCTCTGAAGCCGGTCTCTATACACCGCAAGATTACTACGACCAATCCATGTTGAACGCAATAAAAAGCAAAGGGACGACGCCATACTTGCAATTTTTCGATCATAACGTGCAGGGCAAATCGTATCTCGTGCTTGTCGTGCCGGCAGCCGGGCCGAACCGGAACTATAGCGGGTACGTGACGATTCTCTTCAGCAAGCCGCTGCTAAATGAGCATATGCTGCAAATCTCCGGGCAGGACCAGAAGAAAATGATCGTCGAAGGCCCGAACAAAGCGTTCATTCTCGGCAATGCCGATGCGGAGCTGGCGTCGGAGCTGGCGAAGGCAGAGAAGCCTGCATCGGCTTCGTCGCGCTGGGAATGGGCCACTGACGAAGGAACCTGGTCGATTCAGACGGCAGAGTTGCCGATCGAAGGGTGGAAGGTTTACCTTTTGTCGCCTATCTCGGCATGGCAAGCTAAAATCGATCGTATCCGGATCGACATTATCGTCTCTTCCGTCGTCCTTGTCCTTGCGCTGCTGTTGTTTCTGTTCTGGCAATCGTATCGACGTTTGAAGCCGATAAGCGACTTGACTGCTCGGCTTCAATCCAAGCTTGGGCTCAAGGAGCCGATTGCGGATTCGGCGCATGCCGACAACGAGATCGCCTGGCTCGATTCCAGCTTTGATAGGCTGGTAGGCAGGCTTGAGCAGTTGGACATGTCCCTGAAGAGCAGCAAGGCACTTATCAAGGACGATCTGCTGCGGCAATGGATCCTCAGCTCGAAAGCTTCCGGCCCTGCAGAGCAGTTTATAAGAAAGCAGACCGTTATCCTTCGGACGGGAACGTTCCGTATCGCGGTTATCCGTCTGGAATCGTACGGGCGGTTCACAGAATACTACGATTTCACGTCGCGCAAGCTGCTGCGATATGCGCTCGGGAACATGATGGCGGAGGTGCTGGCAAACCACGAATTCGCCGCGGAAACGGTCGATTTCGGCTCCGATCATATCGTGGCGCTAATCTCCTCTTCTGCTTCGGATGATGAGGAGGCCCGCGTCCTGGAAGCAATGGAAGACGTGCGCGTTCAAATCAGGCGCTGGCTGAAGCTGGAGCTGCAGGCGGCAGTCAGTCCCGAGCTTGACGAAGGGTCCAATCTCCAACCGGTCTATGACCGTATTTACGAACTGACGCTGCTGGCTTTTCTTTGCGATGACGATCGGGTATTCACCATGGGCGATTTGGAGCGGTATCAGGCAGGTGAAGGAAGCGTTCCAGACGAACAGTTGCTGAAGCAAGCCATTCATACCGTCCGCCTTCGGAACGCAGACGCGCTAGGCGCCGATCTGGACAGCCTGACCCGGCATATGCAGGGGCTAAGCTACGAAGAATGCAAGCTGCAGCTGACTCATATCATTTATTCGCTTATGAAAAGCTTCAAAAACGGCAAGACGTTTCAAGGGATGAAGAGCATCCATGCTTTCCTTGAGCGGTTTTCCACCATAGGCGAAGTGAAGATCTGGCTGCTGCAAGAGCTTCTGCAGATGATGGATCGGCAGCGTCCGCGAAGCGGTTCAGGCCGTAAGGAAGAGTTCGTCTCCGAAATGATGGAATTCGTGCGCAATCATCTGCACAATCCGATGCTTTCCGTAGACGATATTGCAGAGCACGTGAGCATATCCGTCAACTATGCCCGGCAAATCTTCAAGGAGCATTATCAGCTTTCTCTATCCGATTATATAACGGATCAGCGAATTAAATATGCGATTCACCTGCTTACGACGACCGATTGGACGGTAGCGGATATTACGGAGCAGTCCGGATTTCAAACAAAAAGCACATTTTTCTCGTTATTCAAGCGTGCGACCGGCATGACGCCAGGCCAATACCGCCTGGAGAAAGCGAAGCTGTAGAGCAGACTTAGCGAAGCGAGAGTGGACGTACCGGATGCATCCGCAAAATCGCTACTGTCTTCATTGTCAATTTCCGTACCGTTTGATGAATACCGTACTGTACGGAATGCCTAGCAGCCGGGTATGATCGAACCCATGAGCCGGGCAAGCGGATCATGAAGCTTCATCTGCCGCATGCCGCAACCGCTGTCCGGTGGATCAATGGGGAGGGCTAGGCTATGAGATTCGGTAGAAAAGGGTTCTTGCTAGCATCGTTTATTCTCGCGGCGGCTTTGTCCGCCTGCAGTACAGGTGGGACAACACGGCCTTCTGAAAGCGGCGATCCGTCAGCTTCCGGGGCCGGAACTTTAAAACCGGTAACGCTCAAAATCATGTTTCCCGGAGATCCGCCAGCGAACTGGGACGAAGTAAAGACGGAGACGGAGAACCGAATGGCCGGCTCGCTGAACGTGAAGCTGAACGTCGTGTTTATCCCGTGGTCCGATGTCCGCCAGAAGCGTCAGGTTTCGCTGTCCTCCGCGGAGGACTACGATCTGATCTGGGACAACAACCCGGTGCAAAATATCGCCGCAGGCCTATACGAGCCGCTGGACGAATTGATCGATCAATACGGTCCCGACATTAAGGCCGTCCGCTCGAAGGAGCTGATGGAATCGAACAAAGTGAACGGCAAGCTGTACGCGGTTCCGCTAGAGGTGAACTTCATACGTCCGTGGACGTTCGTTATCCGCAAAGATATTCGGGAGAAGCTTGGCGTCAAACCGATCACCAGCTATGACGAACTGATCGACTTTATGTATTTGGTGAAAGAGAAGGAGCCGGGCTTGACGCCGTATATTCCTAACGGCAGCGAACATATCGGCTTAAAGCTGGCAGGGATGCTCGACCCGTCGGCCAATCTGGCGGCCGTGCTTAACTACCCCGGCTTGTACACGAAAGGGAACGACGGTAAAGTTTACAATATTTTCGACGACATGGACCCGCTCATCATGAGCACTCTGGAGCAGAACTACAAGCTGTACAAGGACGGCATATTGGCCAAAGACGCCCTGACGCTGCGCAATTCGGAGTTCACTAAAGGCAAGGCGGCGGTATCCACCTTCAATGATTTCGGGGTCAATCTCAGCACCCGCACCACGCTTGAAAAGTCGGTTCCGGGAGCGGCTGCGGAAGCGTTCACGCTTTATAGCCCGGACATGAAACTGAATTCGACCTACAAAGCGGGCAATTTCATCGCGGTACCGGTCGTCAGTAAAAACAAGGAGCGCGCCGTTCAGTTTCTGAACTGGCTGAACCAGAAGGATAATTACGATCTGCTGGCGTATGGGATAAAAGGTAAAAACTGGGAGGATTCAGGCGAAGGGCTCTATAAACCGATTCAGGCGAATCCTTATGCGGGCATTCCGTTCGCTTGGGGCTGGAATCCGAAGCTGGATCGCATCGATGCCAGCTTGCCCAAGGATGTTATCGCGTTGAACCAGTGGCAGCGGGATCCGAGCTATTTTACGCCGGACATTCTGGCGGGCTTTACGTTCGATCCGAGCCCGGTAGCCAACGAGGTGGCGCAGCTGAACAATGCGGGGAGCGAGTTTTACGACCCGCTCGTAATGGGTGTGACGGAACCGAACGAAGGGCTCGCGAAGTTTAAAAAAGCGGCATACGACAATGTGAAAAAGGTGCAAGCGGAGTTTCAGAAGCAACTGAACGCTTATCTGGCAAGCAAGAAGAAGTAGGCGATCATCCAACGTGCGCATCCCTCGGCATGCAGACGGCGCTCTTTGACGGTCAACCGTCACATAGGACTGTCCCGTACTAACAGGGCCTGACGGTCACCATCATGAACGGAAATGTCTTGGCCTGTGAGTCTGTTTGTTCCATACAGGAACTGCAGGTCACAGGCCGAGACTTTTTTTTGGTAGATCATCACTCTGAGTCCCAAACCGGGTTTTACTCTGAGGGTACATGACTGCATCCATTTCAATTACAGGAGTGATTTGGGGATGAAGGCGATCGGCCCATGGCGCAAACGGAGCGGAGTTTCTGCGGTAAAATCCGTACTCCCGCCGTTAATAAAATTCATACCGCCGGAGCGTATGGCCGTTCATACTCATTGATAAAAACAAGACTGTACGTTCGAAGCGGATTAAGCATAACATTCAGGTACATCCTTAACGAAAGGTGGGAACCGATCATGAGAATATGGCGAGAGCTCCGCAAAAACAAATGGCTTTACGCAATGTCGCTTCCCGTTGTCGTATACGTCTTTATTTTTTCCTATGTGCCGATGTCAGCCCATCTGTTGGCCTTCAAGCAGTTTAGCCCGGGAAAAGGGCTGTGGGGCAGCGAGTGGATAGGACTCGACAATCTCACATTTTTTTTCACCGGCCCTGACTGGCTAGGTGTGACGGTTAACACGATCTATCTGAACCTGCTGTTCATTGCAGCCGGCACGATCTGCTCCTTATGCATTGCGCTGCTGCTGAATGAAATCCGTCATGCCTATTTCAAGAAGGTATCGCAATCGCTGGTTATATTACCGCATTTCATTTCCATTGTGATCGTGAACCTGATGGTCATAAATTTCTTCAACGGCCAAGACGGCATGATTAATCGGATATTCAGCCAGCTCGGTTTCGAGCCGGTTAATTGGTTTCAGACGCCGGCTGTTTGGCCCTGCCTGCTGACGATAATATTTGTCTGGAAAGGCGCCGGATGGGGCTCGATCATCTACCTGGCCACCTTGACCGGCTTCTCCGAGGAATACTTTGAAAGCGCCAGAATCGATGGCGCCAAACGATTGCAGCAAATATGGTACATTACGCTCCCGCTGCTGCGGCCAACGATCATCGTGCTGACGCTGCTGGGGCTGGGACGTATCTTTTACGGCGATTTCGGCTTGATTTACGGCATTATCGGCGACAACTCGCTGCTCTTCAATTCAACGGACGTCATCGATACGTACACGTACCGTTCGCTCCGGTCGACGAATATGAACAGCTACAGCAATGCTGCCGCGGTCGCGCTGTTTCAATCCGTTATGGGCTTAATTACGATTCTGTTCTTCAACTGGGTCGTCCGCCGGGTCGACAACGATTCGAAGCTGTTTTAGTTCCGGAAAAGGAGGTCCGCCTATGACTGCAAATCAAACGAAGCTGACTAGCCTGGCGAGGCAATCGGAGCGATCGAAGCAAATAAAGCTGGCGAAGCAGCGGGATACGTCTCAGCTTGCCGTTTCATTGGTCGCTTATGTTTTTATCGGCGCGTTTGCCTTGTTTTGCTTCATTCCGTTCTGGCTTGTCTATATCGGTTCGTTCACGGCGGAAAGCCAAATTGTGCAAGGGTTCCGAATGCTTCCGACGAAATTTACGCTCGACGCTTACCGCTTCCTGCTGCAGGGCAGCCAAGTATATCAAAGCGGCTTCGTCTCGGTTTTCATTACGGTTGTCGGTACCGCCGGAGCGGTGCTCATTACATCTATGTTCGCCTACGTGGCCGCTCATCCGAAAGTCAAATACCGCTATGTGCTGTCATTCTATATCTATTTCACGATGCTGTTCCCGCCAGGCCTGGTTGGCTATTATTTGCTTATTTCCAACTGGCTGGGCCTTCGGGATTCGCTGCTCGCATTGCTGCTGCCGCTGTTGTTCTCCGCCTTCAATTCGTTTCTCATGACCTCGTATTTCCGCACGCTGCCCTTTGAACTTAATGAAGCGGCAACGGTGGACGGCGCGCACGAGCTGTATATTTTTTTCCGGATTATTTGGCCGGTCTCCATGCCCGTTATTGCGACGATCGCGTTGTTCTACGCGCTTTCGTACTGGAACGACTGGTTTAACGCGCTCATGTTCATCGACGATCCGCATAACCAGCCGCTGCAGATGATGCTCCGCAGAATCGTATCCAATTCGCAAAATCTGGACTATTTGAACACGAACGTGAACATTCCCGTCTCCGCTACAGGCGTGCAGCTTTCGGCAGTCGTTATTACGATTGGGCCGATCATCTTTTTGTACCCGTTCTTGCAGCGGTATTTCATAAAAGGGATAACGATCGGAGCGGTTAAAGGATAGGAGGGAATGATCATGTCACTGCGGCACCGGGTGCTGGATCCGGTGGACGAAGCGCAATCGTTCGCAAGCCGATTCGCTCATGGATCGCGGGGAAAGGGGGAATCCATATGATTTAGGGAGAGATTAACGCATCATTTTGTCTTGTTTTGTCTCGGATCATGAAAGGGGGAGTCCGCGATGCGAAGCGGGAAGAAGTGGTATGCGGGATGGGTAGGAATGCTGATAGTGGTGCTCGTCATGTTGGTGCCGGCTGTTTCGGTTAAATGGGAAGATGCGAAAGCGGCAGGCGAGCTGCTGAAAACCGGAAACTATTACTACAGCATTGCTCCGGATGCGGGCCAACTACCGGATAAAGGAGCCACGGGGCTCGTATCTTCGGAGAACGGCGTCATTATGGACGGTTTAATGACAACCTATGCCGGATGGCTTGGGAGCGCGACCGCCGTCGGAACTGTTCAAGTCGTCATCGACTTGCTGAAGGATTATCCGATTGACTCTATCAACGTCGTCATGAACGCGCCTAACAGCTATTGGGGGTTCAAAGAAATTACGGTCAAATATCGGAACGAAGAGACGCCGGACTATTATTATATCGCCGGCAAGTATGTGAGGATAGGAACCTCCTTGAATAATTCGATCAACCTGCCGGTGGGCAACAAGACGGCCCGGTTTATCATGATCGATATGAGACGTGCGCATTCCTATCAGCATATCCCGCTGACGGAAGTTCAAATTTATAAAGGGACGGGCGAAGAGGGGACGTTACCGAGTCCCCCCTATACGGTAGAGCAAATGCAGGCCGAGCTGAAGAAGGACGCCATGATGGTGGATAAGTACGGACAATGGATTTATGAAACGTGGGACGGCAAGGTGACGTCCGACGATCAGCTGCGGCAGGAATACGCGGCGGAGGCCGGCGCGCTGGCGAATGTAAAGCCGGACCGGAGAAAGTACGACCAGTACGGCGGGATCAAGAGCGGCGGGAAATTTGCAAGCACCGATTATTTCAGGCTGCAGCAAATCGGCGGAAAATGGTGGTTCATTACGCCGGAAGGATACAAATTTTTCCTGAAGGGGGTAGATGCCGCGAGCATATGGGAATGGGGATACGGTACGCCGTATCATAAAGCGGACGGCACGCCGAGGCGGGTTTTCGAGGAGCTTCCCGATCCCGGCACGTATGCTCCGGCCTATGCCGACGATATCAACGGCAAAAGGGTCAGCTTCCTCATAGCTAACGTCATGAAAAAATACGGCAGCAGCTTCGAGACGAAGTGGGAGAACATCACGAAAAAACGGCTGATCGATTGGGGGTTCAATGCCTTCACCAAATGGACCAAACCGAGATTTATAAGCGATTTTCCGTATATCGATCTGCTGCAGGATCCGATAAATTTAAAGCGGATTCAATGGACCTATGATGTATTCGATCCGCAAGCGCCGTCCATCATCGAACAAGCGCTTGCGCCGCGGCTAAAAGAAAAAAAGAACGACCGGTGGCTGATCGGTTATACGTACGACAATGAAGCGGGCTGGAACGCCGATATCGTCAAGACCGTCTTGACCTATGGGTCGGACTCCGCGGCGAAAGTCGCTTTTGTCGACCATATCGCCGCCAAATACAATAACGACATCGCCGCCGTCAACGAGGTTCTCGGCACCAGCGCCGAATCGTTCGACGCATTAAAGGATACGTCCATTAATATCGCAAACGTGCCGGCAGAAGAGGTGTCGGACTACATTCGGCTCGCTTCCCGCACCTACTTCTCGACGGTTAAAGGCATTATCAAAAAATACGATTCGAACCATCTGTTTCTCGGCTCGTCGGTCGTGCCGACCTGGAGGACCAGCCTCGACTGGGACTCCGCGGCGATGGACATTGTGGATGCGTTCTCCGTCGATAACTATACGAACGATCCAAACTGGATCACCCGGTATGAATCGTTCAACAAGCCGCTTCTCAACTTGGAATTTACGTTCAGCACGCCGCAGCGCGGCATATCGCCGGTCAACGCATTGACCAGCGTATCCAGCATCAAGGAGAGAGGGCTTGCATTCGAAGGCTTCGTCGAAGGTCAGGCGGCGCACCCGCTATTTGTCGGCTCGGGTTGGTTTTCTTATTACGATCAAGCCGTTACCGGGCGGAGAGACAACGAAAATTTCAATCTCGGTCTCGTCAACCAACAGGATCAACCGTATACGGAAATGGTCCAAATCATGAAAACCGTCAATACCGGTCTGGAAGCGATTCACGAGAACGGGGGATAAGCCCGAAAGCCGGAAAAGAGAGCTTTCCTGAAAGCCATCCGGGTGAAAAGCCACCCGGAATGGCTTTTTGGGACATTAATATCGGATCCTTACTGATGTTTACGTCCTCATTGTCGTGGAAGGCGCTGCTGGCCGCTTATATTTCGATTCTGGTTCGACATGGTACATGCGATGGCTACGGTGGTCTTCCTCTTCATCCTGTCGCGGCCCATGCTGGAGAAGCTGGACCGCATCAAAATAAAGTATGGGCTCATGGCTCCTTAGCCTAGCGAGTCTTTACACAACCTTCATAACGGTTTAATGTAAGGCTTATCGTGGACGCCTATACTTGCCATGCCGCGGCTTAAAGCCGTGAGAATGGATACTGCCATCGGGAGTGGGAATATGAACGATCGACTTATTTTTCTGGGAACGGGCGCCGCGGAGGCCATACCTGCTTTCTTCTGCCGGTGCGAGTATTGCGAGCATGCCAGGAAGCACGGAGGGAAGGATATCCGTTCCCGTTCCGCATTCCGGCTGGATGAGAACGTGCATATCGATCTGGGACCGGATCTGTTTCACCAATTGGTGAAAACGGGCTTGGATGTGCATGACTTGACGGATGTCTTGATTACACATACGCATTCGGATCATTTGAATTTCTTTGAGATGCTGCTGAAGGATTGCGCGGTCGTCACGAATGGCAACAAGCCGATCCGGATCTATGTATCGGAAACCGCCTATACGTGGGCGACGAATATGTTCCGGCAATGCGTGATGGGCGACTATGCCAATAATGAGGAGGTATACCAGCAGTGGCAGCAGCGATTCCCGATCATCGCGCTGCCCTATTACGAGCCGGTCACGGTCGCGGACTACACCGTTACGCCGCTCAAAGGCTCGCACGGCGGATATGGCGAGGGCGAGATCGCCGCGAATTATCTGATCGCGCTGCCGGATAACCGCATGTTCTACTATGCTTCGGATACCGGCTATTACTTTGAGGAAACCTTCGCGTATTTGGAGGAGGTCAAGCTCGATATTCTAGTCATGGAATGTACCTTCGGCGGAGACGAATCCCGGGGAGATTACGTGATGGGGCATCTGGATTTGAAAAACTTCAATCTTGTCCTGGACCGGCTGCTCGCAAACGGCACGATAGACCAGGATACGAAGGTATATGCGACGCATATTAACCACAAGCATCCGCTGCATCATGATCAGCTGCAGGAAGCTTTCGACCGCACGTCGCCGGTTTCCGTCATCGTAGCATTCGATGGGATGGCGATCGAATAGGAACGGACATCATCTCTCCCTGTATAGAAATAGCACCTCTGGCTCATCTTGGCCGGGGGTGCTGTTTTTTTGTATTACATGTGCTCAGACAGTTGAAAAGAACAAAAAGGAACAAAAAAGTAATCTTAACAAAATAAACATTCATCGTTAATCTTCCGTTTACGAATCTCGCGTAAGCTTTGGTTATGTGAGGGAGATAAACGAATGGCTCACTTCATCGAAGCAGGAGGGAATAAAACATGTCTGCGATTCAATTCGAAAACGTACGGAAGACGTATCCGAATGGCAAAACAGTCATTGAACAGTTGAATCTGGAAATACGCGACAGCTCGTTTACGGTGCTTGTCGGGCCGTCGGGCTGCGGGAAAACGACCGCGCTGCGCATGATTGCAGGACTCGAGGACGTGACAGGCGGTACGATCCGCATCGGAGGTTCCAACGTTACGAAGCTGGAGCCGGGAGATCGCGATGTTGCCATGGTCTTTCAGAATTATGCGATATACCCGCATATGACCGTGAAGCGAAACATCGAATTCGGCCTGAAGAATCAGGGGCTGTCAAAGGAAGAGATCGTACGGCGTCTGGACCATGTCATTAGACAGGTTGGCTTGGAATCATATACCAATGCGATGCCATCCATGCTGTCCGGGGGACAAAGGCAGCGGATCGCGCTTGCGAGGGCGATTTCCAAGCAGACAGGCGTCTTCCTGATGGACGAACCGTTGTCCAATCTCGACGCGAAGCTGCGTAATCAGATGAGAAGCGAACTGATCCAGCTCCATCAGAAGCTGCAGGCTACGTTCGTGTTCGTTACCCATGACCAGATCGAAGCGATGACGATGGGCACGGATATCGTCATCTTCAACGAAGGCAAAGTGATGCAGACGGGTACGCCGAAAGAGGTCTATAACGATCCTGAGAATGTATTCGTCGCGACCTTCATCGGAGATCCGGGCATGAACATCATTCCGTTGCGGATGACTTGTCAATTGGGGTTCAGGCCGCAGAAGGCAAAGTTTACGATGCCGGAACGATTCCAGGGGGTTGTCTTCCCGGGTGAGATCGTGACGCGCGAAACGCTTGGATTGGACAGCTTGTACCATGTGAGAACCAATATGGGCATCATCCTCGTGAAGTCCGAGGAAGAGCGCGAGTTTGGAGATAACGTGAGTGTATATGTGGCGGAGCAGGACATGTTTTTCTTCGATATGCATGAGCAGCGCATCCGGGATGCCGGGCGCATTCTGCAGTTGACGCAATCCATTCTAGTGAAAGAGGGCGTGTACGTTGCAAGAGAACATTCCGTCGAAGCAGCTGCACTATAGGAAGGGCGGCCCTTCGCTGAATAAGCCCGGCAGACTGCTGTCCCGCGCGCTGAACAAGGTGCTGCAGAATCCTTATGTGCTTATCGCGCCGGCGGTCATCCTGGCGTCGCTCTTCTCCGTATACCCGATCTTGTTCGCCGTCAAAGTCAGCTTTATGAATTGGGACGTGGTTACGGGCGAGCAGAGCTTCGCCGGTCTTGACAATTACCGGTCCATATTCGCCGATCCCGATGCCATACAGGTGTTGAAGAATACGCTGATCTACGCGTTCTTTACCGTATGCTTCGGCTTGGTATTCGCCGTGGCCATCGGCATTCTGCTGCAGAAGAGCACTTTCTTGACCAATCTCGTGCAGAGCGTTATCTTTACGCCCCATATCGTCTCGTTCGTATCGGTCACAATCATGTGGATGTGGCTGCTGGACCCGCAGATGGGCATTGTGAATTACTTGCTCAAGATGCTCGGCTTCGAGCCCCAGCTGTGGATGATGGGTCCGAAGACATCGCTGCTGTCGATCGTGATCGTCTCGATCTGGAAAGGAATCGGCTTTAGCGCGATGCTCGTTATCGCGGGGCTGCAGGGCATTCCGAAATATATTTACGAAGCCGCGAAATTGGACCGGTCGGGCAGATGGAGTACGCTGTTCCGGATTACGATTCCGTTATTGTCACCGACGCTGTTCTTCATGCTGATTACGTCCACGATCGGCGCATTCAGTTCGTTTGATGTCGTGAACCTGATGACCGGCGGGGGCCCGCAAGGCTCATCCAATTTGATCGTGCATTGGATCTATCAGATCGGGTTCTTGAAATTCCAGCTTGGCAAGGCAATGGCGGCATCCGTACTCTTTCTCATTCTGATCGGATTTATTTCTTTGATGAACTTTATGTTCTTCTCCAAGAAAGTTCATTATTAATCGAACGGAGGAAGAGAAGCAAGCGATGAAACTGACGATCCGTTTACTACGTTACCTGCTCATGATTGTACTGACGCTTATTTTTATCTTTCCATTCTTTTGGATGATCAGTACATCGCTCAAAACCTATATCGAATCCATTCAATTTCCGCCGGCGATGCTGCCGAAGTCGCTGCAGTTCAGCAACTATGCCGAGGCATGGGAGAGAGTGAGATTTTTCCACTTCGGCATGAATTCCATTATCGTTACGGTTCTGACGATGATTGGCCAGCTCTTCGTCTGCGTGCCCGCTGCGTACGCATTCGCCAGGAAGAAGTTCGCACTGTCAGGGTTCTTCTTCGCGCTGGTCCTGGTCGACTTGATGCTGCCGGCTCAAGTCACCTTCGTTCCGATCTACGTGCTGCTCAGCGATTTCGGATGGATCGATACGTATCAGGGACTCATTGTTCCGTTCACATTCTCGTCCTTCACGATCTTCTTCATGACGCAGGCGTTTAAGCAAATCAACAGCGAGCTGTTGGACGCGGCCAGGCTGGACAAGGCGACCGAGCTGAAAATCATGGTCCGGATCATGCTGCCGATCGCCAAGCCGTACATTATCACCGTCATGCTGTTCACGGCCATCGGGAAGTGGAACGACTATTTCTGGACGCTCATTCTGACGAACTCCGAATCGGTACGGACGCTGCCGATTGCGGTGAAAGGCTTGCTGGATGTCGGCGACGGAGTCAATCAGTGGAATATATCGATGGCGGGCAATGTGCTGCTGATGGCTCCCGTACTCGTCCTCTATTTAATCGCGAACCGCTTCATCAAGAATGCGTTCGTATACGGCGGAATTAAATAGTTTATTAAGGAGGTGTTTGCTAGCGGTCATTGCGGCAAAGGGAATATTCATGGAATGATTTGGCGGAAAAAGCGTGTAAGAAGGGCATCTATCAACGGAGGGGAAATAATCGATGAGACCAACTGTAAAGAAAATGTCTTCACTTGCCTTAATAGGCGCAATGGCGGTAGGTTTATTGGCTGGATGCGGCAGTACCGATCCGAAGGCAAACAATGCGGGGAAAGAGGGAAGCGCCGATGGCGGCAAGCAAGAGAAGGTCGTCGTCGATATGTGGTCGATTTGGGATTCCAGCAATGCGAACGGCAAATTCCTCTTTGACGCCGCGAAGCAGTTCAATGATGCGAATCCGGGGATTGAGATCGTCGTTTCGGGCCAAGGCGGATACGACGGCGTTGCCGAGAAGCTGGAGGCGGCTTTGGTCGCCAAGAAGACCCCGGTTATCGCGCAAATCGAAGAATCGTTCCTTACCCGCTATCATCCGGTCGCAGCCGATTTGAGCAAATATATGTCCAAAGAAACGATCGACAACTATATTGAAGGCTTGACCCGCTCCAGCTATGTGGACGGCGTATTCAAAGCGGCGCCGATGAACCGGAGCACGCCAATCCTGTACTTGAACGCAGATTTGCTCAAAGCGGCCGGCTTGCCGGCGGAAGGCCCCAAAACATGGGACGAGCTCTATGAATTTGCGAAGAAAGTCGCCAAGCCGGATCAAGAAATCTACGGATTCGCCTCCCATTGGGACAGCGATGCCTGGTTCTGGGAGTCGGCGGTCTATTCGTACGGCGGCGAGATTGTAAGCGAGGATGGCTCCAAGGTTGAGTTCGGCAATGAGAAGGGCTGGAAGATCGTGGAGCTGTGGCAGAAGATGGTCAAGGAAAAGGTTATGTTCAGCCCTTATGGCTCGCAGGACAGCCAGTCCGATCTGGTCAAACAGAAGTTTATAGAAGGCAAAGCGGCGATGATGCTGGATTCCACCGGTTCGCTCGGGCCGCTGCTGAAAGAAACGAAGTCGTTCGATCTGCAGGTCGCATTCCAGCCGGCGGGCGAGAAGCATTCGATGGTGACCGGCGGAGCCAACATGATCATTCTGGACAAAGCGACGGAAGAGCAGAAGAAAGCGGCAGGCAAATTTTTCGAATTTCTGGCCAATGATGAATTCGTCGTTTCGTTCTTCAAAAATTCCGGCTACTTCCCGATTACGAAGTCGTCGCTCGAAACCGAAGCGATACAAGCCTTGTATAAAGAATTCCCGCAGTACAAAGTAGGCATTGATCAGCTGCAGTATGCCCATAAGCGTCCATGGCAGAAAAACTGGCGGGCGATGTATACGACAATCGTCGAGGATCTTCGTCTTGCTTTGATCGACACGAACCAGGATCCGAAGCAGTTGATTCAGAAGGCAGCGGAGAAGTCCCAGCAAATTATGGACGAAAACAAATAAGCAAGCCAGGCGATCAGGAGGCAAAGCGAATTGAGAACAGTAAACGGATTTAACGAAGGCAGCTGGTACAAAGGGAATTTGCATTGTCACTCCACACTTTCCGACGGGGATTTGACAACCGATCAGCTTCGGGCAGCTTATAAAGACAAAGGCTATCATTTTCTGGCTCACTCCGAGCATGATTTCTTCACCAATTTCGAGGATCAGAATGAAGCGGACTTTATTACGCTTCCTGCCAGCGAGGTGGGCATCCGCATGCCGGCCGGCGACTATCGCGTCTACCATTTGCATGTTATTATGGGAACCGACGATCATATCCGGAATGCGACGCTTGAGCCGCTGAAGCATATGCAGACGATCAAGTGGGAGAAATGGCAGGACTACTCCACGGTGCAGGCATTCATCGACGACATGGTCGCCAGAGGCAACATCGTCATGTTCAACCATCCGCACTGGTCCATCGTCGAGTGGCAGGATTTGATCGAGCTGGACAATCTGTTCGCCATCGAGATTTATAACCACTGCTCTGAATGGCAGGAGAATATGGGCAATGCGAAGATTCTGTGGGACAGCCTGCTCCGCAGAGGCAAGCGGCTGTACGGCACGGCTACGGACGACAATCATAACCGGATTCCGCTCGATTCGCCGTACAACGATTCCTTCGGCGGCTGGGTCGTCGTCAAGGCGAAGGAGCTGTCCCGCAATGCGATTATCGAAGCGCTGCTTCAAGGCAGCTTCTATTCCTCGACCGGTCCCGAAATTTATGATTTCCGGATCGTCAATGACGAGGTCATCTTCGAGTGCTCGCCTGTTCAGCGGATTTATGTGAACGGGGACCGCCACCAATATCAAAGCGAGATCGGCGAGAATGTAACGAAGTTTAGAAAGAAGCTGCAGGGGACGGAGAAATATATCCGGATCGAGTGCATCGACAAGTACGGCAAGAGTGCTTATACCAATCCGATCTATCTGGATGAAAGGTAATCGTCAGGCCGGGGAACGGCGCGTCCGCGCGTGGTTTTCCGGCCTCACCGAATGAATTTGAGAGGGCGTGGAGTAACGAATGCTGCAAGTCGAGCGGATGAGTCTGATTTTGGCCGAATTGAACGCGAACGGCAGAGTGACGGTGAACGGACTGGCGGAGAGGCTGATGGTATCGAAGGTCACGATCCGCAGAGACCTGGAGCTTCTCAATCAGGAGAACAAGCTGCTTATCGTTCATGGCGGCGCGATCAAGCCGAACTTCAGATTATATGAAGCGCCCTTCAATCAAAGACATGACATCAACATCGATGAGAAGAAGCAGGTCGGGCAGAAAGCGGCGGAATTTATTCAGGATTACGATGTCGTCGCGTTCGGCGTAGGCACGACGACGCTCCAGATCGCGAAGCATCTGCAGAACAAGCATAATTTGACCATTATCGTCGGATGCGTCTCGATCCTGAACCAGTTGATCGAACGGAAGAAATCCGGCTTCTTCACCGGCAAAATCATTTTCCTGGGCGGCGAAATCGATACGGATCAGATGTTCGCAACCGGAACCGTAATGATGGATATGCTGGATAGGTTGAATATCGACAAAGCCTTCATCGGCGCGAACGGCTATTCCATCGTCAACGGCATCACCACCTACAATATCGACGAGGGGAATTTTCTGAAGCGGATGATTCTGCGCTCGAGCGAAGTGTACCTTGTCGTCGATCATACGAAGATCGATGCGAAATCGATGTACAAATATACCGAATTCAATGATGTGAATCATGTCATATGCGACAGCGAACCGCCGAGCGACTGGATCAAGCAGCTGGAAAGCGAAGGGGTTCAATGGACCAAAGCATGATGAAGGAAGCCCAATATGAGATGCAGGAAGGATCTAACCATGCAAGTATCGCCGAACATCGTAGACCAACACGTCCATTCCCGGTATTCCCCCGATTCGACCGAGGAGCTGGAGGCGATCGTCCGTCACGCACAATCGCTGGGAAAGCCGTTTGTCGTCACGACCGATCATTTTGATTATGACTGCAAGTTTTTCAAGAAAGACGTTCTGATTGACATGCCGGAATACGAGCGGGAAACGGCCCTTTTGCGCAGCAAATACGATATCGATATCCGGCAAGGTATCGAGGTCGGGTACCGTCAGGATTACTTCAATGAAATCAACGCCTACTTACGGCAATATTCGTTCGACCTGGTCCTGCTCTCCGTCCACAATAACGGCGTGCTGGATTTCGCGGAGGACGCCTACCACGAACAGCCGCTGGAGCGCGTATTTGCCGATTATTTCACGCATGTGTTCCATGCGGTTAATGAAATGGACAATTACGATGTCGTGGCACATCTCGATTATTTCGTCAGATACGCCAAGCGTACCATCGGCGTGGAGCATTATGAACAAGCGCATTCGATCCTCTATGACATTATGAAGGTCATTATAAGCAAGGATAAGGCATTGGAGCTGAACACGGCCGGACTGTTCCGCCAGGGCTGGATACACCCGCATTCTTATTTGCTCAAGATGTATATCGATATGGGCGGCAAGCTGTTCTCGCTCGGATCGGACGCGCATCGGTTAAGCCATTATGAGAAAGGCTTCAGCGAGGCAATCGAGCTGTTGAAATCCTTCAATATCCGGGAGATCGTCCAGTTTAAGAACCGCGTTCCGCAGCTGGTTGCCATTTAGAAGGAGCGTCTATCATCAGCATGAGCAAACAGACACTACGGGTTCAGGATGATTTTTATCCCCAATTATACCGGCTGGCGATTCCGCTGACGCTGCAATTTCTATTCACATCCTCTTTTTCTCTGATCGATTCGCTCATGGTGGCCAGTCTGGGCGAGAAGGCGATAGCCGCCGTTGGAATTGCGGGACAGCTTGAATTTCTGCTGGGCATGATTCTGGCCGGGGTCTTAAGCGGTCCGGCCGTATTCATGGCGCAATATTACGGCTTGCGGAATTACGCTCAAATAAAGAAGTTGATCGGCATGACCGTGTTCTGTGCCCTTGCGATCAGTTCGCTGTACGTTCTGATCGTCAACGTGTTTTCTCCTTATGTATTCATGCCGTTTACCAATGACGACCAGCTATTGGACATGACCGCATCCTTTATGTCGATCGTCAGTTACGGCTTCGTGGCATCGGCTGTTACGATGGCCTTCTCGCTGAGCTTGAAGTGCGTCGGCATCGTGAAAGAGATCATGTACATCACCATCCTGGCGCTTTTGTTGAATACGTTATTGAATTATGCGCTCATTTATGGCCATTTCGGCTTTGACGCCATGGGTGTGAACGGCGCGGCTGCTGCAACGCTCTGTTCGAAGGCGGTGGCGATGCTGCTCATTCTGATCTTCGTGTACGTGAGGGAGAAGAAGATCGCGATCTCCTTCGCCGATCTGTTCCGGTTCGACCGGCCTCTGATGGCGAAGGTCTCGCGGGTTACGCTGCCGATCATCATTCATGAATCGTTCTGGGGGCTGGGGATGACGATGTACATGGTAGCCTTCGGCTTACTGGGCACGTCCGCGCTGGCGATCGTCCAGGTTTCGAAGATGATCGGCAATTTTGTCAGCACTGGCATTCAGGGCTTTTCCCAGGCGGCAACCGTCATGATCGGCGAGCGAATCGGACTAGGGAAGCCTATGCAGGCACAGCTTTATGCGAAGCGGTTCACGATCATCGGGACGGCTTCGGCAGGCATCGTCGGCCTGCTGCTGTTTATGCTCGCGCCGTTTGTGATCCGTCTGTTCCAGATCAGTCCGGACCTTCATGAGCAGGCGGTGCAAGTCATACGGATCATGTCGCTGACGCTTGTCTTCAACTTTCTCAATAATATATGGATTGTCGGCGTATTCCGGAGCGGCGGCGACACCCGGTTCTCGCTTTGGATGGTTCTCTCTTCGACCTGGCTGATCGGGATTCCGCTCACGTTTATCGGGGCAGGGGTAATGAATTGGCCGATTGAAGTCGTATACGGCTTGTACACGACCGAGGAGATCGCCAAAGCCGTCATCGGGTATACCCGCTACCGGTCGAACCGGTGGCAGAACAACCTGGTGGAGAGCGAAGCGGAACACCAGCCGGCTCGCGGGCGCGAAGGCTTGACCGGGTAAGTTTCTTCCATGGCTCGAACAAGGAAATGAACAAGCCCTTGAATCGATAAGAACCTTCTCTACCGCTCCTATTCGAGTGGTAGGGAAGGTTCTTCTGCCATGCATTGGAGAGGGGTCTTAAACGCTAGGAGCAAGGCCATCGAACGATGCCGCCATGCCTTTAATGTGATGCTAACCGCCTTGCTTCCTAATGGACGGTGATCCTTGCCTATCAAAAATGGGCGTGCGGCTGCCGCCGCATGAGCTTCTGCCATTCTTTCACCGTTTGGTCTTCATCCAGGTCGATGCCGATCATGACGAAGTAGGGCGCCCCCGAATAATCGGTCGGATGCCATTCGATTCGCTTGCCCGCTAATTGGAAGAGGAGCATCGCGCCGTTCGTGCCATAGGGCATGTAGCCCTTGGCCCGCAGGCATGCCTGGCCTCGTCCGCTGAAGAACGCTTCGAAGGCGCGGCGGGTTACATGCGGCGCTATGTCCGGATATATTGCCACGGTCTGGATGCGGGTGTAGGAGCGGGAAGGGCTGGCGACCATCGGCGTACCGCCCGGTTGAGACGCCGGCGACAGGGCAGCGGAGCTGCTGTCGCGAATGCGTACGGTTGGCGGAACAGCAGCGCCGCCTGCGCCGCGGCCCGCGCTATCGGCTAAGGCTGAGCCGTTCACCTTCACGGGTACCGCTCCGCGAATCCGGCCAACAGGTGCGGGTTGCACGCCGCGGGAAGGGATGCCGCGCAAGACCAGCATTGGGTCAATATCGCAGCGTTCCGTTGCGATAAACCGGCAGTGGGGGTTGCGGGCCATGACCATCTGCTCCACCCTAACTGCGGTTTTGTTCGAGACCAAATCCGCTTTATTGGAGAGCAGCAGGTCGGCTGTTTCAATCTGCCGCCTTAATGTATGTACGAGCTCACGATCCGTCGAGAAGATGCTGTTGTAATCCAAGGCATGCTCGGCATCCAGGACGGTCACGATATGACGGAGCTTCACCTTGCCGATTACGGACGGTTCGCTCATCGCTTCGGCGATCTCTTCAGGATTCGCTACGCCCGTCAGCTCCATGAAGATCACGTCAGGCTGCCGCAGGACCAGCCGCTCCAGACAGTGGGCGAGCTCGCTCTTCTTCGTGCAGCAGAGGCAGCCTTCCGTTACGCGCTCCAGCATCTGGCTAGCCGCCTCGCCGCCTACCACTTTGCCGTCTACATCGACGGCGCCCATTTCGTTCATGACCACGCAGGCGCGAAGCCCGCTCGTTCGGGCTCCATTCAGCAGCCGAAGCAGCAGCGTCGTCTTGCCGCTGCCGAGAAACCCGCTGATCACAATGACCGGGATGGGGGACTTCTCCATCATCGCCAACACTCCTTTCATCCTCGTAAGTGTATGCGCCGATTCCAAAAACTGAACCGGACTTTTGCGCCTTGAGGGAAATGAATGGTATGTCATCGCGAGTGTGGAGAACCCCTCCACGAAGGGACTGCGATAGCCGGTCAAAACGGTACGAGCCGTTACTGCTGAAGCTTGCCGATATCCTTGATCTTTACATCCGCTTTAACATGAATGCTGGCGCGGGCGAATCTGTATAACTCATCTTGGTGCGCGCATATAATCCGAGCCCGATCGGATCGGACTTCACGGCTTGCAGCTTGCAGATGAACCCCTCGGCTTTCTGCTCCACATACCGGTCCAAGCTGCGTTCCAGCTTGATTTGCTCGGCTGTCTCTCGCACCCCCGGCCTGTTAAATAGGGAATAAGTACGTTACAATCGTAAATGAAGCATTCGAGACCGGTTTACCGGCGCGGGAGGGCAAGAGCGAGATGACGATAGAGAATCAGCAGGATCAACAGATTCAACAAGATCAACAGGATCAACAGGATCAACAGAGAACAACAGTGCCGGTCCACCTGCTCTCCGGTTTTTTGGGAAGCGGCAAGACGACGCTGCTCAATCAGGTGATCGATTATTATAAAGCGGCCGACGTCAAGGCGGCTGTCATTATGAACGAGCTGGGCGACGTGAATTTGGACGGACAAATCATCGGCGACGACGTGCCGATGGCGGAGATGCTGGGCGGCTGCCTGTGCTGCACCATACGCGGCGATTTAAGTCTGGAGCTGAAATCGCTTCTGGACGAATACAAGCCGGATGTGGTTCTGATCGAATCGACCGGAGCCGCCAATCCGATGGAGATTATGGATGCGGTAACGGAGACGGCCATGTATGCGCTCGTCGACCTGCGTACCGTCGTCACGGTCGTGGACGGGCCCGAGCTGCTCAGCCGCAGACGCAAGGGGGGACGGACCTTCAGGCTCATGCAGGAGCAGATCCGCTGCGCGACCGATCTGATCGTCAATAAAGCGGACAAGCTCGCGCCTGAAGAGCTGATCGAGGTGGAGCAGCTCGTCCGGGAGCTCAATGAATACGCGCCGCTGACCGTCACCGTGCGCTGCGTGACGGAGATGAGCATCTTCGACCCCGGCCGGGAATCGGCTAACGGTAAGAGGATCGTTCCCGCCGGGCATAGCGGGCATGTATGCGGAGCGAACTGTTCCCATGGCGATCATGCCGGAGATGAACACAATACCGATGCTGATCATGACGCCGCTGGGACCCACCCCCATGCGTCTCACGAGCATGTCATGGCGCTGACGCACTATTTGACGGGGCCGGTCGACAGTCATGATTTCGAGCAATTCATGGCCAAGCTGCCGAAGGAAGTCTACCGGGCGAAGGGGATTCTGACCTTTGCGGATACGAACAGCCGGTTTCTGTTCCAATACGCTTATCGCGAGCTGGATTTCATGCGCATTACCCCGCAGTCCCATGTCAATGATGTTGCGGTCTTCATAGGAGAGCATTTTGCCAAAGGAGAGCTCCTCCAGGAGCTGGAGCGGCTTCAGCGGCAGGGCAGGCAGCAGCCGGGAGATCCGGAGGAAGAATAGAAAAACGGGTGTCGTCCGGATAGAATGCATCCATTCTGGATAAACTGTCCAACTGTTACGAACGAATGAATGAAGGAGTGACAGTGGATGAAGAGAACTTGGATCAATTCGATCGTACTAACCGCTGCAGGAGCGCTTCTGCTATCGGTTGTACCGGCATTCGCCCAGAACGGTACCCATCCGCCTTCCGGTGAGCCGTCGCAAGCCGAGCACCACCACATGGATCGCGACAAGGGGAAGGCGGGCAGCGAGGAGCATAAGGCGCGCAAGCTGGAGCATTTGAAGGAAGCGGCCAAGTACTTTGGCATTTCCACGGAAGGCAAGACCGCTCAGCAGCTTCATGAGGAGCTGAAGGCGGCCCGTACGAAGGACAAGGCCAAGTGGGAGCAGTTCAAGGCTGAGCATAAAGCAATGCGCATGGCCAAGCTGCAGGAGAAGGCGAAGAGTCTTGGCATCTCCACCGAAGGCAAATCCATGAAGCAGCTTTGCCAGGAAATCCATGATGCGCGCGCGGGCAAGAGCAAAGGGAAAGACGGGGCGGCAGCGTCCAAGTAAGTTTTCCAGGTGCTGTAAGCCTATTAGAGGATGGACTTAGTTGCGGCGATCTTCTCTCGGTACTCCACCGGGAAGAGGTCGCCGTTTTATTCACGGAATCGTTCAGGGGGAACGGCGCCGCCTCATGAGCAAGGAAACCTGCAGCTTCCCGCAGTGTGATATGATCGTCGTAACGCAATTCTCAGGTCCACGTATAGTACACTAAAAGTCAGAAAGAAGGGATTGTTATGCGCGATTGGCTGAAGATGGCGGGAATCGTTGCCGTCACCGCCATTCTGACCCGATTCATCCCGTTCTCTTCGTTTTTCCGCAGTGTAGATACGCTGGTTCATGAGCTGGCACACGCACTGGCTACGCTGCTGCTGTCGGGCAGCGTCATGTATATTCATCTGTTCGGCAATCAAAGCGGGGTAACGCTGTCGGCATATACCGACGCTTGGATGGCGATCCCGATCTCGCTTGCCGGCTATATGGGTTCTGCCTTGTTCGCGCTGCTGCTGTTTCTCCTTCATGCCTACAGGCGGGAGCGGGCCGGATTGATCGTCGTGACTGTTCTGGCGGCGGTCGGGCTGGCGCTGTTCGTCCGCAACGGGTACGGCATGGTCTGGTGTGCCGGGTTTGCCGCCCTGACCGCGCTGATCTGCGCGATAGCTCCTCCTTGGCTGCGAACCGGCTATTATTTGCTTATTTCGTTCATTTGCCTGGTCGAATCCGTGATCAGCTCCTTCGTCATTCTGACGATTTCGATTCTCGATCCGGGTGCTGCCGGCGATGCGGCTAATCTAAGCCGGGTTACATTCGTGCCGGCCTTCGTCTGGGGGCTTTTCTTCACGGCCTTCTCGCTATGGTGCGCGAAGCTGTCTACCGGACTGCTGTTCAGAGGCGGGTTCGGAAGACGGGGAGCGGTTCCGCATAAAAAAAGTACAGTCTCCTCCTAAATCGAGGGACTGCACCTATTAGGTTGTTCGAAAGGTGGCGATTTTAGAAGGCCTGTCCTTACTGAGCGAATTCTGGACGCTATCTATGCGGTATACGGGATAGACTGGATTTTATAATTGAGGATTCAATCCATCAAGCTCTTCCGTAACGAAGTAACCGTTATCCCGTATCAAGACATCATCGAGCCATAGTTGCCCGCCGCCGTATTCGGCACGCTGGTTGCAGACGATATCCCAATGGATCGAAGACAGATTGGAATGCTGACATTGGACGGGGGCGCTGCCGATAGCCAAGTGAATGCTGCCCCAAATTTTCTCATCGAACAAGATATCGTTCATGGGCTCCCATATGTACGGGTTCAGACCAATGCCGAATTCACCGATATATCGTGCTCCTTCGTCGATTTCCAGAATTTCCAGGAGCTTTGCCGTGTCGTTTGCTTGCGCATCGACGATTTTCCATGTTCAAAGGTTAATGCGATATTATCGAATGTAGTCCCTCTAAAATTAACGGGCGTGTTGAAGGAGATCGATCCATGGACGGAGTCCTTTATCGGAACGCAGTACACCTCGACGTCGGGCAGATTTTGCAGGCCTGCATCTTTTCGGACGGGCATTCCTTTGATCGACAGGGTCAGATCAGTCCCTTCCCCCGTAATCCTCACTTTATCGGTTTGGTTTAGCAGTCGCACCAAGGCATCCATTTGCCCGGAGAGCTTGGAATAATCCAGATTGCATACGCTAAAATACAGCTCCTCGAATTTTTCCGTCGACATCTTCGCGCGCTGCGCCGCAGCGGCGTTGGGGTATCTCAGAATGCACCATTTTGTTTTTTCCCACCTAGGCCCGTGCACATGGTGATAATATACTTTCCAGTATTGATGGATTTTTTCTGGCGGAACATCGGATAGCTCGCTATCATTGGCATCTGCTCGAATGAGGACATAGGCGTCCATGTCATTCATCCGGACAAAATCATAGGATGCCAGACATTCCAATTGTTCCGGCGGGCTGTGCAGCAGTTGGGTTCGAAGAATATCTTTATCCGTGAACACGACAAAAGGATATGCTCCCGCATGATAGGCTTCCAATGCGATAGCTTTTGCTAATACGGTATCATGGCCCTCTACTTCAATGAGCAGCTTCTCTCCCTGACAGAGTAGCGGACGACGTTCCTGGCCAGCTGTTCGATTCTCGGGTCTTTCATGAGGATCCCTCCCGGGGTTGATTATTCCTATGTTCATTCATGCGTATTAGGGATATGGAAAATTAAAAAGGAGCTGCCAAAAAAGGCAGCCCCGACTAATCCTTGTTACATGCACAACAAAGGTTATTCGTACCGCATTCCTTGGTAACGGTCAAAAAAGGGCGCACGAATCCCGTCTAATAATACAGGATAAATCGTACAATTCCCTTACCATTACTGGAACAACGGCATGAATGAAAAACCTCCCATATATCCCTAATAATATAAATATAAGCGGTTCTTACTATATAATCAATAATGATGTTCGTTCAAGCCGTTCAAAACGCAATACACCATATGTAACAAGGGACCGCCCGCAGCCTGCCTTATTGGCCAGGTTGAGGGCGGTCCCTTGTCTTAAATCTCATGCAGATGTGAATAGGCGGAGCACCTTCTGGCGGGAAGCCTCCATAGGCCCGAATTTGAACCTGCTGAGCCAGAGGGAAGCGAGCAAGATTTGCATCACGCTTATGAGCAGCCACATGCCGATGACGCCTATGGCGCCTAGCTTGCCGCCCAAGTCCAGCCCCCATCCGTAAAAGATGACGGAGCAGATCACGTTCTGCGCGACGTAGCAGCTTAATGACATTTTCCCGGTATTCGCAAGCCACCCCCAGAGCCGCAGCGTGCTCCGCTTCTCGATTGCCAGCGCGATCAAACCCAGGTACCCGAGAGACAGCAGCGGGGCGAACAAGTAACGGACCGGAAGATCGAACAAGCCCCCGGGAACGAGCAGTAATAGATTAAGCGGAAGTCCGGCGGACAGCCCGATTCTCAGCAGGCGGCTGCGAAGCTTCCGGCCCCGCTCATCCGGAGAGAAGGCGCCCGACCTCAACAGAAGAAGGCCGGTTAACAGCAGGCAGATGTTCAGCGGGATGGTAAACATGACCTCGATCCGCAGGGCGATGAAGCCGGCCGCCCTGGCGGTCACCTGCTCCCACCAGCTGCCATGTTTATACAGCTCTACGACAGGGGCCATGTCGCCCATCGAGATCGAGCCTCCCGACATGCGCAGTGCGGTCATCGCGATAAAAATCAAGGCGATAAGGAGAATATGCAGGCTGCCGATGATCAGGAGCGAGCGTTTAATCGCCCGATCTCCGGCTTTGACGATCAACGCGACAATTATGGCTGCGGCGGCATAGCCCATCAGAATATCGTATTCCATTACAAGTAGAAAATGGAGCAGTCCCTCCAGCATAAGAACGAGAGAAACCCATAAATAAGTGCCGGGCCATGCGCGCCCGTTGCGAAGCGCCTGCTTATATTTCATTTCAAGTCCGACGCCGAACAAGATGGCAAGCAGGCCGAGAAACTTGCCGTTGATGAGCGACAGGAAGAGCGTCCGCAGGAACGTATCGGCGGAACCCCACCATTCATGCTGCTGAAACGTCACGATGTAGTTAAGATCCCCCAGATAGGCGAACAGCCATATATTCGTGCCTAGCGTTCCCAATATTGCGAACCCGCGCAATATATCGATCAATGGGATTCTTGCCGTGCCTGCATTCATGAAGGATGCCTCCTGTTGGTTCACGATTTTATTTAGTACAATGTATGATAAACAATTTAGCACATCGTATTAAAAAAATCAATATGCTATAATTTGTCCATGCCAAAAATCGTAGATCATGAAAAACAAAGAAAGCGGGTCGCCGAGGCGGCGCTGCGCGTCATTCGAAAGGATGGGCTGGAGCATGCGACAGTACGCAAAATCGCCGAGGAAACGGGATTGTCCGTAGGCTCGATGCGGCACTATTTTTCCAGCCAGGCGCAGCTGTTCTCTTTCGTTATGCAGCTGTTTCTGGACAGAATCGAAGAGCGGATTGCGGGAATCGACTTTTCGGGTCCTCCCTTGGATGCCGTCAAGCGGCTGCTGATGCAGTTCATTCCAATGGATGAGGAACGAAGAATGGAGATGGAGGTGTGGCTTTCTTTTGTAACAAAAGCGTTGTATTATCCGGAGCTGAAGGCGCTGAGCGGCGAGATGTACGATGGTTTGAAGGGAGCCTGTCAGCAAGCTGTCGACGCCTTGTATCATTACCGGCTGGCACGGCCCGGTTTGAACGCGGAAATTGAAGTTGAGCGGCTCTATGCTTTGGTGGACGGTCTGGCTATTCACTGCCTGATGCGTCCGGACGAGATGCCGGCGGAGCGGATAAGCATTCTGCTCGAGCATCACTTGAATACACTATGTACGGAGGAATAGCGATATGCAATCATGCTGGTCTCTCGCCCTTGGGCTGTGCGGACCAGCATGGTTAGCCGGCCTTCAGGTTCTCCCCTCGGACAGGGCTGACTCCATCCTTCCACTGGATTTTAACGCGAATTAAATATGTCTTTGCCATCCGACACCTGAACGTGCAGATGCGCTTCGCTGGAATTCCCCGAATTCCGTTTATATCCCCGTGGCATATCCCTCGGTTACACCGTAACGGATTTTTTCTTCATATGCCCGAGAAGGCCGTATTCACTACCGTGATCGATAATGACCGAAACAGGAATGAGTCCGGGCGCGTGAAGGGATGGCAGCCTCCGGATCGAACGACGCTCATCTTGGCTTGTCATGCTAGTCTGCATAAATGTCCAAGTCCCCTCATAGACATGTTAGCAGTCGAGTGTACACGGCTACATCAAATACCATGTGATGAGGGGTGGATTTCATGCGTCGTCGAATCAGTCTAATTGCGGCCATTCTTATGTGTGTCACGGCGTTGCTCGCCGCTTGCGGCACGAAGGACGCGGAATCGGTTGTCAAGGAACTGGACAAAGTCGTCAGCAGTATGGAGAGCTATCAAGGCAAGGGTACGATGACGCTTCATACCGGACAGCAGCCGCTTGAGTACCAGGTGGAGGTCTCATATCAGAAACCGCAGTATTACCGGATCAAGCTTACGAATGCCAAGAAGGATATTACGCAAATCGTGCTGCGGAACGATGAAGGCGTGTTCGTCCTGACGCCGCGCCTCAACAAAGTATTCCGCTTCCAAAGCGATTGGCCTGCTAATCAAGGCCAGGTGTACCTGTATCAGACGCTCATCCAAAGCATTCTGAACGACAGTACGCGCCAGTTTGCCGTGGATAAGGACTCATATGTGTTCGATGTCATGGCGAATTACCAGAACGGCTCGCTGGCACGTCAAAAGATATGGCTCGATAAATCCAATTACCGGCCGCTTCAAGTGGAAGTAAGCGATGCGAATGCCGCCGTTATGGTAGAGGTGAAATTCAATCAGTTCCAATTCGATTCAAAGCTCGACAAGAGCGTATTCGATACCCAGCGCAACATGGGCAGCAGCGGCAAGGCCGAGCAGCCGACGATGGGCGGCCTCGACGAGGGCAACGGCGATCCGGCGAGCGAGGATGCGGCTGTAACGCCAAGCGGCGATTCGGATGTGCAGGGTAATAACGCAAATGCCGATACGGATGCGGAGAAGCCGGCCGGCGATGACGCCGACAAGGGGGCTGACGGAGCATCGGGCGAAGAAGAGCCTTCCTCCGGCGAGCCCGCCGAGGACACGTTAGCTCCAGCGGATGAAGGGCAGAAAGCGGCCCCGGCAGGCTTTACGGCGATGGAGCCTTCCTATCTGCCGGAAGGCGTAGCGCAGCTGGATTCACAGGATATTGAGTTCGGGGGCAATAAAGGGGTCATGTTCCGCTATTCCGGCACCTATGAATATACCTTGATCGAGACGCAGCCAAGCGATGTTGCCGTATCCATGATGCCTGGCCTTATGGTGGACCTCGGCCACACATTGGGTTCGCTCAGCGGTGACGAGGAGGGCATTCAAAAAACATTAACCTGGACCTATAACGGCATGGAATACCGTCTGACGAGCGGTACGCTGCCGGAAACGGAGATGGTGAAGATCGCCCAGTCCGTTCAGGATGAAGTAGGCAAGTAAACAAGGGCAGCGGAATATTTTCCAGCCTGGAAACCTCTCTTCCAGCTCTCCATTTCATTGACATTCGAAAGCCCGAACGTATAACATAAAGGTTATGTGTTGTTAACGAGTCAGAGCTTAACAGACCTCTGGCTCCGATAGACATAACGATGGCAATGGTCGCGATTGAACGCCATATTCGGCCTGGCGCGGGATACGATCACCCGCGCCGTGCTCGTTCATGCGCTGGACCTGCCTTATGTTTATGTAGGGAAAGAGGAGAAGGTGGAGACGGTTGGATCAAGCATATTATCGCCCGACCAGGGCGGAAATCTCTCTGGATGCGCTGCGCCGCAATATACAAGCCTTTCGTTCTATAATACCGCAAGGCATGCGATTGATGGCTTCCGTGAAGGCCAACGCTTATGGCCACGGAGCCGTGGAAACAGCGCGCGAAGCCGAAGCCTGCGGAGTCGATTATTTGGGCGTCGCTTTTCTGGATGAAGCGGTCCAGCTGCGCAAAGCCGGCATTGCCACCCCGATTCTCGTGCTGGGCTATGTGCCTCCGGAAGGCCTCGCGATCGCTCGGGAGCTTCGGATTACGATCGCTTTATTCCGCGAGGATACGCTATTGGCGGCTGCGGCATTGCCTGAAGGAAGAGATGGCGAGAAGCTTAACGTTCATATCAAAATCGATACCGGCATGGGCCGGTTGGGACTGCTTCCGGGCCCGGAAGCACTGTCCTTTATCGAACGGGCGGCGAGGGAGCCGCGTCTATACGTCGAGGGCATGTTTACGCATTACGCCTGCGCGGATGAGGCCGACAAGCAGTATACGTCCAAACAGCATGAGCGCTTCGCCTCAGTTGAGGAAGAAGTCCGGCGCAGAGGGATTGAGATCCCGATTATCCATGCCGCCAACAGCGCGGCCGGCATCGATACGCCTGAATGGGGAGGCGGCATGCTGCGCCTTGGCATTAGCATGTACGGCCTTTATCCTTCGGAGGAAGTCAACCGGCAGCGGGTTGAGCTTGAACCGGTGCTTTCCTTGAAGACGGAGGTCGTAATGACCAAGCAAACGCCGCCGGACTGGGGAATCAGCTACGGAACGCGATATGTGACCCGCGGCGAGGAACGGATCGGTACGCTGCCGGTCGGTTATGCGGACGGGTTCAGCCGAATGCTGACCGGAAAAGCGGAGGTGCTTGTGCGAGGAAAGCGCGTCCCGGTGCGCGGAACGATCTGCATGGATCAATGTATGATCGCGCTGGATCCGGCAGGTACGGAGGGGAATCCCGTCGGTACCGGCGAAGAAGTCGTCCTTATCGGAGCACAGGAAGGCTCCGTCATTACTGCCGGAGAGGTCGCCGATAAGCTGGGTACGATCAATTATGAAGTGATCTGCATGATCGCCGCTCGCGTCCCGCGGGTGTATGTGCGGGACGGCCGGGTTACGGCCGTGACGAATCCGCTCATATAATGCCGGTTTTGCCCGCTGTTCGTGGAATATTTTGTTGTATGTGGATAATCGCTTTAAAGAGGAATTTGACGTTTTGCCGCGAATAAGTAGAGATAGGTTTAGGCAGCAAATGGCACGTCTATCGAAGCAAACAGCATAGATGACATGCGCGCTGCATACAAATGATGGAGTATAATTCAATGAAAACGATGAAATACTGTTAGTGCGTGTTTCATAGGATTCAGTGTGTCCGGCTTGACGCAGGTGCGTGCAGCTGAATCAAGGCGATATAAACGGCTGCCGCTTAGCGGAGCAGTATCCGTTTACGCCGGTGAAATGTTTTGGGGGTGCGAGTTCGGTGGCCAATATGCAGAACACCAAGAGGATTATGATCAGTTTACCGGATCATTTGCTGGAGGAAGTTGACGGAATCGTCGCCAGGGAAAACTCGAACCGGAGTGAATTTATTCGACAAGCGATGAAGTTGTATTTAGTGGAGCGTAAGAAACGCCAAATTCGCGAATCGATGCAGCGCGGATATTTAGAGATGGCGATGATTAATCTAGGCATGGCATCGGAAGCTTTTCAAGCGGAGGAAGACGCGGGCGACACGCTCGGCCGACTCGTAAGCGGGGTGTAAAGCTTGATCGTTAAACGCGGCGATGTGTTTTTTGCGGACTTATCCCCGGTCGTCGGTTCGGAGCAGGGGGGCGTTCGCCCGGTACTGGTCATTCAGAATGATATCGGTAACAGGTTCAGTCCGACGGTGATCGTGGCTGCCATAACGGCGCAAATTCAGAAGGCCAAACTGCCGACTCATGTTGAGATCGATGCGGCTCTGCACGGTTTCGACCGCGACTCGGTGCTTCTTCTGGAGCAGATTCGAACGATCGATAAACAGCGGCTTACCGATAAAATTACGCATTTGGACGACGAAACGATGCGTAAAGTGGATGAAGCTCTTCAAATAAGCGTTGGGCTAATCGATTTCTAATCGTAGAACGGCATGTGTAATATTTTTTACGCCCGCCAGCTGCTTCCTGGGCAGTTGGCGGGTTTGTTGTTTATCCGTTGCGAGCAGGAGGGGCGGATGGGCCGGTGAAGGCTGCTAAGCCGTTCTAGTGGTGGTCTTACGTCTCTAGACGGAGAAGGATCTACTTCCAGCGTCTCTGTCGGCGGCGACGGATCGCGTATATACTAAGGGGCGAAGCAATCCATGGGGTATGGATACTTCTGGCTTTATAACGTAACAATGTTACGTTTGGGGCGGAGGAGATGACGATGGATACGGAATTGATTTCGAAGAAGGACCTGCTTGATCAGATGAATATCTCATACGGACAGCTCTACCGTTGGAAACGAAAGCAGCTCATTCCGGAAGAGTGGTTTATCCGGAAGTCGACCTTCACCGGTCAGGAGACGTTCTTTCCGAAGGCGCAAATTCTGTCCCGTATCGGGAAAATCATTGCGATGAAGGATGACTTGTCGCTCGACGAGGTGGCCGGCAAGCTGTCGCCGCTGCTGTACGACCTTCGTTTGCGAAGAGAAGAAATTATCGGTCGTAACATTGTTTCGAGCATGGTGATGGACCGGCTGGGCAACCGTGCCGACGAGGACGGCATGTATTCCTTCGAGCGGATGCTCATTTTGTTCACGGCGGATAAGCTGCTGCAGACCGGAGAGATGAATCTGGAGGAAGGCGGGCAGCTGGTGCAGACGCTTCGGGAGCATTTCTCGAAGTTCGATGGCAGGAGCTGCGACCTCGTGTTTACGCGCAAGATGGGGATCTCCGCATTCGCCCTCATAACGGCATCGAGCGAGCTTTACTACGAATCGAAGGTCAAATTAATCGCGCGGCTATCCATGACGGCATGTCTGGAAGAGTTGAAAATGAAGCTGGCGTAGGAGGAATGTGACATGACGGAGCAGGTTCGTCCGGACCTGGTCATTAGCGGCATGGGAAGCGCATCCGGCGGGGAATACGGAAAGGTGATGATTGAGGGAACTGCCAAGGTGCGGGGCGATTTGTCATGCGAAACGATTCATGTTAGCGGCCTTGTGACGGTTCAGGGAAGCATAAACGCGGCCAAGTTCGAGATGCATGGCAAATTTACCGGGATCGGCAGTCTCCGTGCGGATACGGCCGCCATTGAAGGTCATGCCAATCTGCGCGGCAGGCTGCAGGGAGACGACATCACGGTACATGGGGTTCTCAAGCTTCAGGGCGATTGCGAAGCGGAGCGGTTTACCGCTCATGGCGGATTTGCCATACAAGGCCTGCTCAATGCCGGGACGATCGATATCGGTTTGAAAGGCCGCGGTGAAGCGTCGGAAATCGGCGGCGAAACGATTCATGTCCAGCGGATGGACCGTCAGTCCGGAAGGGGACTCCTTAAACGGCTTATCCCTGCTTTTAATCCCCATTTAACGACCGGGACGATCGAAGGGGACGAGGTCCAACTGGAAGCTACGACAGCTGAGATTGTACGCGGAAACCGCGTTTATATCGGTGCAGGCTGCAAGATCGGCCGGGTGGAATACCGGACGGAGCTAATCGTGCATCCGGATGCCAAGGTGACGGAGAAGCTCAAGAATTGAACGAAGCGGTATAGCCCGGGATAAAAATGGAGGGATGAACGGATGGATCAAGTGGCGAAGCCGAAAGTGAGGATTACGGGCTCGGGCCAGTCGTCAGGCGGCGTATTCGATAGCATTCACATTATGGGCGAGGGCCAGCTATATGGCGCAACGGAAGCGGAGTCGTTCAAATGCATGGGCAACTGCATCGTGAAGGGCAACCTGAAGACGGGAGAATACCGGCTTCAGGGCGAAGGGATCGTGGAGGGCGATATGCAGGTGAAGCAGCTGAAGGCGCTCGGCCAATTGAATGTGCGCGGACATGTCCACGGCAGCACGCTCAAAATTCACGGGCATCTGGAAGTAGATGGAGGCTGCGGGGCGGATTCCTTTCAGGCAAAGGGAGGCTTCACGATCCAAGGCTTGCTAAGCGCCGATCAAATCGATGTGAGTCTATTCGGACCTTGCGTAGCCCGAGAAATCGGGGGCGGCCGGATTCACGTGCGCCGCAGCCGGGTCTTGGGAATCAAGCGGTGGTTCTCCGGGAAAGGTCCGATGGAGCTGACGGCGGAATCGATTGAAGGCGACAACATATACATTGAACATACCCATGCGGAGCGTGTCCGGGGGAACCATGTCGTCATCGGTCCCGGATGCAAGATTGGCCGAGTGGAGTACAGGAATACGCTTAAAAAAAGCAAGAGCGCTATCGTGCGCCATGAGTCTATAATATAGAGTTTTTACTTGCTGGAGAAGGGGTTCAAACGGATGATGGTACAACAGAAAAGCAGATTAGGATTCGTAGTCGTCGGGCTGCTTCTCGGCATATTCGTAGCGGCCGTCGACAATACGATCGTCGCAACCGCAATGGGGACGATTGTGGCCGATCTGGGCGGCATCGATAAGTTTGTATGGGTGACGTCGGCCTATTTGGTTACCGAGATGGCGGCCATGCCGATATTCGGCAAGCTGTCCGATATGTACGGCCGAAAACGGTTTTTTGTCCTCGGCATATTTTTATTCCTGCTCGGATCGGTACTATGCGGCACGGCGACATCGATCGTCGAGTTGAGTATTTACCGGGCGATTCAAGGAATCGGGGGCGGCGCGCTCGTCCCGATTGCCTTCACGATTGTGTTCGATATCTTTCCGCCGGAGAAGCGGGGTAAGATGGGCGGATTGTTCGGCGCCGTCTTCGGCACGTCGAGCTTGTTCGGTCCTTTGCTCGGTGCGTATATTACGGATCATATTGACTGGCGGTGGATTTTCTACATCAATCTGCCGATCGGCCTGATCGCATTCGGGCTCGTATTCCTGTTCTATAAAGAGTCGATGGAGCATTCGAAGCAGCGGATCGACTGGTGGGGGGCTGCCACGCTTGTCGGAGCAGTCGTCAGCCTCATGTTTGCGCTCGAGCTCGGCGGCCAGGAATATGCGTGGGATTCGGGTGTCATCCTCGGCTTGTTTGCGGCAGCAGCGGTGCTGCTTGCGGTATTCCTGTTCGTGGAAACGAAGGCTGCCGAGCCGATAATCTCCTATGACATGTTCCGCAAGAGATTGTTCGCGGCCAGCACGTTAACGGCTTTGTTCTACGGGGCTGCATTCATAACGTTCGCGATGTACATTCCGATGTATGTACAGGGCGTTACGGGAGGGACCGCTACGAATTCCGGCCTTATTCTGCTTCCGATGACACTCGGTTCGGTTCTTGCTGCGCAAATCGGCGGTATCATGTCGACGAGAACGTCTTATCGGAACATCATGATTTTCTCAGCGGTCGTGTTCGTGCTCGGGACCTACCTGCTCAGCACGATCACGCCTGATACCACAAGACTGATGCTGTCGGTTTATATGGCGGTTGCCGGTTTAGGTGTCGGTTTCTCGTTCTCCGTGCTTGGCATGGCCGGAATTCACCACTTCGACATGCGGCAGCGGGGCTCGGCCAACTCAACCTTGGCATTCGTCCGCTCGCTTGGGATGACGATCGGTCTGACGGTGTTCGGTATCCTTCAGCGGAATCTGCTGACGGACAACATGAAGGAAGCGTTCGCCGGCGGAGGATCCGGAGTCGGGGCGGGTATGCCTGCGGGCGAATCGCTCGGCAATATCCGAGAGATCCTGACGCCCGAAGGAAGAGCAGGCATCCCGAAGGAAGTCATGGACAAAATCGTTGACGCGCTGTCAAGCTCGATTTCGACCATGTTTATGTGGGCGCTTATACCGGCTGCACTGGCGTTCGTCTCGGTCATGTACATGGGCGATGCAAGGCTATTGATACCAAGCAAAGCTGCCAAGGGCGCGAAAGTGAAGCCAGGGGCGCAGACGGAATAAGCTGCACCAATGCCGTAATCTTGGTCGAGCGGTAAATTTATAGCGAGGAGGCTTCCCATAGGTGCCATATGGGGAGTCTTTTTGCTATCCTTATCTAAGTTTCATGCCTGCCGATTTCAATAAGGTCTGTGTAAGGGACGGTCTCCGCCGATAATAACGGCGCGAGCCGTTGTTTCTTGTACCTATCAATATGTGAGCCTGCTTAGAATGATCGTATTGTAACGTTCAGAGGATACGCGACGGGCTACGGACTGCTCCAAATGCTCCAAACAGAAGCGCCCTAGCCGTTGAAAAGCCGAAGAGGCTGGAGCTTATTTTCGGGAGAGTCTTGACAGGACGAGAGTCTCCGCTCTATATTTTAAACAGTTGATTAAAACATTTGTTTAAAAAGAGAAAATCAAGGAGTGGAGAGAGATGAGTCATGCTTTGCGGGCTTTTCTGAAACGGCCGACAACGATTGTGGGTGTTTTAACGGCACTTATGTTTCAAGTCATTTTTTCGGTCATATGGATGTCCGGTTATGACGGGATTACGGATGCGGAGCGGCTCAAGAAGCTCCATGTCGGCATTGTGACGCTTGATTCGCAGTCGGGACCTGCCATTGCCCAGAAGCTGGCGCAATCGCTGCCTGTTCAGACGCATCGTCTGGAAGAGGATGAAGCGCAGCAGCTGCTGAATAAGCGCGAGCTCCAAATGGTTATAACGATTCCGCAGAATTTTACCGAATCGCTGAAGTCCCAGGAAGGGACGGCCTCCATCCGCTACAGTATTAATGAATCGAATCCGGCTTTGATTAAGAGCTTGATGAGCTCCATTGCGGCGCAAGTGACCGCAGCGGCGAACAAGGAAGCGGTCGGCCAAGGCGTTCAAGTTCTCTTGACGCAAGCGAAGCTTCCCACAGAGCAAGCGGCAGGCGCGGCGGCTTCGCTCTCCGAACGCGTAACCTCCGATTTTGCTTATTCGAATCCTGTCCAAGGGATGAATAATCAGATGGTGCCGATGATGATGGTGCTTGCTTCTTATGTCGGCGCCATGATTATGGGGATGAATCTGGAGCAGTCGTCCATAGCGGTTGCAGCCTCCGGGATTGGCAAGTGGCGGCGGTTCGCCGCGCGCAATGTCATCAATATAGCAGCTGCCGTAATCGTGTCGCTTGTCGGATCATCGCTCGTTCTTGCGCTAGGCGGGCAATTGGAGCATGGATTCCTGGCGGTGTGGGGCTTCCAGGCGCTGTTCGTTCTGACCTTCATGTTTCTATCGCAGCTGTTCCTGCTCCTGTTCGGCATAGGCGGGATGCTGCTCAATATTATTGTGCTGTCGGCTCAGCTGGTTTCTTCCGGCGCTATGGTGCCGCGTGAGCTGCTCTCCGATTTCTATCTGGGATTAAGCAAAGTGCTGCCCGCCACCTACGCCGTGGAAGGAGACATGAACCTTCTCTTCGGCGGAGCGGGCAACGGGGGCGCCGTTACGGGATTGCTCCTGATCATGGCCGCCTCCTTGGCGCTTGGAGCCGTCGCCGTTGGGCTGCGGAAGAACCGTATCGCTCAGCCTTCATTGCTCTCGAGCGCTCAGTGAAACAAAGATTTGCCTTTTGATCTTAGCCCGGCCATACTTATAACATGAGGAGGCGGCTATGCATAAGGAACCTAATGATCCGGATGTTAAGGTGAGGCTGCTGCAAGCAGCCAAACGGCTCTTTGCCACACAAGGCTACGATGGCACCAGCGTAAGGCAAATATGCGAAGCGGCAGGCGCGAACGTCGCGTTGGTATCTTATTATTTCGGCGGGAAAGAAAATATGTTCCAAGCGCTGTTCGAGACTTATTTTCCGAATCAGGAGATGGAGGCATATTTGCTTCAGCATTACGAACCGGTTGAAGGGATCAGAGAAATCATTCGGGGCGTGACGATGTTCCGTTTGAAGGAGCCGGAGATGATCGCGCTGCTGCAGCAGGAAATCGCGTTGAACTCCCCCCGTATTGCCTTGATACAAGACCATGCGTTTCCGGTATGGAGACAGCTCCGCGATTTGCTGCGGGATGGGCGCGAGCAGGGGTTGTTTCGATTCCGTTCGTTGAATAGTACCTTCATGTCGGTAATCGGCGTGATGCTCTTCCACAAGCAGACCTATTATTTTGCTCCGCTGCTCGAGCAAGAGCCGGATAACTTGGATACGTTCATCGAGGATCTATTCGAATTTGTCATGCGGGGATTGTGTTATGATGCGGGCAGTATAAGCTAAGCTGATAACGCAATGTTTGAGGAGTAATGGTGAGATCGTACAGACGTTATGACGGAGTAGAGTCTGCGTTCGAATCCTTCGCTTAATCTGCACCTTCATACAGCGCCACAACCGTGCGATTGGAGTTCCGTCGTTCGAAAGAGAATATTTTTTATAGACAAACTTTAGGGTGTCTGCTAATATAAGGTCAATATTATCGAGCAGTTGAATAGCGTCGGCTATGCGAAGAACGCATGCTTGGGCATTATGCCCCAGCTGCGTTCTTTTTTTTCTGTCAGACGCTTGGCGCTGCGGAAGGGAGTGGCGATGAACAGAAAGCGCAATGTGTATATTAGCATCGCGGCGGCTCTTATGTCTGCCTTGCTCGTGTATGGGGTTTACGTTCTTCAGCTGCGGCACGTCCGGTTTCAGGAAACGATCGGAGTGGTCGTTCCGAAGCGGTTCATTCCTGCGGGGGAGCAGCTGGCGCCGGATATGCTCGAGCTGAAGCAAATTTCCCGGGCCGCGTATGTTCCGGACATGCTGATTGATCCGAAGGAAGCGGTCGGAATGGAGACGGTTGTGCCGCTTGGTTCCAGCGAGCCGCTGCTGAACTGGAAGGTTGACCGGTACCGGCTGCTGCCGGACCGGCAGCAATCGACCTTCCAGGTACCGCGGGATTATGTGCTGTCGGTGTCCAACGGAATCCGGGCAGGCGACAAGGTCATCCTGTACATATCGGGAAAGAACGCGGCCTCTGAGCGGTTGTTCGTGAAACCGGTTACGGTCGCATCGGTGAAAACATCGGCCAATGTGGAGATCGATGATGCCGATAATCCGAATCTGCTGTCGCTCGCCAGCGGCGATAAAGAAAGAATGTACGCTTCCAGAAGGGATGCCAACGGCATGATCGACTATATTAATCTGAATTTGACCGAAGAACAATGGCTGAAGCTGGATACGCTTTGCAAGGACGGCCAGAGCAAGCTGGTTATCGCTTATTCCCCGGAATCGCTTGATATCGTCGAAACGGCTGCCGGGACGGGAGCCGCGCCGTGAGTGCGCCCGCACCCTTGCTTGCCATAGTCGGGACGACCCCGAATATCGGCACGACGGTAGCCGCATTCGCGCTTGCCTATCGTCTGGCCAGTCAGGGTACCGGATCGGTCGGATATTTATGCCTTAATCTGAAAAGCGCGAAGACGCACCGTTACCTGGGCAACGATAAACCGGAGACGATGCTCGACTCGCTTCGGCCGGAGCTTGCAACCGGATCGTTAAACACGGATAAGCTGCTGCATGCCATGCAAGCGGTCAGCGGGAACGAGTCGCTAAAGGTGCTCTTCGGCAATATGATGCGCGATCAGGCGGAGTACTTCACTCCGCCGGAGATCGAGCATCTGCTCGATACGGCGCAGCGGACCTTCGATATCGTCATCGCGGACGTAGGCGCCTACTGGGATAATGCAGCAACCGTTTGCGCTCTGAGGCGGGCTGACGCGAGATTGCTCGTTACGACGCCGGCTTTATCCCACTTCCAGGAGGACGGGAGACGCTGGATGAAGCAAATGTCGCCTTTGTTCGGCATTCCGGGCGATGCCTATGAATTGATTGTCATTCACCCCCCGCACCGAACATGTGTTTACCAAACCAAAGACATATGCAAAGAAATGGATGTGACTTTAATGGGTGAGCTGAGATTAAGTGAAAAGCTGCTGCCCCAGCTGGACAGCGGAACGATAGATGAATGGCTGGCTTATGACGAGCAGGGCAAACAAGCGATGACGGAACCGGCACAGCGAATTATGAAGCGCTACGGATTGCAGCGGCGGCCGGTCATGGCGGTTCAGCCCTGGTATAAGAAGCTGATGACACACCGGGGCGGGAGAATTTCATAATGCCGGCCGGCGGAAGATTCTCGCCCGCTGCGTTCTCCGCTCAGCTGCGAATAATGGAAGCAATGGGGAGTAACGGACCCGAGGAGGGAATGGAGGAAGAGGCCCAGCGGGATTTCGGACGCCTCGCGGAAGATGTCCGCACCTATCTGGCCATGCCGAGGGGGGCGACGGAGGAGGAGCGGCGCTCATATAATGAGCGCTTGAACCGTGCGGTGCTTGGATACAAGGAGGATCGGGAGCATCTGCTCGCGGTTATTTCGGACCGGCTGCTCCGCCAGCGTATTCACGACATTGCAGGATACAAGCATCCGTATGCATCGCTTTCCGAAGCGTTGTTTGCCGAGGTAATCGGGATGAGCGTCCTAGAGCTTGTGCTCCGGAACCGCGAAGGGCTCGAGGAAATACAAGTGGTTGGTACGCGCATATTCGAGGTCCGGGACGGCTGCTGCAGACCTTCGTCCTATGCTTTCGAGACGGAGCGAGAAGTGGAACGCATCCAGCAGAATTTAGTGCTGTATAACAACGACCGGATCAACCCGCGCAAGCGTTGGGCGGAGGTCATGCTGAGCGATGGGACGCGCGTTACAATGACAGGCTTCGGGTTTACGGCCCAGCCGACGTTGACGCTGCGGTTCTACACGGTCCGGCGGTTCGGACTGCAAGCTTTGAGTGAAGGCGAATACGGAACAATTAACGGAACGCTTCGCGAGATGCTGCTCGCCGTTCTTGCGGCAAGATTCAATCTGGTTCTGATCGGCCCGACCAACTCGGGCAAGACGCATCTCATGAAGGCGCTTATCGGCGAACTGCCGGACGGGGAACGGATCGTCACGATCGAGAGCCGGCGCGAGCTGATGCTCGCTCGCGATTTTCCCAATAAGAATGCGATTGAATACGAGACGGATGACGAGGATGAGCTGCATCATTCGACGCAGGCCTTCAAGCTGGCGCTGAGGCAATCGCCGCAGCGTATCGTACATGCCGAAATTCGCGACGCGGATGCGAATGTATATGTTCGTGCTTGTACGCGCGGACATTCCGGTAGTATGACGACCGTACACGCCAATGCGCTCGAAGATGTGCCGGAGGCGATTACGGATATGTGCATGCTGGATGGCCGCGGCATGAATCCGGAACGGCTGACGAAGCGGATCGCCGAATATGTAACGGAAATCGGCATTGAGATGCGCTATATGGCAGGCCGCAGGCGAGTCGTTCGTATTGCCGAGATCGGCTGGCAGAGCGGGGGAGTGACGGTCCGCGACTGGGCTGCCTTTAATGAGGCTGCCGGGGATTGGAAGTATCCGAATCCTCCGTCATCCCAAGCGATGTCCAGATTGGCTGCTGCGAATGCAGCCACAGCCTTCGTTACAGAAAGGAGCGATCTGCGTTCATGCTGAAGCTAGCGATTATCCTATGCGCTGCGGCTTTGTTTGTATCGCTGTTTGTCGCTTTCCGGCATCTGCTGCAGCTATGGTCGTCACGGCGGATGCTCGCCGGCCGTCTCGATTACCGCCAGGATAATCGGCTGCCGAACCGGCTCGCCCGGCTGCTTGCGCGATATGAACGTCCTTATCGCCATCTGGCCGAATTGTTGGAGTCGCTGGACATTCCGTTTCGCCCGGGAGCCGTGGTTGTTTCCACCGCACTGCTGCTGCTGTCCGGGATGTCGGCCGGGGCGCTGCTGTTTCAAAGCGTCAAAGGCACCTTGCTGCTAGGCGGTATATTGTCATCGATGCCCTATGCGCTCCTTCGCATGCTGCTTCTTCACCGGCAGCTGCAGACGCGCATTGATTTTTTGCCGGCCGTGGAGCTGTTCTACCAATGCTGCCTCGTCAGCGGCGGCCGTCAGATCCGGACCGCGCTGCAGCGCACCGTCGAAGAGAAACGTCTGCTCGGTCCGATGCAATCGGTATTCGAACAGCTCTACCGTAATTTGTCGGTACGCGGCGACGACGATGCGAGTCTGCGGATTTTCGCGGCATCGCTCGGGCATGTGTGGGCCGATTACTTTGTCAACATAGTCCGTGCAGGGCTCTCCGAGGGTCATCCGATTCATGACAACCTGAAGGAGCTCATCACCGATATGCGAAAAGCCCGCAGGGCTAACCAGCAGGAGCGCAACAAGCTGCTCGAGATCCGGCTGGCGAACTTCTCGCCGGTTCTATTCCTCGCCCTGTTCATCGGCATTAATTTCCGCTATAACCCGGAGAATGCTTATCTGTATTACGCGGTGGATCCGAAGGGGCGGGATTTGCTGCTGAATGCGGTCGTGCTCATTTTTGTTTCCTTTCTTATGGGGCTCTGGCTGTCCCGCAAAAAAATGTAAGGAGGAGGTGAGGCCGAATGGATAACTCCGCAGCCCGTATCGTTATATGGGCGGCTATGGCCGGCCAATATATTCTTGGATTTATAATTGCCGTTTATTTGCTGCGGGCTCTGCTGGAGCGGAGGCCGCGCTTCGCCCACCTGATGATGGGGCGATGGCGGAGCAAGCAGGTTCCGGAGGCGTGGCTTCGCTTCGTGCGGCTAACGAGGAATGAGCCCTCATTCAAAGAACGGGAACGATTGCTGGCCGGCTGCGGAATTACTTGGGATGCGGGCTGGTATGCGGTGATACGCCGGCTCTTCTTCATTGCGTCTCCCCTGCTTGCCGCAGCGGCATACGGATTATCGCAAGTAACCGTTGGACCGGTACCGCCCTTATCTGCCCCTCTGGTATTAGCCGTGTCAATTATGATGCTGTTATGGGACAGGCCATGGCTTGACGCCTATCGACGGGTTCGGACGGAGCGGATGACGAAGGAAATTTACATGGTCAGCAATCAGCTGTTGTACTTGGCCGGCTCCTCTCTACATATCCATGCCAAATTAATGCGATGCTTATCCTTCACCAAAGCGATGCGTACGGACCTGCAGCTGCTGCTCGGTGAATGGTACCACGATGCGGAGGGCGCGCTTCGCCGGTTCAAGCTCCGGATCGGAACGGAGGAGGGGCTCAGCTTTGCGGAGACGATCGATTCGCTTCGTCTGCATGAGAGCGAGCATTATTACGATCTGCTGCGCGAGCGGATTCAAGACTATAAGGAGAAGCTGGAGCTCGCCAAAGAAAGCCGGAAGGAATCGGCATCCTATATTCTATTCGTGCTGGCCGGTATTCCCATTCTGTACACGTTCCAAATTTTCATCTATCCCTGGGTACGGGAAGGGCAGAAGCTGTTCGAGTCATTGAATTGATTGACATATTCGGGTCAGGGAGGTGAGAGAATGCGAAATATTCTAATGACTGTCATGATGCTGGTCGTAGTCGTTCTGCTGTTTAACACGATTATTTCGAAGGATACGACTGGCACGAAGGCTCAAATCGAGTCTCAGGGCACTTCGGCCAATACGAAGATCGGTTCATTGACGCTGGACTAGGAGCAGCACAGCAGAAGAGGTGGTGCGTATGAGGGCCATATTAATGTCGCTCTTAATGGTCGTCGTTGTCATCGTCATCTACACCAACGTGACGGGCGGCGAGCAGGGAACGAAGGAGCAGCTGAAGTCTTCGGGCAAACATATGAGCGAATCGATTCGGAGGATGAGCCCGTGAAAGGCCTGTTGGTGTTTATATTATTTGCCGCGATGATGTGTTGGTTCATGTTCTCTCCAATATACAAGCACGTGCTGATCGTCCGGCAAGCGGTGCTTCAGCAGGAAGTGGACTATATGCTCGAAGTTGCAGCGAACGGCGATCACGGATATATCGATGGACACATGGTGGAGCAATCGAAACAGCGTCTTGCCCGGTTCGGCATGCAGCCGGATCAGGTTGAATATGTCGTGACGTCGACGAACGGCTCCGACGCAACGAATGCGGCTGCGCCGCTGCCGCGGGGCGTGGGGCTTTCATTAACGCTTAGCTATCCGGTGGAAGGGCTGTTCGAGATTGACCGGCTCATAGGCGTGGAACCCGTTCCGGCCGATGCCCGCATGCGGGCAACCGGGCTTAAGATGAGTGAATATGTGCCGTAATGGAGATGCGCGCAGTGCGAAAGTCAATACGAAGAGGTCTACTTGGCTTGGAAGGCGGTTAGTTCAAAGAATGCGGCAATGAGGGCGGTAGGGAGATGTACAAGCTTGTGTTGACGGTCTTGATGATGGTGGTCTGGATGCTCATGCATGCGCTGCAGACCGATGAGGAGATGGCGATGGCGGCATTATTTCAAGGCAAGCATGCGGTTAACCGGGCGGCTCACGCAGCCGCGCAGCAGCTGGAGAAGGAGGCGGTTGCGGACGGGCGGCTGCACATCGACGAGATAGCGGCTTCGAATGCGGCCGCCCTCTACTTGCAGGCGAACCTGCTGCTGGATGAGACGGGACAGCCGCTGCCAGGCACCTACTGGCGGGATCGTGCGGAGGTGGCTGTTTTCGAGGTTATTAACGACGACAGGACATTCCCCTACACATACCGGAACGATCGGTATGACTATGAGGTGACCTTGTACCGTCCCGGCGTCATCATGATTCTCAAGCTGACGTATCCACGGATCTTTACCGTCCTGGAACCGATCGAATGGCAAATAAAAGGAGCGGCCGAGCTTGTTGCACATTGACGAGCCAGCCGCTCTTTGTTCTAATTAGGAAGAATACGTTAATTGTGGAAGTGGTGGAGTATGAAGGTGGATGACCATTCATTAGTGAATATGCAGGTGCCCGGCAAGAATGAATTTCTTTCGCGGATTGATCGGCTCCAGCAGTCCTTACGTACCCAAGGGTCGGACGGTTTTCTGGTGACGCAGCATATTGCGCTTTATTATCTGACCGGTTCCATGCAAGCCGGCTTCGCGTTCGTACCCACAGCGGGAGACGCGACATTCTATGTGAGGCGAAGCGTTGACCGGGCCCAAGACGAATCGGCCGTTCGCGTGGAACCGCTTCCTACCCTGCGCGCATTCAGGCCGATGCTCGAGCGGGATTATCCGCAGCTGTTCGCTTCCGGGCGGGCGGCAACGATCGCGACCGAGATGGATGTGCTCCCTGCGCAAACCTACGCGAAGCTTGCCCAATTGATAGCCGGCGGGGACGGAAGCGTCTTGACCGACGGTTCCGCGATGATCAGACGGCTGCGCATGATCAAGTCGCCGTATGAAATCGGCCGAATCGAAGCGGCAGCTGCCGCCACGGCGGAAGCGCTGGAGGAGGCGACGGCCGAACTGAAGGAAGGGATGAGCGAGCTGGCGTTAATGGCTCGTATCGAGTATGGGCTTCGCATGCGCGGCCATATCGGACTCATGCGTACGCGCAGCTATAATATGGAGATTATGACCGGCATGGTGGGAGCGGGAGAAGCCGCAGCCGAGCCGAGCGCCTTCGACGGTCCGGCCGGGGGCCGGGGGCTCGGGCCGGCTGCGCCCCAAAGCGTCAGCAGGCGGTTAATCAGCCGCGGGGAGCCGATACTGATCGATATCGGCTGCTGCATCGACGGGTATGTAATCGATCAGACCCGTACGGCGGTAATCGGCAGCTTGCCGGACGGCCTGGCTGCCGCCTATGAGCAGTCGGTAGCGATAATCCGCGAGGCCGAGCGGCTCATGATGCCGGGAACGCCAAGCGAATTGCTCTACGCCGCGGCGATTGAACAAGCGGCGAAAGCGGGATTATCCGCCAACTTTATGGGGCATGGCATGAATCAGGTGAAATTTCTCGGTCACGGCATCGGGCTGGAGGTCGACGAATGGCCGGTCTTGGCGCGCGGCTTCGCGGATCCGCTCGAGCCCGGCATGACCATTGCGGTCGAGCCGAAGTTTACGTTTCCCGGGCGGGGCGTCGTCGGCATCGAGAACAGCTATGTCGTCACGGATCGGGGCCCGCGCCAGCTTACGAAGTCGCCCGAGAAGCTCATTGTTGTGCCTTGAGCCTGCCTAAGGACGGCGCACAGCCGCGCGCTTTAGCTTAGCGAGCGCATGACAGGCAGATTCGAGAGCGTTTCTCTGTTCCCGGCGCACATCGTCGATGGAACGGGATGGTTTGGTTTCTTTTTTCAATTAAGAATCCCATCTTTCCTATATGAAATCGGAGGCGAGAGCGATTGGCGACCAAATTGTTTGTCAGCTCGGTATCCAGCGGGTTCGAGGAGATTCGCCAGCAGGTCGGCGCATTCATCGGGCAAGCCGGGCATGAGCCGGTACTGTTCGAAGCCGATGCCTTCGCGAAGAACCAATCGGCATCGATGCTCGCCACCTGCCTGCGGGCGGTCGAGCAGTCGCACATCTACATCCTTATCATCGGCTATGAAGTAGGGTATGTCGTACCCGAGCAAAATAAAAGCGTCACGCACCTCGAATTGAAGAAGGCCATCGCGACGAACAAAACCCTATATGTCTTTGTAGAGGATTACATTAAGAATATTTACTTCAAAGAATATTTGCGTATCTTCCGCCAGCTGCGTACGCGCGATTCCGATGACGGAAGCGCGGCGGCGCCGGCATTCGATGAGGTCATAGCAAGGATGGGGAATTTATCCGTGAAGCGCGAAGTGCTCGCCATCCTGAACGATGCTTATCAAGTCGTGCCTTGGATATTCGGATTTCAAAGCTCGGACGATATTATCCGCGTATTGAAGAAGGAGCTGAGCGCGACGCTCGAGGATCATATTACGCTCCGCAATAACCGGCAGCTTCAGTCGCTGGACAGCGTCATTACGGCCTCCGAGAGGTTCCAGCTGTACAATCGGTTTCTGGATGAGTTCTTCCCCTTAATCGACGAGATCAAGATGGTCCGCTACGACGATCTGCTCCGCAAAGCCCAGAGGAGCCTGAAGGGCGGCACGATTTACTTTGACGAAGGCGCGGGCATTATTTCGGAGCTGGTCAAGGTGGGGAACAGCGACGGCACTTCTCTCTATCTATATGACGGCAGCGGCGCGTTTGATCTTATCGCCAGGTCCGGTTTGACGAATCCTCGGCAGACTCGCATTCCGCAGGAGGATGCGACTTCATATGTGGCGCTGGCTTATAGGGAAGCGATTGCATCTTCCCAGCCGGAGGAGGGGAAGCTCACGTCATCCGGCGTGTTCTATACGGACAGGACGATCTACCTGTGCCACGTGTTCGGCAGCTATGTGCTTACGGTTCATTTTCCGATTGAGGAGCAGTCGGTGGACAGCGCTCTGTTCGACGAGAGAGTGGACGAGCTGTACGCCGGATTGTTGAAAATACGCGCCAACGGTGATATTCTGAACTTAATCCGATATATATTGTAACAGCAGGAGGCGATTATATGAGTAATCAAGCCAAGCATCATGCGCAGGTGAATCTGACGATTGACGATGTGATCCGTGAGCAGCAGCACCAGCTGGCGTCCGCTTATGCCGGTATTGCCTCCCTTCTGACCGTTGAACAGCCGCCTGCCCGGGATGAACGGAGGGATCAGGAACGCTCCGCAGGCCGGACATGGATGAACCGCGTTCAGCCGCTCGCTCCGTTCCGCGGTGTAAGGAAACTGACAAGCGATTACTGACACTTGCCCTCTACTCAAAGCAGATGAATAAAAAACGATAAGAAACTCCCTCCGGATGAACTTGAGCCGGCAGGGAGTTTTTGTTCGCTAGACCGATAAAGTTAGATATGAAGCTGAGCTATTGAAGAGCAAGACACTCGACTCGATCATGAAACGTACGTTTCATGACCATCAAGGCGCCGGCTTCGACATCCCCATCGTCCCATCCTTCAATTCTCCGGCGGCGATCAGGCTGCCGCTGCGGTCCAGCCCCTCAATCGTGAACGAAGTGCCTTCCGCTGAATCCGGCAAATAAGCGACCCATATGCGCTTGTCCTTCCCCGTGGTTATTATTTTGGCCGGTTGGCGGAGTCCGTCTCCATTCGAGACGACAATGTCCGTAATCGCGGGATTGAACAGTTCACCGTATAGAAGCGGGAAGGGCGACGGTTTGGCGGTCTCGGGACCGTTCTCGTTCTTGCCTATGTATTGGAAGTAGATATCCGCAGTCTCCGTACCGGCGCTAGCGCTATAATCGCCGCCCCACGACCACTCCAGCTTATCCTCTGCATTTACCGTTATATGATTCGCGCTTAAATTGGCCGGTGCATTCCCGCCGGTATTTTTGGTGAAAACCATCATACCGTCCTCCACATCCTCATAATGAACAATTTCGAAGGATTTGCTCTTTTTGGCGGATTCGATAACGATGTGCAGCCGCTTGTCCAACGGTCCTAAGTCCGCCTTCGATTCATGCCTGTAATCCGCTTGATTGTAAACATAAAAACCAATCGCGATTCCGGCAACGAGAAGGAAGCCGAATAATCCCAACACCACCGAATTTCCTGACATACGACGCATATACAAGTATTCCTCCTGACGTTTCTATGAAACAGATTTCAGTCTCTGCAGTTGCCCGGTTGTGAACGACTTGATTCAAAAGCTCCTCTTCCTGCATTCATTTGACTGAGATTAATCTCCTTCGCAAACCGCATGTTCCCTTAGTCTCCCTGTGCTACAATGAGGCTGAATGATTATCGGAATACCGCAACACCTTTCTACCAACCATCCCAAATGAGGTGCCGTCTATGAAAATGACTTTCCGCTGGTTCGGTTCGAACGACCCCGTCAGCCTTGGTTACATTCGCCAGATCCCCGGTGTTTCGGGCATTGTTACCGCTTTGTACGATATCCCCGTCGGAGAAGCCTGGCCGAAGCAATCGATCGCCGCGCTGAAGCAAACGGTAGAATCGCACGGGTTTGAGCTGGCCGTCATCGAGAGCGTTCCCGTTCATGAAGACATCAAGCTTGGTCGTCCTACGCGTGATCGTTATATTGAAAACTACAATCAAACGCTTCGCAATCTGGGAGAAGCCGGGGTTCCGATCGTATGCTACAACTTCATGCCGGTGTTTGACTGGACCCGTTCCCAGCTCGCGTACCGTCTCAAGGACGGTTCGACGACGCTGACGTTCGAGGACGAGACGATATCCCGGATGGACCCGGTCAAAGGCGATCTGTCGCTGCCGGGCTGGGACGAAAGCTATACGAAGGAGAACATGCAGCAGCTGATCGACAGCTATAAAGATGTAACCGAAGAATCGCTCTGGAGCAACCTGGCGTACTTCCTGGAACGGGTTATTCCCGTTGCCGAGGAGGCCGGAATCCGAATGGGGATCCATCCGGACGATCCGCCGTGGCCGATCTTCGGATTGCCGCGCATCGTCGGGGATATGGCCCAGCTGCGCCGGATTATAGAGCATGTGGACAGCCCAGCTAATGGTATCACATTCTGTTCTGGGTCGCTCGGCGCCGATCCGGACAATGATCTCCTCGCCATTATCCGACATTTCGGCACGCAAAAAAAGCTTCATTTTGCTCATACACGCAATATTTTGCGGACGGGCGAACGTTCATTCCAAGAATCGTCGCATCGCTCGGCAGATGGCTCAATCGATATGGTTCGTGTGCTCGAGGCGCTGTGGGAGACGGGCTTCGACGGTCCGATTCGCCCGGATCACGGCCGCATGATATGGGGCGAGCAGGGCAGACCGGGCTACGGCTTATATGACCGGGCGCTCGGCGCGACTTATCTCAACGGTATCTGGGAAACATTATCCAAGACGAAGGGTTGAAAGGAGCAGCAGCGATGGTCAAATTATCCGTCTTTACCGTTGCAACGCCCGACCTGACACCGGACCAATTGTGCAGGGAGGCTGCCGCTGCCGGGATTGAAGGCATCGAGTGGCGCTGCAAGGAAACGCCGGAAGCCGTGCGCGCCGAGCCGCCTTCGTTTTGGGGGAACAACCGCTGTACGATCGCGCCCGGTGCAGGGGAAGCCGAGATCGCTATTTTTGACGAAGCGGCCCGGAGGCACGGCTGTACACCGGTTGCACTCGCACCGTATCTAACATGCGGAGATATAGCGGGGACAGAGCAAGTTTTCCGATTGGCGAGCAGGCTGGGTACGCCCATGGTGCGTGTTGGGGTGCCCGGCTATGACCGTTCGCGCAATTATAACGAACTGTTCGAACAGGCTGTCGATTATCTGACCGAGGTGGAGCCTCTTGCCCGCACGTATGGGGTGAAAGCGCTGGTAGAGGTGCATCATTATACGATTGCTCCCAGCGCCTCTCTGACGCACCGGCTTATCTCGCGTTTCGATCCCGATCTGATCGGCGCATTATATGATCCGGGGAACATGGTTCACGAAGGCTTCGAGAATTACCGGCTGGGCATGGAACTGCTGGGGCCTTATTTGGCGCATGTCCATGTGAAGAACGCCGGCTGGCTGCCGGCGGCAGGCCATCCGAATGCCGACCAGGCAGCCGGCCTCGGCGGAATCGAAGGCGATCCGTTGAATCCGGCGGCATTCGTCTGCGGATGGCGGCCGGTTGCAAGCGGCATTGTGCCATGGAAGCAGGTGCTGGCGGACCTGCATGCAGTCGGTTATAACGGCTGGTTCGGGTTGGAGGATTTCAGCGGCACCTATGATACGGTTTCAATGCTTCAAACGTATGGCAAGCAAATGAGGGCATGGATGGAGGAATTATAGCTATGAGCAAGGTACGATTCGGCATAATTGGTATTGGAAATATGGGCTCCGGGCACGCGCAAAGCCTGATCGCCGGCAAGGTGCGCGGGGCGGAGCTGACAGCAGTTTGCGACGAGTTTGAGTCCAAACGCGAGTGGGCGCGCACACGCCTCAGCGGCGTTGAGATCTTTGAGGATTCGGCATCGATGATCGACTCCGGCCTCGTCGATGCGGTTATCGTGGCAACGCCGCATTACGCTCATCCGGATGAAGCGATTCGGGCTTTCAATAAAGGCATGCACGTATTGATCGAAAAGCCGGCTGGCGTATACGTGAAGCAGGTGCGCGAGATGAACGAAGCGGCTGCGGCCAGCGACAAAAAATTCGGCATCGTCTACAATCAGCGGATGAACCCGCTGTACCGCAAGCTGCGCGAGCTGATCGCATCCGGCGAACTGGGGGAAATCCGCCGGACGAACTGGATTATTACGAACTGGTACCGTTCGCAGGCGTATTACGACTCCGGCTCTTGGAGAGCGACATGGGCGGGAGAAGGCGGCGGCGTTCTCATTAATCAATGTCCGCACAATCTCGATTTGTGGCAGTGGACGACCGGTCTCATGCCGGTAAGAATCCGCGCGTTCTGTGCATTCGGCAAGAACCGCAACATTGAGGTCGAGGATGATGTTACGGCCTATGCGGAATATGCGAACGGCGCGACAGGCGTATTTATTACGACGACCGGTGAAGCGCCGGGTACGAACCGGCTTGAAGTGGCGGGCGACCGCGGAAAAATCGTCATCGAGGACGGCAAGCTGACTTTCTGGCGGCTGCGGGAGTCGGAGCGGGCATTCAACGAGCGGAACAAAGAAGCGTTCGGCGCGCCGGAATGCTGGAAGGTCGAAGTGCCTGTTCACGGCGAAAGCACGGAGCATGTCGGCATCATTCAGAACTTTACCGATGCCATATTGAACGGCACGCAGCTTGTCGCTCCGGGAGAAGAAGGCATTCACGGATTAATGATATCGAATGCGATGCATCTGTCCACTTGGCTCGACGATTGGGTGGAGCTGCCGCTGGACGAAGCGCTGCACGAAGCGGAGCTGAACAAGCGAATCGCGGAATCAACAACGAGCAAAGCGCAGGCGCAAGCGGAAGCGAAGCCTGCGGATTTGACGGGAACGTTCTAGAATAGTCGGCCATTGTGGATTTTAGAGACATCGTTAGCCCATACGGAATATAGAAAGTGAGGATTCATTCACATGGCAGCATCCTTTAATCGCAACGACGGAATGAACTATGCCCCGGTTTCAATCTCGAAGCCGGCTCCGGTATGCGGGCCGGGCGAGTTTATCTTCGCGGCCATGGCGCTCGACCATGGGCATATCTATGGACAGTGCAACGGATTAATCGAAGCAGGCGGTACGCTCAAATGGGTGTACGATCCCGATCCGGCGAAGATCAGCAGCTTCCAGAAGGCGTTTCCTGACGTACAGGTCGCTTCTTCGCCGGAGGTTATCCTTCAAGATCCCGAAGTAAGGCTGGTCGCAGCCGCTGCCATACCGTCCGAGAGGGCGGCGCTAGGCCTGAAGGTCATGGACCATGGCAAAGACTACTTTACGGACAAGACGCCGTTTACGACGATGGAGCAGGTTGTGGCCGCAAGGCTCAAAGCGGGCCAAACAGGCCGCAAATATATGGTTTACTACAGCGAACGGCTTCATAACGAAAGCGCGGTCTATGCCGGAAAGCTTGTACATGAAGGCGCAATCGGCCGGGTCGTTCAGGTGATTGGTACGGGGCCGCACCGGTTGAACAAGCCTTCGCGCCCGGACTGGTTCTTCCGCAAAGCGCAGTACGGCGGCATTCTGTGCGACATCGGAAGCCATCAAATCGAGCAATTCCTGTACTATGCGGGCTGTAAGGACGCCAAAGTCGTTCACAGTAAGGTCGCGAACTATAACAACCCGGATTATCCGGAGCTCGAGGATTTCGGCGACGCGACTTTGATTGGCGATAACGGAGCGACGAACTACTTCCGCGTGGATTGGATGACGCCGAACGGGTTAGGCACCTGGGGTGACGGCCGGACGATCATTCTGGGTACAGACGGCTTTATCGAGCTGCGCAAGTATATCGACATTGCCCGCGATAAGCAGGGCGATCACGTCTTCCTCGCGAATCATGAAGGCGAGTATCATTATTCGGTTGGCGGTCAGGTCGGGTTTCCATTCTTCGGAGCGCTTATTCTGGATTGCTTGAACCGGACGGAGCATGCGATGTCTCAAGAGCATGCATTCAAGGCCGGGGAGCTGTGCGTTACCGCACAGGATGTAGCGGTCCGGGTGGAGTAGACTCAAGCGATTCGCAATCCATTTGCACAATGGCAAGAAAACCCGAAAGCAGGCGGATGTTCCGCCCCCTGCAAGCGTGGTACAATCGGTGCATGAACAACATGCGCAAAGATGAGGCGCTTAGGTGGGAGGAATCGTCCTTGCCGCTCCGAATGCAATGGCAGACGCCGATTGATTTTGCATACCGTAATGATGCGCCCTTGATGGATGCGCAATTTCATTCGCATGCTTTTTACGAAATTTATTATTTCCAGTCCGGCGAATGCAACTATTTAATTGGTGACAAGCTGATGACTCTCCGCCCCGGAGATCTTCTTCTTATGCATGGGATGACGCTGCATTGCCCTAATCCGTCGCTTCGCGAGCCCTATGTCCGTACGCTGTTTCACTTTGATCCGGCATACATCCATAAGGTGCTGCAGCCTGAGATGGCTGCGGCTCTCCTGAAACCGTTCGAGGAGCTTCGCAATATCCGCATCTCGCTCGGAACCGAGGAGCAGCTGGTATTCGAGCGCCTGCTGCAGGAGATGAACGAGCTGTACGGCAGCGGCCGCAGATCGTTGTCCTCCGTAACCGGCGGAAGGTTCCTGTTCCGGTTCCTGGATTTGCTTGAGCTGCTTCGGGAGTGGTGCTCGAAGCCTGTCGAAGAGCATGAGCACGGTTCGCTCAAGGAAAGGCATGTGCAGAGTGTCGTATCCTATATCGAGGAGCATTACGCGGAGGATGTGACGCTTGACGCCATCGCCGGCGCGCTGCATCTGACCAAGCCGTATTTGTCCAACATGTTCAAAGAAGTGACGGGGACGACGGTCTTCAAATATTTATACAACCGGCGGATCAATCAAGCGAAAATCATGTTCCGCCTTGAACCCGGCAGGTCCGTGTCAGATGTGGGGCGCGCGGTGGGCTTTCATCATCTGGCGCATTTCAGCCGGATGTTCAAAGCGACCGCAGGAAGCAGCCCGGAGGTTTACCGCAGGCAGTTGGCCGCTAAAGAGGCCGATTCATAAAGGCGTTCCCAGCATGCGTTACCGTACGCAGGCTCGGGGCGCTTTTTCTCGTTATCGGCCTCCAGCGATTCTCGTTGCCGGTATCACGCGAAAAAAATTTTTTGAACCCGTGAACAAATTCGAATCGCCGAGCGTCATATTGCCGACAACGATAAGGAGAGATACTCGGAATGATATAGAAAGGGGCAGTCTATGGTCACAACCGAACGGCAAACGGATGACGAAGCTATATTGAAGCAGGCCGTTCGCGGAGATGGGCAAGCGCTGGCTGTGCTGCTGCGCGACAACTACACTCTATTGTACCGGTATATGCTGAAGGTGACGATGAACAAGGCGATGGCCGAAGACCTCGTCCAGGAGACGATGCTCAAGGCGATTGAGCGAATCGGGTCCTTCCAGTTGCGATCGAAATTTTCCACATGGCTGATTTCGATCGGTACCCGTCTTTATATGGACGAGATGCGCAAGAAAAAGCGCGAGCGCAATTGGCAGAATACCGAGCAGGCGATGCAGTCCATCCGCTTCGATGCGGCCATGAGACAGGATGAATGGCCGGAGGCGCTGGATGCGCTCGCCGACATGCCTTACGATATCCGCGTTCCGATTTTGCTGAAATATTATTACGGATATGCCTACGAGGAGATTGCGAAGTGGCTCGATATACCGGTAGGCACCGTCAAGTCCAGGCTGCATAACGGCCTGAAGCATCTGCGAAAGGAGCTGAGCCAATGAGAAGGAAGAATCGCCAAGACGGCCAAGGAAAGCGCAATACGGAAGAGGACTTCCGGCTTGACAGCAGTATGCCGGAGGAAGATCGGGAGGCTGAACAATTCGAGCAGCTGGTTGGCCGCCATTTGCGGCAATGGGATGATTCCGTGATGCCGGATGTACCGTCACTCCAATCGCTGGAGCGTCTTGCGAGCGGTCACCGGAGCCGGTTAAAGGGGCGATTATGGCGCGACCTGCTGTTGTTCTGGATGGTCAGCGGCATGATCTTATCCGGACTTCTGCTGCTCGTGCAGCGCGATCTGAAGCTGTTTGTCATCGTGCAGGTTGTTGTTCTTATGGCAGCTTGCCTGTTTCTGGCCAGTTCGGCGGCCCGCAAGGAAGGACGAGGCAAATGGACGAGTTAAAGGGGGTTCCGGTATGGCTTTTGATCCTGCTCGTGATCGTACTTTTATGCCAATCCACGTGGCTGTTCATCGATGCCAGAAAGCACAGCCGGTTCCCATGGTTTTGGGGGCTGTGGGGGCTCATTCAGGTGCCCATGCCGTTCATTCTATATTGGCTCGTCGTTCGAGTGGATTGGAAGAAGTTCGGGAAGTCGCGCAGGAAGTAGACGTAGTCCCATTAATGATATTGGCCTCCAACCCGTCAATTAATCGATATCGTGATGTTTAATGAAGGAGGAATTCAAGATGGATCAACTAACTAACCCGCAGCTGTGGGCCATTATCGGACCTGTAGTCGCTCTTCAGCTGCTGCTTATGATCATTGCGCTCGTTGCTTGCGTTCGTGCCGAAGAAACGCGCGGACCGCGCTGGATGTGGGTGCTCATCATTATATTCGGAAATCTGATCGGTTCCATTCTATTCTTTATCTTCGGAAGGAAGGGGATGTCATGAGCGGACTCTTGCAGGTCGAGGGGCTGACCAAGTCGTTTGCAGGCTCCAAGGCGGTGGACGATATTCATTTTACAATCGGCGAAGGTCGCTGCATGGCGCTGCTCGGTCCGAACGGAGCGGGCAAAACGACGACGATCCGGATGATCATCGGACTCCTGGAGCCCACCTCCGGCAGCATTGCTTTCCGGAATCAAGCGTCTGGAACAGACCGCCGCAAGCAGATCGGTTATTTGCCCCAAATCCCGGCTTTCTATGGCTGGATGAGCGGCAAGGAGTTTCTGGTTTACGCGGGCAGGCTTTGCGGCTTAAGCGCCAGAGAAGCGGATGCGCGCAGCAAAGAATTGCTGGAGCGGGTCGGAATCGCTAATGCCGGCAAGCGCCGTATCAGCGGTTACTCGGGCGGAATGAAGCAGCGTCTCGGGCTGGCGCAGGCGCTTATCCACAAGCCCAGTCTACTCGTGCTGGACGAGCCCGTATCCGCGCTTGATCCAATCGGCCGGCGCGAGGTCATGGCGCTGCTCTCCGAGCTCAAGCAGGAGACGACCGTCCTGTTCTCTACGCATGTGCTGCATGATGCCGAGGAGCTGTGCGACGATGTTCTTATCATGCGGGAAGGAAAGATTGCCGTCTATGGGGCGATCGATGATATTCGGGATGCTAACCGCCAGCCGGTGCTGCTTCTGGAGACGGAAGGAGACGAGCGTTCACGGCAATGGCTGAAGGAATGGCTGCGCAACAAGCCCGCTTATGTTCAATCGGCAGAAGAGGTTGACAGAGGCATTCGCCTTGTCGTGAACGACGTCCGCACGGCAAGACGCAGCCTGCTCGCTCAGCTTGTGGAAGCGGACGTACGTGTGACGAAGCTGGAGTTCGGACATACGTCGCTGGAGGACTTATTTATAAAGGCGGTGGCGAGATGACGCAATGGTTCGTGTTATACCGGAAGGAATGGAGGGAGCTTGTCCGGAGCTATAAGCTGATCTGGGTACCGATCGTCTTCATTCTCCTCGGAGCTTCACAGCCGGTCACCACATATTTTTTGCCGGATATCCTCGCGAGCGCCGGCAATCTGCCGGAAGGCGCCACATTTGAATTTCCTGTGCCGCGGGCGGTGGAGGTGCTTGCGCAAACGTTAAGCCAGTTCGGTACACTGGGGCTGCTTGTCGTTGCGCTGTCCTGCATGGGAACGATATCCGGTGAACGGGTCAGCGGAACGGCTTCGATGATACTAGTCAAGCCGGTCTCCTACACGGCGTTCGTAACTTCCAAGTGGGCTGCGATGCTGACCCTGTCCACGCTTTCCTTTGCCATGGGCTATGGGGCGTCCTGGTATTATACGATGGCCTTGTTTGAGGCTGTCGGCTGGCAGGAGGTCGTGGGAAGCTTGCTCCTCTTTGCCCTGTGGCTCGGCTTTGTTGGCACCGTGACGATCATGTTCAGCTCGCTGCTGCGCAGTCCGGCGGCTGCGGCTTTCTCCGCCCTGGCATCAGCTATGCTGCTGTCTGTAACGGCGTCTCTGCTGCCCCGTGCCTTCGCATGGAGCCCGGGCAATCTGTCGAAGCTCGCTTCCGAGCAAGTGCTGAATGGTTCCGTGGAAGGAGCGTGGCTGCCTGTTATCATTACGCTATGCTGCATGGCGGCCGCCCTGTTGGCAAGTGCGGGGGTATTACGGAAACGCCCTTCACTGGATGCAGTCTAGATAATGGCATTGCGCAGCGAGCCTTGCAGTACAAGGCGCCTGGGCTGGGAGCAGCATCCGATACTTCCGCTATCGCAAGGGCGTCAGCGGCGTGGAAATAATTTACGCTTATTCCGCTTGCTCTATCAATTGGACTTCGCTATTATATTTTAGTAGGAAAACAAATTGATAAGTTAGCAGAGGCAGGGATGTAAACATGCTCAAGCTAGGGCAGAAAGTAATTATAATTTCAGACCTATTCGAACAGAATCTTCCCATCGGGGAGTATGGATATATTATTGCCTACGACCGCAATGCCGACAATGCATTCGATTATGTCGTTCGGGTCCCTAAGGCAGGCCGTAATTTCTATGTGCCGGCGGAGGATATCGAGCTGGAGGAAGTGCTGCTTCAGCTGGAAGCCGAACGCGTGGAGCGTGAGGCGCTGATCGATTATGCGCTCGCGACTCATAACGAAGAGCTGTTCCGCCGCGTAATGAACGGCGATGAGGCTGATGCGCCGGAGGAAAGCGCCAACGAGGCACAGAGCCGCGAGGACTTTATTCGGCAGGTGAACTTGAAGGCCTGGATTTAAGATAATTATCAATGAGGCTGCGGTATCGACCCCCGTTTATTGTCCGGGCAGTAGACGACAGCCTTATTTGTTTGAAAGGGATTATTTACATCTACGCCAGTTTCTCAAATAAGACTGCCTGGCATGGTATTTAAATCTAAAGAAGATGTTTAAATACATGGTTCTTATGTTCGGAATCGTACTCCTATTCGACGGTCTGATGCGTAAGCAAGCCTCGCCGGGCTGCATCAAGATCTCTCCTGCCGAGCAAGAGAAATTTATAAGTGAGCTGAAGCGAAGATCCCCTCATATCGTGTTTGATTTATAATCAGCCTTATTTTAGAAGAGAGCCTGCCGATATTCCGGTAGGCTCTCTTTCTGTTACAGGTCATGAACATCATACGGCATCGTTATGTTTACGTATCTGCTCCGTCCCCGTCTTCGGCTGTCTGCGAATCGGATGCAGCTGATTTCGAAGGCGCTTTTCCTTGGAATCCGCCTCTATGTCCGCCTCCGCCGTGTACTCGTTCCTGTCCGTTGACGATATTTTTCGCCTTTTCCTCAGCGGCGGCCGCTTGCGTATCGGCTTGCTCCTTCGTCAGCTTCCCGTCCTCTAAGGCTTGGTTGATCTGCTCCGCGATGGAGGCTTTCACCAGATCGATTAGTTTCTGTTCTTCCACGCCCTTCTCTTTGGCCAGATCGGCTAAGGACTTACCGGACTTCAATGCATCCGCAAGCTCTGAATCGCTAAGACCGAGCAGCTTGGCAATCCCGCCAAGGTCTGTCTTGTCAAGCACACCGAATCTTTCATGGCGGCCTTTTCCTTCAAACGGTCCAGCGGAATCGATCGACGTGTCCAAATTGGATGTGAACTGCGTTTTTTCTTCCTTTTGACGGTTATCGAACGCAGCCGTAAGCGCCTGCTTTAATTGCTCGCGCGACACGCCCTGTGCTTCGGCTATCTGAGCCAGCGTCTGCCCTGCAGCCAGCTTCTCGTTCATCCCGTCCTGATCAATCTTAAGGAGATCCAGCACGTCTTGGCTTACGGGACCTCCCATTTTCCCGTGACTGTGGCTGCGGTACCCAATATCTGAGGTGCTCTGCGTCTTCTTTATGCTATTGTCGCTGCCAGCATTTGTCGTTGCCGCCGAAGTTGCGGCATATGCGCTCAGCGGTATCATAGCCGCCAACGCTGCCGTGATGCTAATCGTTTTCAGGTACTTGTTCATCGTTCGAAATCCTCCTCTTGAAGCGAATATGGGCTTGCATCTTTCATTATGGCCATGCTTCCTTAAGCGGAAATGAAAGGAAGATAAGCGTGAGCTGAGTGTTTGCTGAAAATGCAAGGAGCAAGGTTCCGAGTCGGAACTCCTTTTCCATTGAGTTCAACCCGTTTCTTGCGCTATAATAGGAGGAATGTGAGCACACAAGGACAATAAGGGAGGCCACGCGCCCATGAGCATTACGGTCAAGGACGTTGAACATGTCGCCAATTTAGCGCGGCTGGAGCTTGCGGAGCAGGAGAAAGAGCAGCTCACCGTGCAGCTTAATGCGATTCTAAAATATGCGGAGAAGCTCGGCGAGCTGGATACCGATCACGTTGAGCCGACCAGCCATGTGCTGCCGGTTACGAATGTCATGCGGGAGGACCGTGTTCGTGAATCGGTTTCGGTCGAGACAGCCATGAAGAATGCGCCGGATGAGGAAGACGGCCAGTTCAAAGTGCCGGCTGTATTGGAATAGAGGCAAGAGCCTGCTTGACGGCGGGTTACCGGTTGTTTAACGCCCGCACCTGGCGTGCGCGGCGAAGTTGAAGGGAGGAAGGATTGTTGGCACCATTTGATTTGCGCCTTCAGGAAGTACATAACAAACTGGCAAGCAAAGAGCTTTCCGTCACCGATCTGGTTCAGGAGTCGTATCGGCGGATTGCAGAGACAGACGCTTCCATTCAAGCGTTTCTTACATTAAACGAAGACGGCGCCCGCGCCGCTGCTTCCGAACTGGACAAGCAGCTTCAAGAAGGCGGGGAGAGAGGGCTTCTGTTCGGCCTGCCCGCAGGCATTAAAGATAATATCGTGACGGAAGGGCTGCTCACGACTTGCGCCAGCCAATTTCTGCGCAACCACGATCCGATTTATGACGCGACCGTGGTCAAGAAGCTGAAAGCCGCGCAATCCGTTACGATTGGCAAGCTCAATATGGATGAATTCGCGATGGGCGGCTCGAATGAAAATTCCAGCTTTTATCCGACGCGCAATCCGTGGAACACGGAATATGTACCTGGCGGTTCGAGCGGAGGCTCTGCAGCGGCAGTTGCGGCCGGCCAAGTGTATTTCTCGCTGGGCTCCGACACGGGCGGATCGATCCGGCAGCCGGCTGCTTACTGCGGCGTTGTCGGCCTGAAGCCGACCTACGGTCTTGTTTCGCGGTTTGGCCTGGTCGCATTCGCCTCGTCGCTCGACCAGATCGGACCGCTCACGAAGAACGTGGAGGATTCCGCATACGTCTTGCAGGCGCTTGCCGGTTATGATGAGATGGATTCGACCTCGGCTAACGTGGATATTCCTGATTATGTGAACGCGCTGAACGGCGATGTGAAAGGCCTCCGCATCGGGGTTCCGAAGGAGTATCTCGGACAAGGCATCGACCCTAAAGTGAAAGAAGCCGTGCTCAATGCACTGAAAGTATACGAAAGCCTCGGCGCAACATGGGAGGAAGTATCTTTGCCGCATACGGAATATGCGGTTGCCACTTACTATCTGCTTGCATCGTCCGAAGCTTCATCGAACCTTGCCCGCTTTGACGGCGTTCGTTACGGCGTGCGCGCCGATAACCCGGACAACTTGATCGAGCTGTACCGGAAGTCGCGCAGCCAAGGGTTCGGTCCTGAAGTGAAGCGCCGGATTATGCTGGGTACCTATGCGCTAAGCTCCGGCTACTATGATGCTTATTATTTGAAGGCGCAGAAAGTCCGGACGCTTATCAAGCAGGATTTCGATAACGTCTTTGCCAACTACGATTTAATTATCGGCCCGACGGCGCCGACGCCGGCTTTCCATATCGGCGAACAGGTAAACGATCCGCTGACGATGTATCTGAACGATATTTGCACGATCCCTGTCAGCTTGGCGGGAGTGCCCGCGATCAGCGTTCCATGCGGCTTCGCGGACGGGCTGCCGATCGGCCTGCAAATTATCGGCAAAGCGTTCGACGAGACGACCGTGCTGCGTGCGGCGCATGCGTACGAACAGCATACGGAGCATCACAAACAGCGTCCGCAGCTCTAAGCTGATAGCGGATGTGAAGGAAGCGGAGGGCTAATATACGATGTTTGAAGCAACCAAATACGAGACGGTCATCGGGCTGGAAGTGCATGTCGAGCTCCACACGAAGAGTAAGATCTTCTGCGGCTGCTCCACCTCCTTCGGCGCCCCGCCGAATACTCATACATGCCCGATTTGTCTTGGGCATCCCGGCGTTCTGCCGGTTCTGAACCGCCAGGCGGTGGAATACGCGATGAAAGCGGCGCTGGCGCTCAATTGTACAATCGGCGATGTCAGCAAGTTCGACCGCAAAAACTATTTTTATCCCGATTCCCCAAAAGCCTATCAGATTTCCCAGTACGATCAGCCGATCGGCGAGAACGGTTGGATCGATATTGAAGTCGACGGCATTACGAAGCGGATCGGCATTACCCGTCTCCACCTCGAGGAGGATGCGGGCAAGCTGACCCATGTGGACGGCGGCTACGCTTCGCTTGTCGATTTCAACCGTGTCGGCACGCCGCTCGTCGAGATCGTATCGGAGCCGGACATCCGTACGCCTGAGGAAGCAAAGGCATACCTGGAGAAGCTTCGTGCGATTATGTTGTACTGCGACGTCTCCGATGTGAAGATGGAAGAAGGCTCGATGCGCTGCGATGCGAACGTGAGCATTCGCCCATATGATCAGAAGGAGTTCGGGACGCGGGCGGAGCTGAAGAATATGAACTCGTTCCGCGGCGTTCAGCGCGGTCTGGAGTATGAGCAGATGCGCCAAGCCGACGTTCTTGACAGCGGCGGCAAGGTCGTTCAGGAGACCCGTCGCTGGGATGAAGCGCAGGGTAAGACGTTCTCGATGCGCAGTAAGGAAGAAGCGCATGATTATCGTTATTTCCCGGATCCGGACCTTGTGAAGGTAAATATCAGCGAAGAGTGGAAGGAACGCGTGCGTGCGTCCATTCCGGAGCTGCCGGATGCCCTCAAGGCGCGTTATACGAGCGAGCTCGGTCTGCCTGCTTACGATGCCGGCGTTATCACGTCTTCCAAGAAGCTTGCTGATTTCTTCGAAGAGAGCCTTCAGTATACCCAGGATGCCAAGTCGGTTGCGAATTGGATCATGGGCGATTTGCTCGGCTATCTGAATGCGAACGGTCAGGAGCTGGATGACGTTAAGATTACCGGTCAAGGATTGGGCGAGATGATTGGTCTGATGGAGAAGGGCACGATCAGCAGCAAGATCGCCAAGACCGTGTTCAAGGCGATGCTGGAGAGCGGCAAGCGTCCACAGCAGATCGTGGAGGAGCAAGGCCTCGTCCAAATTAGCGACGAAGGTGCGATTGCGGCGGTTGTTGACCAGATCGTAAGCAAGAACCCGCAGTCGGTGGAGGATTTCAAAGCCGGCAAAGAGAAAGCGATCGGCTTCCTCGTCGGGCAAGTGATGAAAGAAACGAAGGGTAAAGCTAACCCGGCACTAGTGAACAAGCTGCTGCTGGAGCGGTTGAATCAATAATTCGTCATGAAGAGGCATGTCCGACCATTCCATATCGGCATGCCTCTTTTCGTATTCCCGTTCTTATGCGCGACTGTTTGTTGTGTTACAATAATATGGCGAATGGAGAAGTAACCGAAGCCCGGAAGGCGCAACATGGCAGCGTATGCAGACATCGATGGGAGGAGGTGGGCGCGATTGAGCGCGAATAAACGGGCAACCCGGAGCTGGGCGCGCCTGCTTTCATTTCTTATTCCAGGCGCAGGGCATTTGGCCTTGGGGCAGCATATGAAGGGGCTGCTTCTGCTTGCGGCGACGCTTACCGATCTCGTGGCGATGGTCCGGTTCGCGGATGAAGGAGGAGGGAAGTACGCTCTTCTAATCGTCTATTTGGGCCTGGCTCTCCCGGTATTTTGGTTCTACAGTGTGTTTGATACGCTGCAAGAGGCGGCGAAGCTAAGCTCGCTCCAAGATAACCAGCTTCCCGCAGAACAACCGAAGACAGCCGTTCTTACGCTTCAAGGCGTTCTGGTCATTGCCTTGGGTCTGGTGCTGCTCGCTCTTGTGAGGGCGCCTACTGTGCTGTCGCCGTGGCTGGACACCGCAGGTGTTTACACTCCGGGGATCGGGTTGGCTGCGATTGCGGTTTTGATAGGGATACAGAGGGGGAGAACGATGTTCAAAATGGGACGGTTAACTGCAGCTGTCATCATTATGGCCGTCGGAGGCTTGCTGTTATGGGATGAAATTAAAGGACGCAACGATATCGAGCTGCTGGGGCAGTGGTGGCCGGCTGCATTCGTGCTGCTGGGCTTGGAGGTTGTTATTTTTGGCCTTGTCTATCGTGCCAGCAGCAAGCGCCTTTCATTCGACATTGCGGGCAGCTTGCTGGCTGTCGTTATCGCAGTCGTCGCGTACGGGGTCACGCAGTACTCTGCAATGCCGTTCCGTTGGCTGGATGAATGGAAGGTTAATATAGCCGGCATGGCCGGATACGGTGAGGAAAAGGGCTTCAAGTACGAGAAGGAGGCCATTGCGATACCGGTTCAACCCGATTTGGCCTCCATTGTCATCGATAACCCGAATGGGAAAGTAACGCTGAAGAAGGGCGATGTCGGCGAAATCGAAATTGAGACCGTCTTGTGGGTGGATTCGGGGGATCAGGAAGAGGCTGACAAAGTTGCTGCCCATTCATCTATTGAGGTGGATAACGGCGATAAACTTACCATTAAGGCCAAGGGAGAGCCGTACGGTACGAACGGTAACCGCAAGCCGCGCATGAATATGCTCATCACGGTGCCGGCGGATTCCCATCTTGTGCGGCTTTCGACTGATGTGCCGCAGAAGTCTGAGGGGAACGATGGTGAAACTTTAGGGGGGAGCGCCTCGTCTGATAATATAGCGGGCGGCGTTCCTGGAATGTCGTCGAATGCCGGCTCGAATGAGGAATCAAGTACAGCAGCGGATATTGCTGCCGGGTCGCCAGGCTCCGAGACGTCGCAGCTGCCGGATGAATCGCCGGTGACACCGGAAGATGGGGAACAAAGCGGCGCCTCCAGTGACGCAGACGTTATTTCCACGGAATTGATGATACAGGTGACTAACGGTACGGTCGATGTGGCGGACCTCAATTTGCCGGGAGGACTTCAGGTGAAGGTAACGAACGGCGAAATTGCAATTCGGGACATCAGCGGACCGGTCGGTGTAGAGACGAAGAACGGGAGCATCACGGCGTCGGACATCAGTGGGGATGTACGCCTGGAAACTTACAACGGCATCGTGAAAGCGGCGCGGATTCAAGGCAAACTTCAAGGCTCGACGTTAAGCGGCGGCATTGAGGCAGAGCAGATAACCGGTGCGGCCGAGCTCGAGACGAAGAACGGGGAAATCATCATTCGGGAAGCGTCCTCAGGGATCAAAGCTGATACGCTGAACGGCGATATTGAAATCAGCAGCGCCGTTGTCGGAGGGAATTGGGACATTGACAGCTCGATCGGTGAAATTAGGCTGTACATTCCCGAGGACGGGAGCTATACCGTTAATGGTTCTGTTACATTCGGCAATGTAGCGACGGATCTGCCGTTAAGCGCAAGCAAAAAAACGATAAGCGGCGAGATCGGTTCCGGCGATTACCGAATTAATATTGACGCCAACAGCAGCATTACGGTAAATCGTTACAGCCCTTGAAATGGACACCAGCTTTCATTGACAAAATGAAAAGTATGCACGTACAATGGTGCTAACGATACAGAAAGGCGTGAAGGGCATGGGTACGACCGTAGAGCAAGCATTAGAACAATTGAAAAGCACCGGCGTCCGTATGACCCCGCAGCGTCATGCCATCCTGAGTTTTTTGATGAATTCAATGACCCATCCGACGGCTGATGAAATTTACAAAGCGCTATCGCCAGTATTTCCCAGCATGAGCGTAGCGACCATTTATAATAATTTACGGTTGTTCGTCGATGCAAGGCTCGTTCGGGAACTGACGTACGGCGACGATTCCAGCCGGTTCGATGCTGATCTCTCCGAACATTATCATGCGATCTGCAAATCCTGCGGAAAAATCGTAGACTTCGACTACCCGCCACTTACCGATGTAGAGGAAGCGGCATCACGCGAAACGGGATTCAGAGTAGAAGGTCACCGGATGGAGATTTACGGGCATTGCGGGGATTGCGCGAAGCTTCCTTCATAAAGAAACATGGTTTGTATGATGTTTGGGGTGTGCGCGGCATACGGCGCAATAGTAGCGTGCAGGAGAGGGGGTCAACCCGACTTTCTGCACGTTTTTTTGTCCAACATGGTTTAGAGGATAATATCGATCGGAGGAAAACATAGACGTGCAGAAGGTTCGTATCCGTCCGCGCCAACGCCGCGACGGCTGTTTCAAGTGGTTTGTTCTGTTATGCGGACTTATTTCAATGACCTTCGTCATTTGGTTCGGCTGGAATCGTTATGTTCCGAATAATACCGAGGAGAAGCCGCAATTTGCGGTGGAACATCCTGTCATTGTCCAGGGACAGGTCATGAAGGAAGGGGCGATAACCGAGAATGGGACGGTGAAGCTTCCGCTTCCTGTCCTGCAGCAAGCATCGCTCGGGCTGAAGGATTCGATTCATTATGAGCAGAAGAGCGGTACCATCGTTTTGACGAACGTGGACAAAGTACTGAGATTGAAGACGAACTTGTTAACGGCCACGATGAATAGCAAGCCATATGACTTGAATGTAGCCGCAGAGGTGAAAGCGGACAATGTATATATTCCCGTGACTCCCCTTGAGGAGCTGTACGGATTGAAGGTCGAATTAAACGAAGCAACCCAGATCGTCACGGTTATACCTGCCGGTGAAGCCGTGCAGCGGGGTAAGGCAGGCCAAGCTGAAGTCGTCATCCGCCACGAGGCTTCGATTCGGTCGCCGATCGCGGAGCGGATTCTACCTGGGAAAGAAGTGAGAATCTGGGGAGAAGCCGATGGCTGGTACCGGGTTCAGAGCGCCCAAGGTTACGTTGGTTATGCTGCGAAGGACAAGCTCCAATTGGCGAACGTCGAGCAGATCGAATTGCCGGAGCGGGAAGAACCGTTCGTTGCCTGGAAGGTGATGGGGAGCAAAATCAATATGACATGGGAAGCCGTGTACAACAAGAACCCCGACATATCCAAGATCGGCCCGCTGACGGGCGTGAATGTTGTCAGTCCGACCTGGTTCGAGCTTATCGACGGCACCGGCAAAATTAGCAGCAAGGCGGATAAAGCCTACGTGGATTGGGCGCATAAGAAAGGAATGCAAGTGTGGGCGCTGTTCAGTAATGGCTTCGAGCCGGAGCGGACGACGAGTGCGCTTGCGGACGCAGATAAACGCTTCTATATGATTCAGCAGCTTCTGGCGTATGCTCAGATGTACAAGCTGCAGGGCATTAATTTGGACTTCGAGAATGTTGTGACATCGGACAAGGCGAATTTAGTTCAATTCGTCAAGGAGCTGACGCCACTGCTTCATGAGCAGGGGCTGGTCGTCTCCATCGATGTGACCCCGAAATCGAACAGCGAAATGTGGTCGAAATTTCTGGACCGCGCCGCACTGGGCGAGGTCGTCGATTATATGATCGTCATGGCCTATGACGAGCACTGGGCTTCCAGTCCCAAGGCGGGATCGGTCGCTTCGCTCCCGTGGGTAGAACAAGCGCTTGTGAAGATAATGGAAGAGGATAAAGTGCCTGCCGACAAGCTGGTGCTTGCTGCGCCGCTCTACGCCCGTTTATGGACGGAGAAGACGGATGAGACCGGGGAAGTCAAAGTAAGCTCGAAGGCGCTCGGTATGGATGCCGTGGCGCGAATCGTGAAGGAACGCAATTTGAAGCCCGTCTTTGATGCCAAGACCGGCCAGAACTATGTAGAATATACGGAGAACGGCGCTTTACAGCGAATATGGATCGAAGACGCCGTTTCGATGAAAGCGCGGGCAGCGCTTGTAATGAAGTATGATTTGGCAGGCATTGCGACATGGCAGCGAACGTTCCAATCGGATAGTATTTGGGCAATTATAGATGATTCTTTAGATAAACGACCATAACTGTATGTGAAAACAAAAGACGCCTCCATGATGGTTAAGTCCATCCGGGGGCGTCTTTATTTCATATTTGCGATACTTTGCTTATATTTCTGAAGGAAGAAACTCATTCAAGCGGATAATGACGGCTTTCAGCCGATTCTTCATGCATCTACAATTCAAGAAGCTTAAGTCTGTGTCGTATCGGCCGGGTGCTGAGTGGCTTGTCCGGGGTCGAGCGTCAGTATCGTTTTGCAGTACATGCAGCGATCCGTTTTGCCGAGCATCTTCGTTTGGCGGGAGCATTCGGGGCAAGTCAGCATGGTGGCGCTGGTAGACATCATGCCGGCCCAGAAATAAACGCCCACGCTAATGAGCATTGCAATCATCCCGATTACCATGAAGATCCCCGCGAATATTTTCCCCGCTTGTCCCCAGAAGACGATACCGGATGTTCCAAGAATCATAAGACCCATACCGGCAAGCGTAAAAAGGAGTCCCCAGAGCCGGAATTCGTTAATTTTGCTTGATCTAAAAAAC
>NZ_CP091430.1:6937500-7002500 GCF_024734895.1 Paenibacillus spongiae
GTGTCGGAATCGTGTTCGCAGCCGGGGTTATTTATGCCGAGAAAGACAACATCACGGTTTTTGCGCCTCAACAGCCTGCTGCGATCTACAGTATCCCTACCGATAAGAAAATTATCGCTCTGACGTTCGACATTAGCTGGGGGGAAAAACGGGCGTTGCCCATACTTAATGTACTAAAAGAAAAGCAAGTCAACAAAGCGACCTTCTTCTTGTCCGCACCCTGGAGTCAAACCCATCCCGATATTGTGAAGAAGATCGTCGATGACGGCTATGAGGTCGGCAGCCATGGACATAAACACGATAATTACAGTACGTTCAGCGACGAAGAGATCCGTCAGCAAATTACAACTGCCCATACGATTCTATCCCAGGTGACGGGTAAAGCGCCGAACTTGATTCGGCTTCCAAACGGGGATTTTGACAAGAGGGTGCTCCGCATCGCGGAAGAGCTTAACTACAAGGTCATTCAGTGGGATACCGATTCCATGGATTGGATGAACATCGGCACGGACAAAATAATAAACCGCGTCGTGGAGAAAGCGCACCCCGGCGATATCGTCCTTCTCCATGCCAGCGATTCCAGCAAACAAACCCACGAGGCGCTCCCGGTTATTATCGATCAGCTCCGGGCCAAGGGCTATGAATTCGTATCCGTGTCTGAACTAATCGCCCAAACGGAGGTTCAAGGCAAGACGGTTCAGGATAAAACAGCCATGTACCAGCAGCTGGATGCTTCTGCAGGCTTTTAATGTGACATAGTAAAGGCTACACGGCCGGCTTCGCATTCGCTGCGGGGTCGGTCGTTTCCGTTGTATCTTTCCGAAGCAGACGATGAAGCCACATGATTTGGTAGGCATTGCATGCGAACAAAGGAACCATCATAAAGACAATGGCGGTCGGATTGCTCTCGCCGGACAGCGTCGGCCATGCTTCCAGCATCGTTACGACAAAGAGCAGGAACAAGGTCGGGATGAACGCCCCATTGTTCGTTTGTTTTACTTTGAAATAAGAAACCATCCATGAGGCTGCGGCAAGTGCAAGCGGCAGAACCCAGAACAGCCAATTATTCTGGAAAGCCTCCCGATTCTGGTACAGGATATAACCCATACCGCCGATAGCAAATAACGTCGTGTAGGCTTGTAATGCATTCCAAAGGTATTTTTTGCGGAGAACACTCAAGGCAATGTAGTTAAGGGTTAAATACGCAAAGAACCCCATCTGGCTAAACACCCCGAACATCAACCCCACAAGCGCCATCATGAGTGCGTTAAAGCCAGCTGCTTCTAGTCCCATAAAGCCGAAAGAAGCATCTGTCCATTGCATGATCGTCCCAATGATGATGGTTACTACCGCACCTACGGCCGCGGTACTCCAAAACAAGAAAAACCATTTGCGTAAATTCACGTAAGGTCCACTCCTATAGGTTTATCGCATGAACATGTGCATAATCAGCCTTTATTTTACCACGTTCACAACAAAAAGCCACGATTGGTCCATGATAATCCGATGAACATTGTCGCATACTACAGAATAAACAAACGTCGCACCATATTGAGAGGAGAGGCATGGATTATGTTTAAACGCATTGTTCTGGCGGCCGCTTCCCTGATGTTGGCTGTCGTGCTTACGAGCTGTGGCTCGGAACCTTCAGGCGGACAAAGTGAAGCGCTCGGCTACAAGGACATCAAAACAATGGTCATTGACATACTGAAGACGGAAGATGCACAAAAGGCGCTGCAGGAATCATCCATGAGCGGAAGCAGCGGAACGGGCATAAAAACAATGTCCCTTCAAGATCAAGAACAGCTTCGCATGACGGTGAAGGAGACGCTAGTCTCTCCGGAATACCACAAAGTGATCGAGAAGCTGATGACCGATCCCAAGTTTGCCGGGGAATTCGCCAAATCGATCAGCAAGGAGAATAAACAGCTCCATAAAGACTTAATGAAGGATCCTACTTATCAAAGCGATCTCATAAAAGTTCTGAAAAATCCAGAAATGGAAAAGATGATCCTTGAGGTGCTCGACAGCGCTCAATACCGCAAGCAAATTTCTACCATTATGCAGGAATCCATGCAAAGCCCTATTTACCGTATGGAAATGCTGGAGCTGCTAAAGAAAGCCGTTTCGGAAGAGCTGAAGCCGAAGGAACAGAAGAAATCCGGTGAAAAGAAAGGCGGCGGCGGCGGCGAAGGTGGCGGTGGTGGAGAAGGCGGCGGCGAGGAATCCGAAGGAATGAGCAGTGGATCTTAATGAACTAAATGCCCGCTAGAGCCTGGCGTCGTTGGAAGCCATTGTCTAGCGGGCATTATTTTGGGTTGTTTACACTCCGCAGCTTGCGATAACTTTATCAGCCACTTCTAAATAAATCTGACCTATCGGGTGTTGGGCTTTATATACCGATGGCGAGAAATCCGGTTCCGACGGATGGTTGTCCGGTTGTCCAAGCGGGATTTGCGCCAGCATCTCGGTGTTTAACGACTCGGCTAATTTCCCGCCGCCTCCCCGGCCGAAGATATATTCCGGTTCGCCGCACTTGCTGCAAACATAATAGGACATATTCTCGATGACGCCTATAATTTCATGCTCCGTCTTGATGGCCATCGCACCTGCACGGGCGGCTACGAAGGCCGCAGTCGCATGCGGCGTCGTTACGATAATTTCTTTGCTCTGCGGGATGATCTGATGAACGTCCATCGCGACATCCCCTGTTCCAGGCGGAAGATCAAGCAGCAGGTAGTCGAGCTCGCCCCATTCGATTTCGGCAAAGAAATTCCGCAGCATCTTGCCGAGCATAGGTCCGCGCCATACGATTGGAGCGTTATCTTCCACGAAGAAGCCCATCGACATGACGCTTACGCCGAATTTCTTAATCGGTATGACCCGCTCGTTTACAACCTCCGGCCGTTCATCGATGCCCATCATATCCGGCACGCTGAAGCCGTAGATGTCCGCATCGATTATGCCGACACGCTTGCCTTTGCGTGCCAGGGCTACCGCCAGATTAACCGTTACCGTAGATTTGCCTACTCCGCCCTTGCCGCTGGCGATTGCAATGAATTGTACCCCGCTCCCGGCCCTCAGAAGCGGATGCTCTTCAAGACCTGCCCCGTGACCCTGCACCGGGTTTCCTGAGGCTGCTCCTCCTTGTGACTGCTGCGTGCTTCCCGCGGCAGGCGTTTGCCCCTCAGAAGTCCTGAATCTGCAATGCACCTTCTCCACGCCACGCTCTGCCAGCGCTTGACGAAGCGCAGCCTCGAATGAAGGCTGCGCCGCCTCGCTGATTCCCACAACGGTCATGGCCACTTGCCCTTCCTTCACGACTATATCACGGAAGGCCGCAGTCGAATCCGCGCTATTATATTCGGCCGCTATCGCTTCGGCGGCCGCTAATACGTCCTCACGGGTCAACATTGTCGTTCATCTCCTCTATCGATCGCAGGCAGCAAAGCAGTTTCACCTGTCATGCCGCACCGTGTACTGCATTTAGTATACCATAGATTGTCCCATATCCAAGGGATAGGACACGTATCCTTTTCCTTATTCGTTCGCGTCAGCTTCCGGATTTCCCCTGCTTCGCCCCCCACTTTTCCCCTGCGCTGTAACGCAAAATTCCTTGATAGATGGAGGCCGCTACCTTCTTCTGATAATCGGCATCCACCAGCCGCCCGGCTTCGCTCGGATTGGATAAGAATCCGACTTCCACCAACGTTGTCGGAATATTCTCCATCGCTTTCAACACATATACATCGTTTTTCTTCGCCGGAAGCCGCTCCGTGTTCTCCAGATTTCGGCGAATCTCGTCTTGGATAAAGGAAGCGAGCAGCGAATTATCCGGATGATTCGGATAAAAGAAGGTCTGGGCGCCGGACCATCGCGGTGAAGGTATACTATTCATATGAATGCTTATAAACATGCTGGCATTCTGATCCTTCACATACTGAACCCGCTGTACTAAATCTTCCGTCTTTCTCCTGCTTGGCTTTCGGGTGCCTTCTTGAGCCAGATCATAATCGCCTTCACGAGTCATGACGACGATAGCGCCTGCTTGCTGCAAATAGTCGCGCAATTGCAGCGCAATCGCCAAATTCAGATCCTTCTCGATCGCGCCTTGCTTGCTCACCGCCCCGCCGTCTGCGCCGCCATGCCCCGCATCAAGTGCGATTGTCTTACCTGATAACGGAAGCGTCCAATACGTCCATGTCCGCGTGGACGGTACGTCCTGCGACAGCAGAACAACCGTTAGCAGCACCGCGGCCATTCCCAAGCCAACCCGAAGCATTCCCCGGTATGTAATCCAGACAATAACCCGTTTCCTCAAAAAAACCACCCCAATTCCACAGCGATAAATAGGTGCATGCCACAGGGCATTGCGCTCTCTATCATCATATGGGACGAGGTGGTATGTTATGCGAATAAGGGCATGCTTGATTATTAGCTTACAGGCTGCTCTGCCATTCCTTCGATCAAAATCTTAGCCACTTCCGGACGGGAGAACTCCGGCGGCGGGCAGATACCGTCACGCAGCAAGGCGCGAACCTTCGTACCCGACAATGTCAGATGATCCGCTTTGTCATGCGGGCATGTTTTGCTGGAAGCCATATTGCCGCATTTCGTACAGAAGAAGCTGTGTTCAAAGTATAGCGGAGTAATACCCAACTCTTCGATTGGGAACGTCTTCAATAGATCTTGCGCTTCGTAAGTCCCGTAATAGTCGCCTACCCCCGCATGGTCGCGTCCGACGATGAAATGCGTGCAGCCGTAGTTTTTGCGAACCATCGCATGGAATATCGCTTCACGGGGTCCCGCATAACGCATAGCTGCAGGGAATACGCCGAGAAATACGCGGTCAGCCGGATAGTAGTTCTCAAGCAGCGCGATATAGCTTTTCATTCTGACATTGGCTGGGACATCATCCGATTTGGTTTCGCCAACAAGCGGATTCAAGAATAAAGCGTCGACGATTTCCATTGCACACTTCTGAATATATTCGTGAGCCCGGTGAACCGGGTTCCGTGTCTGGAAGCCGACAATCGTCTTCCAGCCCTTCTCCGCAAAGATGCGCCGCGTTTCAGCCGGGTCAAAATAAAACTCATTGAATTTCTCCGGTACGGGACGGTTCAATACGGTAATAGGGCCGCCAACATAAGTAGATGGGCGTGCAAACAGCTTGGCAACGCCGGGATGCTCTTCGTCATCCGTCTTAAAAATATGGACAGCTTCACGCTGCTGGTCCACCTTATATATACTTTCAATATCGATAATGGCATAAATAATTCCGTCTTCGCCAATCAGGGATGCACGCTTTCCCGTCGAAAGCACCGATGCTTCATGATCCTCCACAGCCAATGTAATCGGAATGCTCCACACGGTTCCGTCTGCTAAGCGCATGCGCTCGACTACGGAATGGTAATCCGCTTCATTCAAGAATCCGGTTAATGGCGAAAAAGCACCGACCCCGATCAGATCCAAGTCCGATATGGTCCATGTGTTAACAAGAATGGAAGGTAATGATGCGGCCTCAGCCAGAAGCGTCTCGCGTTGTGTTCCAGTTTCAATTCGGTTGATTAATACGCCGCCATGCGGCAGTATGCTGCTCATGTTCGTCTTTAGCCTCCTATTTGTGTAAACCACACTCCGTTTTTACTTGCCCTGCCCATCGACCTGCACGCGGATCTTCCCCAGGCATAACCTGACGCGTACAATGCTCACACCCTATGCTCGGGTAGTTATTATCATGTAACGGATTATAGTATACCTTGTTTGCCCGAATATAGCTCCAAACATTTTCATTGCTCCAGCTCGCAATGGGATTAAATTTGATGAGACCGAATTTCGTGTCATACTCAATTTTTTTGGCATTCGCGCGCGTTGGTGCTTGATCTCGGCGAATTCCGGTAATCCAGGCATCATATTTCGATAAAATTTGGGTGAGCGGCTCTACCTTCCGAATGTTGCAGCATTGATTAGCATCACTTTTCCACAACTCCGGCCCAAACTGTTCACTTTGTTCTTCCGGCGTCAATGCCGGTTTCACTTCTACGAACTTCATCCCGTAGCGTTCCATCATTTTATCCCGTGTTTCGTAGGTTTCTTTAAAGTGAAAGTCCGTGTCCAGGTAGAAGACATCTGTCTTCGGACTAATCTTCTGCAGCATATCGACGATTACGACATCTTCCGCTCCGAAGCTGCATGCGAATGTAATATTAGGGAAGGTTTCCACTGCATATTGTATGATTGCTTCAGGCGTTGCGCCCTCAAGCTCCTCCGCTTTTTGTTTCACAAGAGCTTCCTTCTCAAAAAGATTCATCACGAATACCTCCGTTAATAAGTTAATTCCAAGTAAGTTGATCTGCTTTATATTATACGTCGGATATTCGTTTTGTTCAATCACCTAATTATTATAATGACAAAAAAACCCTTCTCTGCATGGCAGAAAAGGGTTTGTAGATGATAAAATTAACGTTTCGAGAACTGTGGCGCGCGGCGGGCCGCTTTCAGGCCGTATTTCTTACGTTCTTTCATACGTGGGTCACGAGTCAAGAATCCAGCGCGTTTCAGAGCTGGACGGAATTCCGGGTCGGCTTTGAGCAATGCACGGGAAATACCGTGACGGATTGCACCGGCTTGACCGGAGATGCCTCCACCGTGTGCGATAACGAGAATGTCATACTTGCTTCCCGTTTCAGTCAACGCTAGTGGTTGTTTCACAATCAGTTTGAGTGTTTCGAGACCGAAGTAGTCGTTAAGGTCACGTTTATTAATAATGATTCGTCCTTCACCTGGCACGAGGCGTACACGTGCTACAGAGTGTTTACGACGACCGGTTCCATAGTATTGAACTTGAGCCATGAAACTGTCCTCCCTTTCAATTAACCGCGAAGTTCATAAACTTCTGGGTTTTGAGCTTGATGTGGATGTACCGAACCGGCATATACTTTCAGTTTAAGCTTCATTTTGTCGCCTAGGCGATTTTTTGGAAGCATGCCATGAATTGCTTGTTCCAGAACTCTTTCTGGTGTCTTTTTGATCATTTCATGTGCAGGAGTCACTTTCAAACCACCTTGGTAGTGGGAGTGACGGTAGTACATTTTGTTTTGCATTTTCTTGCCTGTAAGAACGATTTTCTCTGCATTGATAACGACAACAAAGTCGCCTGTGTCCACGTGCGGTGTAAACTCTGGCTTGTGTTTACCGCGAATCAAGCTGGCTGCTTCGCTAGCCAGACGGCCAAGCGTTTTGCCTTCCGCATCGATGACGTACCATTTGCGTTCAACTTCATTTGGCTTAGCCATATAGGTGGTGCGCATGGATGATCCTCCTTATTCATGTAACAACCGTTCATGTATACACGTTCTCATGTATGAAGAAACGTTGCCGTTTCATCGGTTTAATCGTTTATTGTTGGGATGTTGCTATTGGCTGACTAAGTCGGGGCTGTGGGAGAGCCACTTAGAAAGCACAAGTTATATTCTACTATATATAGGGCCTATGTGCAAGCAGATTATTCGAAGTATAAGCCAACTACTCCGGGTATTCCACCTGCAGCAAGGTTAGCCCCTGGGGCGGTGCTGTCGGACCTGCTTTCGTGCGGTCTTTCTGCACCAGAATAGAAGGGATATCCTGTGCTTTCATTTTGCCTTCTCCGACCCAGATCGCTGTGCCGGCTATGATTCGCACCATGTTGTATAAGAACCCATTGCCTGTCACGAATATATCCAGCCGGCCATCTCCATCAGCAAGTCTTGCTTCATAGATGGTTCTGACATGACTCGGCTGTGTTGATTGCGGTGAGGCAAAGGACGTGTAATCATGTTCACCGACCAGCGCGTTCAGCGCTTCTCTCATCGCAGGTACATGAAGCGGCGCATAATGATGAACCCGATAACGCCGATGAAATACATCCGGATATTGATTCGTATCGATCGTGTACTGATACGTCTTGCGCTTCGCGGAATGACGGGAATGAAACTCCGGCGGTACTTCATCGGAATGAATGACAACGATGTCTTCCGGCATTCGCGCGTTGATGGCATAGGTCCAACGTTCGGCAGGAATTCGGGAATTCGTCTGAAAGTTAATCACCTGGCCACGCGCATGAACGCCAGCATCCGTTCGGCCCGAACCAATAATCCGAATATCTTCATTCGACAGCGCCCTTATGGCCGATTCAAGAACATCTTGGATCGTGTTGCCGCTTGGCTGCGTCTGAAAGCCGTTATAACTTGTTCCGTCATAGCTGACAATCATTCGGATGTTCTTCACTATGCGCCTCCTTCCCCGCCGCCATAGGCGTCGTTACAGACATCAGCATGGGGATATCGATCAACGCATAATCCCGTAATGACTGTCCTTGTCCTGCTGTCTCAGATCTTCACCGAGGATCAGATCAGAAGTATTCAAACAAAAAAAGGTGGCCGCAAGGTCCACCCTTTCTTATTTACGCGCGATCTACCAGTTCCAAATATACCATAGGCGCTGAATCGCCACGGCGAGGTCCCAGTTTCAGAATCCGCGTGTAACCGCCCGGACGTTCCGAGTAACGGGTAGCCAATTCGGAGAACAGTTTTTGAATCGCGTCCTGTCCGCCATCGATAGACTCGCGGCGAACGAATGCAGCTACTTGACGACGAGCGTGAAGATCGCCACGTTTCGCAAGCGTAATCAGCTTCTCAGCGATCGGACGAAGTTCTTTCGCTTTCGCTTCCGTCGTTTGAATGCGCTCGTACAGGAACAAGTCGGTGACCAGATCGCGGAATAGTGCTTTACGCGAGCTTGCGTCACGGCTCAACTTAGAATATGCCATTGATTTTCCCCTCCTTAAAAGATTTGCTAAGCAACGCTGTGGGATAGATATCCAAGAATGTTTGAGGCGCAGTTGCCAGCAAATCTGATCCTTGAAAGCATTCACTTAGACTAGTGTAACCAGCTGTTACTCCTCCATGCGAAGGCCAAGACCGAGCTCCTCCAGCTTCTCTTGAACTTCTTCCAAAGACTTGCGGCCGAGGTTCCGGACTTTCATCATGTCTTCTTCCGTTTTCGTGATCAGCTCTTGGACGGTATTGATGCCTGCACGCTTCAGACAATTGTACGAACGTACGGAAAGATCCAGTTCCTCGATCGTCATCTCGAGTACTTTCTCTTTCTTGTCTTCTTCTTTCTCCACCATAATTTCGGCATCCTTCGCTTCATCGGTCAAGCCGACGAACAGGTCTAGATGCTCAGTCAAAATTTTGGCTCCGAGACTTACTGCCTCTTCCGGGCGAATGCTGCCGTCGGTCCAAACCTCAAGCGTTAGTTTGTCGTAGTTGGTCACTTGACCGACACGGGTATTCTCGACGCTGTAGTTCACACGTGTAATCGGGGTATAGATCGAATCGACCGGTATAACGCCAATCGGTTGATCATCCCGCTTGTTACGATCCGCTTGAACATAACCGCGGCCGCGATTTGCAAATACCCGCATATGGAGCCGCGCACCGGAGGCCAGGGTCGCGATATGAAGATCAGGGCTCAATATTTCGACGTCGCTGTCCGCGCGAATATCGCCCGCCGTTACGTTACCATCGCCTTCCGCATCAATCTCCAATACCTTCTCTTCGTCGGAATGGATTTTGAGCGATAGACTTTTCAGGTTCAGAATGATTTCGGTAACGTCCTCAATCACTCCCGGAACCGTGGAAAACTCGTGCAGCACACCGTCGATTTGAACCGAGGTGACAGCTGCACCCGGCAGCGACGACAACAGAATTCGGCGAAGCGAATTTCCAAGTGTCGTGCCGTATCCGCGTTCCAGCGGTTCGACTACGAAACGACCGTAAGTGCCATCCTCGTTCAGCTCTACGGTTTCGATTTTCGGCTTTTCGATCTCAATCACTAATAGTACCCTCCTTCAAAACGTCGCTCCGTTTCCATGATTGCCAATGTAGTCAAATCATGTAGTATGGCAAACCTTCACAACCATTATTCACAAGTTGTTGTTATTTGATACCACAAGTGTATGACTACACGCGACGACGTTTCGGCGGACGGCATCCGTTATGCGGAACAGGCGTTACGTCCTTAATGAGGTTAACTTCAAGACCGGCAGCCTGCAATGAGCGGATCGCCGCTTCACGGCCTGCGCCTGGACCTTTAACCATCACTTCAACTGCTTTCATACCGTGTTCCATAGCCGCTTTAGCTGCAGATTCTGCTGCCATTTGTGCTGCGAACGGCGTGCTTTTGCGGGAACCTTTGAACCCGAGGTTACCTGAGCTCGCCCAGGAAATCGCATTGCCGTGCGGGTCGGTAATCGTGACGATCGTGTTGTTGAACGTAGAGCGGATGTGCGCTACGCCCGACTCGATATTTTTGCGGTCACGACGTTTGGTACGAACCACTTTTTTCGGTTTAGCCATTTTAGTTATCCCCCCTTATTATTTCTTCTTGTTCGCTACAGTCCGACGAGGACCTTTACGCGTACGAGCATTTGTTTTTGTGCGTTGTCCGCGAACAGGCAATCCACGACGGTGGCGAACGCCACGATAGCAGCCGATCTCAATCAGACGCTTAATGTTAAGCGAAATCTCGCGACGAAGGTCGCCTTCAACTTTTACCGTTTTGTCGATCGTTTCGCGCAAGCGGCTAACTTCGTCCTCCGTCAAATCGCGAACGCGGGTTTGTTCACTGATACCCGTTGCGCTCAGGATTTTGTCGGCAGTCGTTTTACCGATTCCGAAAATGTACGTCAAAGCGATAACTACGCGTTTATCACGCGGCAAGTCTACACCAGCAATACGTGCCATGTAACGTTATCCCTCCTTATCCTTGTTTTTGTTTGTGTTTCGGATTTTCACAGATCACCATAACGTTGCCTTTGCGACGAATGACTTTGCATTTCTCGCAAATCGGCTTTACAGAAGGTCTAACCTTCATTGTGATTACCTCCCGAATTCTTCGTCAGCAGACCATCTGTGTAGAAAGTCTACTTCCGATAGGTAATGCGTCCTCTAGACAGATCATAAGGCGACAACTGAATGACGACTTTATCTCCAGTCAGAATACGGATGAAGTGCATTCTGAGCTTGCCCGATACATGGGCGAGAATTTGATGTCCGTTTTCCAGCTCCACCTTGAACATAGCGTTGGGCAGCGGTTCGACGACCGTACCTTCGACTTCAATGACGTCTTCTTTGGCCACAGTCATTCTCCTTTCGCTTGCACATACTTCTGAATCGCAAAACGCAGCTTGGCGTTGGTTACTCGGCCGGTTTCCCGCATGCTGTCCGTCACTTCATGACTGACGACCGGTTGCATCAGAAGATGCACTGCGTTCTTCTTCTTCGGTTGATCGAAGCGCCGCTTGTCACCGTCTGCAATGAGTACGAAACGATCGTCGACAATGCCTATGATGATGGCATAGTCTCCTTCGTCCTTCCCTCGCAGCACTTTGACGATGCGGCCGATTTCAGGCATTAATTCCAATGCGCTCAACCTGCCTGCTCTCCGCTTTGGGTTAATATTTCATAGCCATCCGCAGTTACCGCTACAGTATGCTCAAAATGAGCACACCATGTACCGTCCTGTGTAACAACCGTCCAATTATCCTCCAGCGTACGAACGTACCGTTCCCCAATGATTACCATCGGTTCGATTGCGAGTACCATGCCCGGTTTCAGACGCGGTCCGCGATCCGGTATGCCGTAGTTCGGAATTTGCGGTTCTTCATGAAGGTCTGCACCTATACCATGACCGACATATTCGCGAACGACAGAGAAGTTAGCTTCTTCGATCACTTGTTGAATTGCATGCGAGATCGTAAACAACCGAACATCCGGTTTCACTAACGCAAGTCCGGCATAGAGTGACTGTTCGGTCACATCCAGCAGACGCTGCGCTTCTTCACTGATCTCCCCGACTCCGTAGGTCCAGGCGGAATCGCCATGGAAGCCTTCGAATTGGGCGCCGATATCGATACTGATGATATCACCGTTATTCAGCTTGCGCGAACCCGGAATTCCGTGCACCAGCTCTTCGTTTACAGAAGCGCATATGCTGCCAGGAAATTGATTGTAACCTTTGAAAGAAGGTACGGCTTTTTGACTTCGAATGAAGGTCTCCGCAATGCCGTCAAGCTCTCGGGTCGTAATGCCTGGACGAACCGCCTGCTTCAGCAAACGATGAGTCTCGGCTACGATCCTGCCAGCTTCCCTCATATATCGCAATTCCGCTTCGGATTTGCATATAATCATTCTGCAGAACCTCGCAAACAGGATACGATCTCTGCCGTTACGACGTCGATTTCCTTCTCGCCGTCCACTTCACGGAGCAGCTCCTTGCTCGAGTAGTACTCAAGCAGCGGCGCCGTCTTCGAAATGTATTCGTCGAGACGAGTTCCAACTTTCGCTTCCGTATCGTCTGACCGTTGATACAGCTCGCCGCCGCATTTATCACATACGCCCTCTTGCTTCGGAGCGTTGAACATAACGTGATACGTTGCTCCACATGATTTGCAAATGCGACGACCGGTCAGCCGCGCAAGCAGCAAACCGCGGTCAACCTTCAAGTTCACGACATGATCAATACTGCGTCCCATGTCGGAAAGCATCCCATCAAGCGCTTCTGCTTGTTGAAGCGTCCGTGGGAAACCGTCGAGCAGAAAGCCCTTGTTGCAGTCTTCCAGCAGCAGACGCTCACGAACGATCCCGTTTGTGATCTCGTCTGGTACGAGAAGCCCCTGGTCAACATACTCTTTCGCCTTTTGCCCAAGCGGCGTGCCTTCTTTCATTGCCAAGCGGAATGCATCGCCAGTCGATATATGCGGTATGCCGAATGTCTCGACAATACGCTCGGCTTGCGTGCCTTTCCCAGCGCCGGGAGGACCCATGAATAAAATGTTCATTAGCGTGTTCCTCGCTTTAAGCACAATAGGCCCTAAACGGGTTCCAGCACGAGAAGATGAAGTGCGGAAGCCCGATTTTGAACCTATCGTTATTTATTGATAAACCCTTTGTAATGGCGCTTAATCAATTGGCTCTCGATTTGCTTCATCGTATCAAGCGCAACACCGACGACGATCAGCAATGAGGTTCCTCCAAGCTGTACCGAACGATCCAAGCCTGCCAATGAACCAAAGGCAACAGGTAGAATCGAAATGATCGCCAGGAAGAGCGCTCCGCTTAACGTAATCCGCGACATGACACGAGTGATGTAAGAGGAAGTCGGCTTACCCGGACGAATGCCAGGAATATAACCGCCATTCTTTTTCATTTGATCGGCCATTTGCACAGGATTGATTTGCACGAAGGTATAGAAGAAAGTGAACCCGATAATCAGTATGATGTAGAGCACCATACCGAGCGGCTTATCGTAATACATGTGGTTCTGAACCCATTTCGCCCATTCATGAGTGGACCAGAACTGAGCGATCGTAATCGGGAACATCAAGAGCGATACGGCGAAAATGACCGGTATTACACCTGCTCCGTTTACTTTTAATGGGATGTGTGTCGATTGACCACCGTACATCTTCCGGCCCACAACACGCTTCGCGTACTGTACCGGAATTTTACGAATACCTTGTTGTACGAAGATAACACCTACGATAATCGCGATGATCGCTATGACCATAACGACTACCTTCACGATGTTGAGGAACATCTGGTCTCCGGCATCAGCGAATAGATCGGTGTATATCGTACGCATATGACCTGGAATAGCAGCCACGATACCGGCAAAGATCAGAATCGAGATCCCGTTGCCGATGCCTTTCTCCGTTATTTGCTCACCGAGCCACATAAGGAAGGATGTGCCTGCCGTTAAGATTATCGCAATCATCAGATAATCCGTGAACGTTGCTCCTGGAATCATATCATACGAATATTGACGGTTAAAGCCGATCGCTGTGCCGAAACCTTGAATCAGACCCAACACAACGGTGCCATAACGCGTAATTTGCGCAAGCTTACGTTTGCCGTTCTCTCCTTCTTTCGCCCATTCGGAGAATTTCGGGATGACGTCCATGGAAAGCAGTTGAACAATAATGGACGACGTGATGTACGGCATGATCCCAATTGCGAAGATCGAGAATTGGAACAGCGCGCCACCGGAGAACGTATTAAGCAGACCGAAGAGGTCTGCGCCGCTTTGGTCAACCTGTTTGAATACATCTTTATTGACCCCTGGAACCGGAATGAAGGATCCAATACGGTAAATAAGCAAGATGAACAGGGTGAACAAAATCCGTCTGCGGAGGTCTTCCACTTTCCATATGTTGGACACGGTCTTGAACAATTAGATCACCTCGGTTTTACCGCCGGCAGCCTGGATTTTCTCTACCGCAGATTGAGAGAACTTGCTTGCTTTCACCGTCAGCTGTACTGTGATTTCGCCGTTACCCAGAACTTTAATTCCGCTTTGTGGGTTTTTGACGATCCCTTGCTCCATCAGCAGTTCAGGCGTTACTTCCGTACCTGCCGCGAAGCTGTTCAGCTCATCGATGTTAACAATCGCATACTCTTTACGGAATGGGTTGTTGAATCCGCGCTTAGGAACACGACGGTACAACGGGTTTTGACCGCCTTCAAAGCCTGGACGGACACCTCCGCCGGAGCGAGCGTTTTGCCCTTTGTGACCACGGCCAGCTGTCTTGCCGTTTCCGCTACCGATACCACGACCTTTACGGAATCCGTCCGGACGGGAACCCGCCGCTGGTTTGAGCTCATGCAATTTCATCGTTCGTTGCACCTCCTTAAAGTTTTTGCGAATCTTACACTTCGTCAGCGAGCAAAAACTGCTTCGGAAGCATAGGCTTAGTTTTTGCGATACGACTTGTTTAAACTTCAGTGCGAGCAAAAACTTGCTTCGAAAGCCTAAACGAAGTTTTTGCATCGCTTCTGCCGAATTCGGCTATTTATGCTTATACTTCTTCTACTTTAACCAAGTGGCTAACATGGTTCACCATGCCGCGAATGGCCGGGCTGTCTTCATGGACAACCGATTGGTTAATTTTACGCAATCCAAGCGTATTAACCGTTGCACGTTGCTTCTCGTTACGGCCGATCAGGCTGCGGACGAGGGTGATTTGCAATTTTGCCATCTTATTCCCCTCCTTAACCCAAGAGCTCTTTAACGGTTTTTCCACGTAGTTTGGCCACGTCTTCTGCACGCTTCAGACGGGAAAGGCCTTCTAACGTTGCATTGACCATGTTCATCGAGTTGGAAGAACCAAGCGATTTTGTGAGAATGTCGCCTACACCAGCCAGCTCAAGAACAGCACGAACAGGGCCGCCAGCGATCACTCCGGTACCTTCCGATGCCGGTTTGAGCAGTACGCGTCCTGCGCCGAAATGTCCAAGCACTTGGTGCGGAATCGTTGTTTTCACAAGCGGCACATGGATCAGGTTTTTCTTCGCATCTTCAATGCCTTTACGGATTGCATCGGGAACTTCTCCCGCTTTACCGATTCCAGCGCCGACGTTGCCTTTGCCATCGCCAACAACTACAAGCGCACTAAAGCTAAAGCGGCGTCCGCCTTTAACAACTTTAGAAACGCGGTTGATTTGAACTACTTTTTCAGTCAGTTCTAACGCATTCGGATCTATACGCAAGTCGTTTTACCTCCTTATTAAGTAATGTCGATTAGAATTGAAGTCCGGCTTCGCGGGCTGCGTCTGCCAGTGCTTGAATTCTGCCATGATACAAGTAACCGCCACGGTCGAATACGACTTGCTCTACGCCTTTCGCCTTCGCACGGTTAGCGATGAGTTCGCCAATTTTGCGGGCTGCTTCAACGTTACCGCCGTTTCCGATATCGCTGACTTCTTTGTCAAGCGTGGATGCGGCTGCGATCGTAATGCCTTGAACGTCGTCGATCAGCTGTGCGTAGATGTGTTTGGAAGAACGGAATACAGACAAACGCGGACGTTGTGTCGTACCGTTAATTTTCTTACGAACGCGCAGGTGACGTTTCAAACGGGCTTTGTTTTTATCGCCTTTAGTAATCATTCGAAAGACACTCCTTTCTTTCGGTCCTTATGAAGCTATCCGATTAAGCGGCCATGCAAGGACGCTTACTTCTTCTTACCGGCTTTACCTTCTTTGCGGATGATACGCTCGCCTTCGTACTTGATCCCTTTGCCTTTGTACGGCTCAGGCTCACGAACGGAACGGATTTTCGCAGCAGTTGCGCCAACGAGTTCTTTGTCGATTCCTTTTACGATGATTTTCGTGTTGGAAGGAAGTTCGAACTCGATGCCCGATTCCGGTGTAATTTCAACCGGATGCGAGTAACCAACGTTCAAGACGACTTTCTCACCGCTCTTGCTTGCACGGTAACCTACGCCTACGAGCTCAAGGTTTTTGGAGAAACCTTCGGTTACGCCATTCACCATGTTCGCAATCAAGCTGCGGGTCGTACCGTGCAGGGAACGATGCAATTTATTATCGGAAGGACGCTCGACAGTAAGCGAGTTCTCTTCGAGAACGACTTTCATGTCTTTGTGAAGTTCACGGCTAAGCGTGCCCTTTGGTCCTTTAACTGTAATTAAGCTGTTGTCCAAGTTAATGTTTACGCCACCAGGCACTTGGATCGGTTTGCGGCCAATACGAGACATCTGTTACACCTCCAATCGTTGTGACGTTTATTACCAAACGTAGCAGAGTACTTCGCCGCCGGATTTAACTTGACGGGCTTCTTTATCGGTCATAATCCCTTGGGACGTGGAGATGATCGCCATTCCCAAACCGCCAAGTACGCGAGGGACTTCATTGCTTTTCGTGTAAACGCGCAGGCCTGGCTTGCTAATACGCTTCAAACCAGTGATGACACGCTCTTGGTTAGGGCCATATTTTAGGAAAATACGGATAATCCCTTGTTTGTTATCTTCGATATACTCGGCATCGCGGATAAAGCCCTCGCGTTTCAAAATCTCAGCGATTTGCTTCTTGACTTTCGAAGCAGGCATTTCCACTTTCTCGTGACGCACAACATTCGCGTTGCGAATACGCGTCAGCATATCTGCGATAGGATCAGACATAACCATTGTGTGAACCTCCTTCCCGAACTCGGCTGATTACCAGCTTGCTTTTTTAACGCCAGGAATCTGGCCTTTGTATGCTAACTCACGGAAACAAATCCGGCAAATTTTAAACTTTTGCAAAACGGAATGTGGACGGCCGCAACGCTCGCAGCGCGTGTAAGCACGCACTTTGAATTTAGGATCGCGTTGCTGCTTAATCTTCATCGAAGTTTTTGCCACTTGGTTCTACACCTCCTGTGGATTACTTCGCAAACGGCATGCCCATTTGGGTCAGCAGCTCACGAGCTTCTTCGTCCGTTTTTGCCGTCGTGACGATGACGACGTCCATACCGCGAACTTTTTCTACTTTATCATACTCGATCTCCGGGAAGATCAATTGCTCTTTCAGGCCAAGCGTGTAGTTGCCGCGGCCGTCGAATGCTTTCGTCGATACACCGCGGAAGTCGCGGACACGCGGAAGCGAAACATTGAACAGTTTGTCAAGGAAGTAGTACATGCGCTCGCCGCGCAGCGTTACTTTAACCCCGATCGGCATGTTCTCACGAAGCTTGAAACCAGCGATCGATTTCTTAGCGCGAGTAACAACCGGTTTTTGGCCGGAAATCAGACGAAGATCTTCAACAGCCGTATCAAGCACTTTGGAGTTCGCAACTGCTTCGCCAACGCCCATGTTGATAACAATCTTCTCAATCTTCGGCACTTGCATGACCGTTGTATAGTTAAACTTCTGCATCAAAGCAGGTGTAATATCATTCAGGAAACGATCCTTCATTCTTGCTGCCATGTTTCATGGTCCTCCTTTCTTAGAACGGTGAATTAGTCGATCACTTCACCGGATTTTTTAGCGATCCGGACTTTTTTGCCGTTATCGAGCACTTTGTATCCGATACGAGTTACTTGTCCGCTCTTCGGATCAATATGCATAACGTTCGATACGTGAATCGGCGCTTCCTGTTCAATGATTCCACCTTGTGGATTCGTTTGAGAAGGACGTGAATGCTTCTTCACCATATTGACGCCTTCGACGAGCACGCGGTTCTCACGTGGATAAGCAGCAATGATACGGCCTTTCTTGCCTTTATCTTTACCGCTGATCACGATCACGTTATCGTCTTTCTTCACGTGCAGCTTGTTGTTATGGGATTCTAACACTTTTTTCAACCGTGGCATGAGTTACACCTCCTGCATGCTTGCGCCAAGCGCGAGCTATTTAATCAACGTTCGTTAGATAACTTCTGGAGCGAGCGATACGATTTTCATGAAGTCGCGATCACGAAGTTCACGAGCAACTGGTCCGAAAATACGTGTGCCGCGCGGGCTCTTGTCTTCTTTTACAATAACAGCTGCATTCTCGTCGAATGTGATGTAGGAACCGTCTTTACGGCGTACGGAACGCTTCGTACGAACGATTACCGCTTTAACAACATCACCTTTTTTGACAACGCCACCTGGTGTTGCTTGTTTAACGGAGCAGACGATCAAATCGCCAATATGGCCAACACGACGTCCCGTACCACCGAGTACACGAATGCACATCAGTTCTTTAGCGCCAGAGTTGTCAGCGACAGTTAAACGCGTAAATGGTTGAATCATTTTAACGTCCTCCTTTCGGAAAAATGCTCAAGGAAAGCATCCTTTACAATACGACTGCTACTTCTACGATTTCGACCAGGCGGAACCGTTTGTCCTTCGAAAGCGGACGAGTCTCCATGATTTTGACGGTATCGCCAATTTTCGCTTCATTGTTCTCGTCATGCGCCTTGTATTTCTTGGTGTACTTGATGCGTTTATGGTACAAATTGTGTTTTTTGTAGGTTTCTACAGCAACAACAATTGTTTTATCCATTTTGTCGCTAACGACTTTACCGATTTCAACTTTACGGGCGTTGCGATCGCTCATGTTCTTCCTCCTTCCAACGATAACCCTAAGATATCGTTAACTGATATACCGTGTTAGCCGCTTATTCCCAATTCTCTTTCACGCAGAACGGTTTTGGCACGAGCTATTTCTTTACGCACATCACGGATTCGAGTCGGGTTATCCAATTGACCGGTAGCCAATTGAAAACGAAGGTTGAACAACTCTTCTTTAAACCCGGCGACTTTTTGTTCGATTTCGGCTGAAGTCAGGTTGCGAAATTCACTAGCTTTCATTTGCTTCACCACCCACTTCTTCGCGTTTCACGAATTTCGTTTTGATTGGGAGCTTGTGAGCAGCAAGACGCATTGCTTCACGTGCCGTCTCTTCCGAAACGCCAGCAAGTTCAAACATGATCTTGCCAGGCTTCACAACGGAAACCCATTTCTCAACGTTACCTTTACCGCTACCCATCCGCACTTCAAGCGGCTTTTGAGTAATTGGCTTGTGAGGGAAGATTTTGATCCATACTTTACCGCCACGTTTGATATAACGGGTCATTGCGATACGCGCAGATTCGATCTGGCGGTTCGTGATCCAACCCGGTTCCATTGCTTGCAAGCCGTATTCGCCGAAGGCTACTTCCGTGCCGCCTTTAGCGCGACCTCTCATGCTACCGCGTTGTTGTTTGCGGTGTTTGACGCGTTTTGGTACCAACATGATTAGTTGCCTCCTTCCTGGGGAGCTGCTGCTTTCTTCTTCGACGGAAGGATTTCACCGCGATAGATCCATACTTTTACGCCAATGCGGCCGTAAGTCGTATGAGCTTCAGCTGTGCCGTAGTCGATATCAGCGCGCAGCGTATGAAGCGGAACCGTACCTTCGCTGTAGCCTTCCGTACGTGCGATCTCCGCACCGCCCAGACGTCCGCTGACCGATGTTTTGATCCCTTTAGCACCTGAACGAATTGTCCGTTGAATCGATTGTTTCATCGCACGACGGAACGATACGCGGCGCTCAAGTTGTTGCGCAATGCTTTCCGCAACAAGAATTGCGTCCAATTCCGGATTTTTGATCTCGGAAATGTTGATGTGAATCTTTTTGCCTTTGGAGATTTTTGCGAGTTCCGTACGCAGGTTCTCAACCTCGGAACCGCCTTTACCGATTACCATCCCCGGTTTAGCTGTATAAATCGTAACGTTCACGCGATTAGCGGCACGCTCGATTTCGAAACGCGAAACAGCCGCATCTTTCAACTTGTTTTTCAAGTACTCGCGGATTTTCACGTCTTCCATAAGCAGATCGCCAAAGTCTTTGCCTGCGTACCATTTGGATTCCCAATCACGGATAATACCGATACGAAGACCGACTGGATTTACCTTTTGACCCACACGTTTTCCCTCCTTATTTTTCGGATACCACCAATGTGATGTGGCTGGTTCTTTTGTTGATCCGGCTAGCACGACCCATCGCACGAGGACGGAAACGTTTCATTGTAGGACCTTGGTTTACGTAAACCTGAGAGATAACCAGCTTATTCACGTCCAGCTGGTAGTTATGCTCCGCATTCGCTATGGCCGAGTTCAGCAATTTCTCTACGATTGGAGATGCCGACTTTGGCGTATGGCGCAAGATCGCGATCGCTTCGCCTACTTGCTTGCCGCGGATCAAGTCCACAACGAGCTGGGCTTTGCGGGGTGCAATGCGCACGTGATTAACACTCGCTTTTGCTTGTTGCATGGATGTACCTCCTTTCGTTCATGAGAACTTATCAAATAGCCGATTAACGACGGCCCGTTTTCTTGTCATCGTCACCATGGCCTTTATAAGAGCGAGTTGGTGCGAATTCGCCAAGCTTGTGTCCAACCATATCTTCCGTTACATAAACCGGCACATGCTTGCGTCCATCATATACCGCGAATGTGTGACCGATGAATTGTGGGAAAATAGTCGAACGGCGGGACCAGGTTTTAACGACAACCTTTTTATTCGACTCGTTCAGATCCTCAACTTTTTTCAGCAAGTATCCGTCAATAAACGGACCTTTCTTCAAACTGCGACCCATAGATGATCCTCCCTTCACGAAACATCGCGCGACAGGCGTCACGCGGCGGCGTCTATGCGCCTATTACTTCGTACGACGACGAACAATGTATTGGCTCGATGCTTTTTTCTTCTTGCGCGTTTTGTAACCAAGCGTTGGTTTGCCCCATGGAGACATAGGCGATTTGCGACCGATTGGCGCACGGCCTTCACCACCACCATGTGGGTGATCGTTCGGGTTCATGACGACGCCGCGAACTTCAGGACGCTTGCCCATCCAACGGTTACGGCCGGCTTTACCGATTTTCACGAGTTCGTGATCTTCGTTGCCTACAGAACCGATTGTTGCACGGCATTTCTTCAGGATGCGACGAACTTCGCCGGAAGAAAGGCGAATAACTGCGTAGTCGTCCTCTTTACCTAGAAGTTGAGCTTCCGTACCGGCAGCACGAACCAATTGTCCGCCTTTGCCCGGCTTCATCTCAATGTTGTGGATAACCGTACCGACTGGAATGTTCTCCAGAGGCATCGCGTTGCCGATTTTGATGTCGGAACCAACGCCGGATACGATTTTGTCGCCCACTTTCAAGCCTTTTGGTGCGATGATGTACCGTTTTTCGCCATCCACATAGTTGATAAGCGCGATGTTCGACGTACGGTTCGGATCATACTCAATCGTTGCTACTTGACCAACGATGCCGTCCTTGTTCCGTTTGAAGTCGATAATCCGGTACTTACGTTTATGGCCGCCACCATGATGGCGAACCGTAATTTTACCTTGGTTGTTGCGGCCAGCTTTTTTGAAAAGCGGCGCCAGAAGCGATTTCTCCGGTGTGCTTGTCGTAATTTCCTCGAATGTCGAGACGGACATTGCACGGCGGGCCGGGGAAGTCGGTTTATACTTCTTGATTGGCACTTCGATTCCCTCCTTAACCGTTATCTAACGGTAGTTCTCGGTCAGAGCTTCAACCGTTATTAAACCGTCTCGAAAAATTCCAGCTCGTTGCTGTCCTCGCTCAGTTGAACGATCGCTTTTTTCCATTCGGTTGTATATCCGTTATAGCGGCCATAGCGCTTTGGCTTAGCCGGCATAAGCATTGTGTTGACTTTCGTCACTTTAACTTTAAAGATCTGTTGGATCGCGTCTTTGATTTCGGTTTTGTTCGCGCGAATGTCCACTTCGAACACATAACGCTTGTTCGCCATGAAATCGCTCGTTTGTTCCGTAATAATCGGGCGCTTGATAAGATCGCGTGGGTTCTTCATTACGCAAGCACCTCCTGTACTTTCTCTACTGCATCCTTGGTAATAATAAGTTTGTCATGTACCATGACATCCAGAACATTAATGCCATCAGCTGCGACGAACTTAACTCCTGGGATGTTGCGAGCGGACAAAGCTACGTTATCTTCGTAGTTAGCCGTAACAACAAGCGCTTTGCTTCCTACTTTGAGGTTGTTCAAAATAGCTGCAAATTCTTTTGTTTTCGGTGCCGCCAACGCCAACTGGTCAAGTACGATAAGGTTATTATCGATTACCTTGGAAGAGAGAGCGGATTTGATCGCCAGACGGCGAACTTTCTTAGGAAGCTTGAAGCCATAGCTGCGTGGTACCGGTCCAAAAACCGTACCTCCGCCAACCCATTGCGGGGAGCGGATGCTACCTTGGCGAGCACGACCCGTACCTTTTTGTTTCCAAGGCTTACGGCCGCCGCCACGAACCTCAGAGCGACCTTTAGTCTTGTGCGTACCTTGACGCTCTGCAGCTTGCTGCAGCAGTACTGCGCTATGCAATACATGAACGTTCGGCTGAATGCCAAACACGTTCTCGGACAATTCCAATTCGCCAACTTGCGAACCGTTCACGCTTAATAGTGCTACTTTCGGCATTGCTTGTTCCTCCTTTCTTCAGAGCAATTATTTCTTAACTGTCAATCTCACTTTAACGTAAGAGTTTTTCGGACCTGGGATCGCACCTTTAACGAGCAGTACGTTGCGATCAGCATCGACGCGTACGATTTCAAGGTTTTGAATCGTAACCGTCTCATTACCCATGTGACCCGGAAGTCTTTTGCCTTTTGGAACGCGGTTTGCTTGAATCGAGCCCATGGAGCCAGGACCACGATGGTAGCGCGAACCGTGAGACATTGGACCGCGGCTTTGGTTCCAACGTTTAATGTTACCTTGGAATCCTTTACCCTTCGAAATACCTGTTACGTCAACGAATTCGCCTGCTGCGAACAGATCAGCTTTTACTACTTGGCCAACCTCAAATTCAGCAGCGTTGATACCGCGAATCTCACGAACGTAGCGCTTAGGTGCTGTTTCAGCTTTTTTCGCATGGCCGATTTCCGGCTTCGTTGCGTTCTTTTCTTTCTTATCGGAGAAACCAAGTTGAATAGCTTCGTAGCCATCGTTCTCTTGGTCTTTCTTTTGAAGGACGACGTTCGGGCCTGCTTCGATAACCGTAACCGGGATCACGTTGCCTTCAGCCGTGAACACTTGCGTCATTCCTAGTTTTTTTCCTAAGATACCTTTCATGTTGACACCTCTTTTCCTTTCCAGTTTCCGTTATGCTTGCCTTACAGTTTGATTTCGATATCTACACCGGATGGCAGATCGAGTCGCATTAATGCATCTACCGTTTGCGGCGTTGGGTTCACAATATCGATCAAGCGCTTGTGTGTGCGCATTTCGAATTGCTCCCGAGAATCCTTGTACTTGTGTACAGCGCGCAGAATGGTGATGATTTGCTTTTCAGTCGGAAGCGGAATCGGTCCCGACACGCCTGCACCGGATCGTTTCGCAGTTTCCACAATTTTCTCTGCGGACTGGTCAAGAATTCTGTGATCGTACGCTTTCAAGCGTATACGAATCTTTTGCTTTGCCATATAAGTCCCTCCTTCTAACGCCCAATTATTTATCGGACATACTCCGCGGGAAAACCCGACACAGCCCCTCATGGCAAAGGAGCCGGGTGTGTCGACAACCTCTCGCATCATCGCAACGTCACAGACCAACGTTCACTATTATATCTAAAACAGAAGGCGAATGCAACAAGTAATTTAGGCTTGTTTCAAAAAACATCTTGATTGTTCACGTCAGGACGCACAGCTCCCAAGCAGATCTTCGTCCACAGCCATGTACGGACCCGCTCATGTAATCGGATTAATGATCAATGCCGCGAATAAGCTGTCAGCTAACAGGTCTTTATCACCTTATCAGCTTTCTCCTTCATACCGGGTCAAATGCGTTCCTTCTATTATTATAGAAGAAACACATTCCGGGCAAACCTCAAATAATAGAAATTGTATCCTAGCAAGAAGATCCGCTGACGCCTTCATTGGCATTGGACTGTTTTCATCCCACAGAAATATCGAGTAAGATTCCGGTATCTTCTTGAGTTATAAAGAAAGCCCCCACCGTAAGGTGAGGGCTTTGAATGCGGCTAAAGCCGCAATTCATTATTTTTGGATGGAAGCAACTGCGCCAGCGCCTACTGTACGTCCGCCTTCGCGGATAGAGAAGCGCGTGCCATCTTCCAGTGCGATTGGAGCGATCAGTTCAACCGTTACTGTGATGTTGTCGCCTGGCATAACCATCTCAGTGCCTTCTGGCAGGTTGATGATGCCCGTAACGTCCGTCGTACGGAAGTAGAACTGTGGACGGTAGCCTGTGAAGAAAGGCTTGTGACGGCCACCTTCTTCTTTAGTCAGAACGTAGATTTGAGCAGTGAAGTTCGTGTGAGGCTTAACCGAACCTGGCTTCGCAAGAACTTGTCCGCGCTCGATGTCTTTACGATCTACACCACGAAGCAATGCGCCGATGTTGTCGCCAGCTTGAGCGGAGTCAAGCAGCTTACGGAACATTTCAACGCCCGTAACAACAGATTTGCGGCTTTCTTCAACAAGACCGATAATTTCGATCTCGTCCGATACTTTAACTACGCCACGCTCAACACGGCCAGTCGCAACTGTACCACGGCCTGTGATTGTGAACACGTCCTCAACTGGCATAAGGAACGGTTTTGCAACGTCGCGCTCTGGAGTTGGGATGTAAGTGTCGATTTGCTCGAACAATTCAACAACTTTGTCAGCCCACTCGCCATCTGGGTTAGCAAGAGCTTCACGAGCTGCACCACGGATGATTGGCGTGTCATCGCCTGGGAATTCATATTCGCTGAGAAGGTCGCGAACTTCCATTTCAACCAGTTCAAGCAACTCTTCGTCTTCAACCATGTCGCATTTGTTCAGGAATACGACGATGTAAGGAACGCCTACTTGGCGGGAGAGCAGGATGTGCTCGCGCGTTTGTGGCATTGGGCCGTCAGCTGCGGATACGACGAGGATAGCGCCGTCCATTTGAGCTGCACCCGTAATCATGTTTTTAACGTAGTCGGCGTGACCTGGGCAGTCAACGTGAGCATAGTGACGGTTAGGCGTCTCATACTCTACGTGGGATGTCGAGATCGTGATACCGCGCTCGCGCTCTTCTGGCGCTTTGTCGATTTGGTCGAATGCGATAGCTGCTCCACCGTATCTTTTGGAAAGAACAGTTGTGATGGCAGCCGTCAGCGTTGTTTTACCATGGTCAACGTGACCGATTGTACCGATATTAACGTGCGGTTTATTACGTTCAAATTTAGCCTTAGCCATTGAACTTCTTCCTCCTTAATATAAAGAAATGTTTATGTGATCGGCCGGATGCGGCTCACTTCTAAAAGGTAGCCGAAATCCGCCCAATATACAACTTATAATAGATTTCCGATCGAAAGAATGCTTAATTAAGCACCTTTAGATTTGGAAATGATGTCCTCGGAAATCGACTTCGGTACTTCTTCATAGTGCGAAAGCTCCATGGAGAATACACCGCGGCCTTGTGTACCGGAACGCAACGTCGTCGAGTAACCAAACATCTCGGCCAGAGGCACCTTAGCACGGATAATAAGCGCACCATGGCGCGAATCCGAACCTTCGATGCGACCGCGACGGGAACTCAGCATACCCATTACGTCGCCCATGTACTCTTCAGGCACGCTGACTTCAACTTTCATGATTGGCTCAAGCAATACTGGGTTACACTTATCTTTAGCCGCTTTAAGGGCCATAGAACCAGCAATTTTGAACGCCATCTCGTTGGAGTCAACGTCATGATAGGAACCGTCGAAGATTGTTGCTTTGATGTCAACCAGAGGGAAGCCAGCAAGAACACCATTCTTCATCGACTCTTCGATACCTGCTTGAACCGGAGCAATGTACTCACGTGGAACCGATCCGCCGACAACTTTGTTTTCAAAGAGGAAACCAGTGCCTGGCTCTTGCGGTTCAAACTCGATCCAACAGTGTCCGTATTGTCCGCGACCGCCGGATTGGCGAACGAACTTGCCTTCGACCTTCGCAGCCGTACGGAACGTCTCACGGTAAGCAACCTGCGGTTTACCAACGTTCGTTTCGACTTTGAATTCGCGAAGCATACGGTCTACTAGAATCTCAAGGTGAAGCTCACCCATACCTGCGATGATGGTTTGACCGGTTTCTTCATCGGTGTGCGCACGGAAAGTTGGATCTTCCTCCGCCAGCTTCTGAAGAGCGATACCCATCTTGTCTTGGTCGGCTTTTGTTTTAGGCTCAACCGCAAGCTGGATAACCGGCTCAGGGAAGTTCATCGATTCAAGAATAACCGGGTTTTTCTCATCGCACAAGGTGTCGCCCGTTGTCGTATCCTTCAGACCGACTGCTGCTGCAATATCGCCTGAATATACTTCTGTGATCTCTTGACGGCTGTTTGCATGCATCTGGAGAATCCGGCCGATACGCTCACGTTTGCCTTTCGTCGAGTTCACAACGTACGAACCGGAGTTAAGAATACCGGAGTATACGCGGAAGAACGTCAACTTACCAACGTAAGGATCTGTCATGATTTTGAATGCAAGTGCCGAGAACGGCTCATCGTCAGAAGATTTACGTACGGCCTCTGTTCCGTCTTCCAGCGTACCTTTGATGTCTGGAACATCAATAGGAGCTGGCAGATAATCAACAACGGCGTCAAGCATAGACTGAACACCTTTGTTGCGGTAAGAAGATCCGCAGACAACCGGGAAGATTTTCACTTCGCATACGCCTTTACGCATTGCTGCTTTCAGCTCAGGGATCGTGATTTCTTCACCTTCAAGGTATTTCATCGTGAGCTCTTCATCGAGCTCAGCGACTTTCTCAACGAGTTCAAGACGAAGCTCTTCAACTTTATCTTTGTACTCGTCAGGAATTTCGATTTTTTCCGGAGCTTTGCCCAGATCGTCTTTGTACTTATAAGCGACACGTTCAACGATGTCGATCATACCTACGAAGTCGCTCTCGGCTCCGATCGGAAGTTGGATTGCAACGGCATTCGCTTGCAGACGCTCGCGCATGTCTTTAATAACATTCAGGTAGTCTGCACCGATGATGTCCATCTTGTTGACGTATGCGATCCGCGGAACGCCGTAACGGTCAGCTTGACGCCATACCGTCTCGGATTGCGGCTCTACGCCTTCTTTCGCACTGAAAACCCCAACGGCCCCGTCCAATACACGCAGGGAACGTTCAACTTCTACTGTGAAGTCAACGTGCCCCGGGGTGTCGATAATGTTGATGCGGTGACCATTCCACTGTGCAGTCGTCGCGGCCGACGTAATCGTAATGCCGCGCTCCTGCTCCTGCTCCATCCAGTCCATCGTAGCTGCACCTTCGTGCACCTCGCCGATTTTGTGGGTACGGCCTGTATAGAACAGAATCCGTTCGGTAGTGGTCGTTTTACCCGCGTCAATATGCGCCATAATCCCGATATTACGCGTATTTTTCAAGGAGAACTCTCTTGCCATGATTATGTCTCCTTTCGTCTATGCGAATCCTACCAACGGTAGTGTGCGAATGCTTTGTTAGCTTCCGCCATCTTGTGTGTATCTTCGCGTTTCTTAACAGAAGCGCCTGTGTTGTTGGATGCATCTAGAATTTCTGCTGCTAGACGCTCTTCCATCGTTTTCTCCCCGCGGTTACGCGAGTAGTTCACGAGCCAACGAAGACCTAGTGCCGTACGGCGCTCAGGCTTAACTTCGATTGGTACTTGGTAGTTAGAACCGCCTACACGGCGAGCTTTAACCTCAAGTACAGGCATGATGTTCTTGATGGCTGCTTCAAACACTTCCATTGGATCTTTGCCCGAACGTTCATTGATAAGCGTGAACGCATCGTACAAAATAGTTTGGGCAACGCCGCGTTTACCGTCGATCATGATGCGGTTAATCAAACGTGTTACAAGCTTGCTGTTATACAGCGGATCCGGCAGCACATCGCGTTTTGGTACTGGACCTTTGCGTGGCATGAGGGTGTCCCCCTTTCTCAATTATTCACTTTGATGTTCATGGCAATACTCTAGTTGAGGACTGCTATGTCTTATTTCTTAACTTTAGCGCGTTTCGTACCGTATTTCGAACGGGATTGCTTACGGTTGTTTACGCCAGCCGTATCGAGCGCACCGCGAACGATATGGTAACGAACACCCGGAAGGTCTTTAACCCGGCCGCCACGAATCAAGACGACACTGTGCTCCTGCAAGTTGTGTCCGATACCTGGAATGTAGGCTGTGACCTCAACTTTGTTCGTCAGACGAACCCTTGCGTATTTACGCAATGCGGAGTTTGGTTTCTTCGGCGTCATCGTACCTACACGCGTGCATACACCGCGCTTCTGTGGAGCGCTAATGTCAGTTGCTTCGCGTTTCAGTGCGTTGAACCCTCTTTGCAATGCCGGCGATTTCGATTTAACGACTTTCGCTTCACGGCCTTTGCGTACTAGCTGATTAATTGTTGGCATACTGCCACCTCCTTCCTGTAATGAAAAGCGCTTGTTACATCATGAGGCTGTTTATAAGCCCACAGATCCAGGCGGTTCATAAAGAAACAAACGAATGTTTTCACCGCTTCTTCCCCGGTAAAAACGACAGCTCTTTATTTGATTTCCGGTATGACCGCGGCCATGGCAGCTCCGACTTCGATACCGCAGGTTTCCCCAAGGTTCTTCATCGTATCAATCCAGGTGATCGGTACGCCCGCCTGTTCGCAAAGCTGGACAATATTGTCCTTCATACGCGGATCTGCATCTTGTGCAACGTAGACTTCAATGGCTTTCTTCTGCTCCACCATCTTAGCCGTCTGTTTACTACCAATCATAAAGTGCATGATATCCCTTCCTCCCAAGTCAAGAACGCTGCTGCTAACGTGCTTTCTGTTCTGATTTGTACAAGCTCAGGGGTCATGCCAATAGGCACACTTCGATATAGTAGCACTTCGCCCAACAACATGTCAAGCAAGTTTTATATCTGAATTTGTAAATCATAACTTAGACCAGATGTTTAATACGGAAGAGCAGGACAACGGCCCTCAATGAGGGCCGCGTCACTACTAGCTCCAGGCTTCTATCCTAGGATGAGATGCCATTTCCGATGACTTATGATTCTACCGGTACCGTCTCAGCTTCCTGCATAGTTTCCAACTCTTCTTCCATGCCAGCTAGACGAATACTGCGGTAACGGTTCATCCCTGTTCCTGCCGGGATGAGCTTGCCGATAATAACATTCTCTTTCAGGCCGAGCAATTGGTCCACTTTCCCTTTGATCGCTGCATCCGTAAGGACGCGAGTCGTCTCTTGGAAAGAAGCTGCCGACAAGAAGGAGTCTGTTTCCAGCGACGCTTTCGTAATCCCCAGCAATACCGGTTTGGCAACAGCAGGCTCAAGACCTGACAGGATCGCTTCACGGTTAGCTGCCTCGTATTCATGAATATCCACGAATGCTCCAGGGAGCAGAGTCGTATCTCCCGCGTCCACGATGCGGATTTTACGAAGCATTTGCTTGATCATGACTTCAACGTGCTTATCGTTAATTTCAACGCCCTGGTTCCGGTAAACGCGTTGAACTTCTTGCAGAATATAGTTCTGAACGCCACGGATCCCTTTGATGCGCAGCATATCCTTCGGATCGATCGATCCGTCGGTAAGCTCATCGCCTGCTTCAATATGTTGACCTTTAATGACGCGAATTCTGGAGCCGTAGCTAACCGGATACACCTTGCTCTCCGCTTCGCCTTGAACTTCAATTTCGCGGCGGTCTTTCGCCTCGCGAATATCTTTAATTACGCCGTCAAGCTCGGTAATGATCGCTTGACCTTTCGGATTACGCGCTTCGAAGAGCTCTTGAATACGCGGCAAACCTTGCGTAATATCGTCTCCGGCGACACCGCCGGTATGGAATGTACGCATCGTAAGCTGTGTTCCCGGCTCACCGATCGATTGAGCGGCAATAATGCCGACAGCTTCCCCGATCTCAACATGCTTGCCGGTAGCAAGGTTACGTCCGTAACAAATTTTACATACGCCATGTCTCGCGCGGCAGCTCAGTACGGAACGGATTTGTAGCTTCTCCACTCCGGCTTCGATGATCGCTTCCGCCCTGCTCGAATCGATCAACTCGCTGCGGTGAACGATAACTTCGCCCGATTCCGGATGACGGATCGTCTCGAACGAGTAGCGGCCTTCGATACGGTCATACAGATCCTCGATAACCTCTTTGCCATCTTGGATTTTGCTGACCATGAAGCCTTTATCCGTACCGCAATCGTCCTCACGAACGATCACGTCTTGAGCTACGTCTACCAGACGCCGTGTCAGGTAACCGGAATCCGCTGTACGCAGCGCCGTATCGGCAAGACCTTTACGGGCACCGTGCGTCGAGATGAAGTACTCGAGAACGGTTAGTCCTTCACGGAAGTTCGATTTGATCGGCAACTCGATAATACGTCCGGACGGGTTGGCCATCAGCCCCCGCATACCGCCAAGCTGTGTAATCTGCGATTTGTTACCCCGCGCCTTGGAATCCACCATGAGCATGATGGAGTTATAGCGATCCATCGATTTCATGAGGACATCGGTAATTTTATCTTTCGTCTGGCCCCAAATATCAATGACGCGGTCATACCGTTCTTCGTTGGTGATAAGACCACGACGATATTGGTTGGTGACCACCTTGACTTTGTCTTCAGACTCTTTAAGAATTTCCTGCTTCTCCTGCGGTACGATAACGTCCGAGACGGCAATCGTAATGCCTGCACGTGTCGAGTACGTAAATCCGAGCTGCTTGATGCGGTCGAGCGTAATCGACGTTTGAGTCGTTTCGTAGATACGGAAAACCTCTGCAATAATATAGCCCAGGTATTCCTTACCGACACCGCCAACAATAGGGATTTCCTGCATAAAGCTTTGCAGATCCGCACCCTTTTTCGTGACGAAGTATTTGGACGGCGTTCCATAGAGCAGATTGGCTTTGCTCGGCTCATTGATATAAGGGAACGTTTCCGGGAAAATTTCATTGAAAATGATTTTGCCGACTGTCGTCAACAGTAACGATTGCTGCTGCTCCTCGGTAAAGGTGACTTTCTTCAGCACTTTGACCGGAATAAATACGCGAGCATGCAGGGATACAATTCCGCGTTGGTAAGCAGAAATCGCTTCGTTTATATTTGCGAATACGGAGCCGCTGCCCTTCGCTTCTTTGTTATCCATCGTCAAATAGTAGCTTCCCAGAACCATATCCTGAGAAGGCGTAACGACCGGCTTGCCGTCTTTCGGGTTCAAGATGTTCCCGGAAGCGAGCATCAGCAGACGCGCTTCTGCTTGCGCTTCAGCCGACAGCGGAACGTGAACAGCCATCTGGTCGCCGTCGAAATCCGCGTTGTACGCGGTACAAACAAGCGGATGAAGCTTGATAGCGCGCCCTTCAACCAGAATCGGTTCAAACGCTTGAATACCGAGACGGTGAAGCGTAGGGGCGCGGTTTAGCAGTACCGGATGCTCTTTGATGACTTCTTCGAGGACATCCCATACTTCAGGGCTAACGCGCTCGACCTTGCGCTTCGCGCTCTTGATGTTATGAGCCAAGCCCTTGTTGACGAGCTCTTTCATGACGAAAGGTTTGAACAGCTCGAGCGCCATTTCTTTCGGCAGCCCGCACTGATACATCTTGAGGCTCGGACCGACGACGATAACGGAACGGCCGGAGTAGTCAACCCGTTTACCCAACAGGTTCTGACGGAAGCGACCTTGCTTCCCTTTCAGCATATGGCTAAGCGATTTGAGCGGACGGTTGCCCGGGCCCGTTACCGGACGGCCGCGGCGGCCGTTGTCGATCAGAGCATCGACGGCCTCTTGCAGCATCCGCTTCTCGTTCTGCACGATAATGTCTGGAGCGCCCAGATCGAGCAGACGCTTCAGACGATTGTTCCGGTTAATGACCCGACGATACAGATCGTTCAAGTCGGAGGTTGCAAAGCGTCCGCCGTCCAGCTGGACCATCGGACGAAGCTCCGGCGGAATAACCGGCAGGACATCCAGAATCATCCAGCCCGGCAGGTTGCCGGAATTACGGAACGCTTCGATAACTTCCAAACGCTTGATAGCACGGTTACGACGCTGTCCTTGAGCGGTTCTCAGCTCTTCTCTAAGCGTTTCGAGCTCACGCTCGACGTCGATGTCCTGCAGAAGCTTCTTGACGGCTTCCGCACCCATCCCCGCTTGGAAACCGTAGCCGTACTTCTCGCGGTAGCTGCGGTATTCCTTCTCGGACAATAGCTGCTTCTTCTCGAGCGGCGTATCCCCTGGATCCGTTACGACATAAGATGCAAAATAGATAATCTCTTCCAGCGAACGGGGCGACATATCGAGTGCTAGCCCCATCCGGCTTGGAATTCCTTTGAAATACCAGATATGCGATACTGGCGCGGCAAGCTCGATATGCCCCATCCGTTCGCGGCGAACCTTCGCCCGTGTTACTTCCACGCCGCAGCGGTCGCAAACGACGCCTTTGTAACGTACGCGTTTATATTTGCCGCAATGGCACTCCCAGTCCTTCGTCGGCCCGAAGATTTTTTCGCAGAATAATCCTTCCTTCTCAGGCTTTAGCGTCCTGTAGTTGATCGTTTCCGGTTTCTTAACCTCACCGCGCGACCAAGAACGGATTTTATCTGGCGATGCTAATCCAATCTTCATGTACTCGAAGTTGTTCACGTCCAACAAGGAGCAACCCTCCTTCGCTTATGGTTCACTTGTGTCAAGCCTGATTCGAAACATCAACTGCTATGCTGCATCCGTACATGTATGTTACTCGACGCCAACCTCTGATCCTTCAAGGTTCAGATTCAGCTTATCGCTCTGACCATCGTCTTCGTCGTCCATTTCCTTCATTTCGATCTCTTCCTCGTTCTCGGTCAGGATCTTGACGTCCATACCCAAGCTCTGAAGCTCCTTGATCAAAACCTTGAACGACTCAGGAACGCCCGGCTCCGGCACGTTCTCGCCCTTGACGATCGACTCGTACGTCTTCACGCGGCCGACGACGTCATCGGATTTAACGGTAAGAATTTCTTGGAGCGTATAGGCTGCGCCATATGCCTCCAGAGCCCAAACTTCCATCTCCCCGAAGCGCTGTCCGCCGAACTGCGCTTTACCGCCCAGCGGCTGCTGGGTAACAAGCGAGTAAGGACCTGTGGAACGGGCATGGATTTTGTCGTCGACCATATGCGCCAGTTTGATCATGTACATGACGCCTACGGTAACTTCGCGCTCAAACTCTTCACCGGTCCGGCCGTCGTACAGGACGGTCTTACCGTTACGCTGCATACCGGCTTCTTCCATCGTATCAAATACGTCGTACTCACGAGCGCCGTCGAATACAGGCGTTGATGAGTGGATACCCAGATGCTTACACGCCATACCCAAGTGAACCTCGAGAACCTGACCGATGTTCATACGCGACGGTACGCCCAATGGGTTTAGGACAACTTCAACAGGCGTGCCATCCGGCAGGAACGGCATATCCTCTTCCGGCAAAATTCTGGCGATAACCCCTTTGTTACCGTGACGTCCCGCCATTTTGTCGCCTTCGGAAATCTTACGTTTCTGAGCAATGTAAGCACGTACGAGCTGGTTAACGCCAGGAGGCAATTCATCGCCGTTCTCGCGTGTGAACACCTTCACATCCACGACGATGCCATCCGTACCGTGAGGCACCCGCAACGAGGTATCCCGTACTTCGCGCGCTTTCTCGCCGAAGATGGCGTGCAGCAAGCGTTCTTCAGCCGTCAGCTCCGTCACGCCCTTAGGCGTTACTTTACCGACCAGAATATCTCCGGCGCCAATTTCAGCGCCTACGCGGATAATGCCGCGCTCGTCTAGATTGCGGAGCGCTTCTTCCCCGACGTTCGGGATATCGCGTGTAATTTCTTCGGGACCGAGCTTCGTATCCCGGGCTTCGGACTCGTATTCCTCGATGTGAATGGAAGTGTACACATCTTCTTTGACGAGCTTCTCGCTTAGCAGAATAGCATCCTCGTAGTTGTAGCCTTCCCACGTCATGAACGCAACGACGACGTTGCGGCCAAGGGCTAATTCGCCCATCTCGGTGGAAGGACCGTCCGCGAGAATATCGCCCTTCTTGACTACATCCCCTTTACGGCAAAGCGGCCGTTGGTTGATGCACGTACCTTGGTTGGAACGCATAAACTTATGAAGCTTTTGCTTGATCAGATCGCCGGTAACCGGCTTTCCGTCTATAATCTCTATACGACGCAGCCAAATTTCATTAGCGGATACGCGTTCAATCACACCATCATATTTAGCGACGATACATACGCCAGAATCTTTCGCTGACTTATGCTCCATCCCGGTGCCGACAAGCGGAGCCTTCGGTATAAGAAGAGGAACCGCCTGCCGCTGCATGTTCGATCCCATCAGCGCGCGGTTGGAGTCATCGTTCTCGAGGAACGGAATGAGCGCCGTCGCAACCGATACGACCTGCTTCGGCGATACGTCCATATAGTCGACGCGGTCGCTAGGCATGGTCAGGATGTTATCCGCCTGTTTGTTGTAACGGACGATTACGGCATCCTCGGCAAATTTGCCTTCCTCGGTCAGTTCCACGTTCGCTTGCGCAATAACGTAGTTATCCTCTTCATCTGCCGTCAGATAAGCAATCTGCTCACTTACGATTCCGGTCTTCGGATCAACCCAACGATATGGCGCTTCGATGAAGCCATATTCGTTAATTCGCGCAAAGGTCGACAACGAGTTGATCAGACCAATGTTCGGACCCTCCGGCGTCTCAATCGGACACATACGGCCATAGTGAGAGTGGTGAACGTCACGAACTTCGAAGCCTGCGCGCTCCCGCGTCAAACCGCCGGGTCCGAGAGCGGATAAACGGCGTTTATGCGTCAATTCAGCCAACGGATTCGTTTGGTCCATAAACTGCGAGAGCTGCGAGGAACCGAAGAACTCTTTAATCGATGCGATAACCGGACGAATGTTGATCAACGCCTGCGGTGTAATGGCATTCGCATCCTGAATCGACATCCGCTCGCGCACGACGCGCTCCATACGGGACAAACCGATGCGGAACTGATTCTGCAGCAGCTCGCCTACGGAACGCAGACGGCGGTTGCCCAAGTGGTCGATGTCGTCCGTGCTTCCGACACCATGCAGCAAGTCGATGAAGTAATTGATCGACGAAATGATGTCAGCCGGCGTAATATGCTTCACGCCTTTATCAATCACGCCGTTCGCAATCACCTTGATTACTTTTCCATCTTCTGTCGGCGAGAATACACTGATTGCCTGAAGTGGAATACTATCGGCATCAAGAACGCCGTTCGCAACGTGATACGTCTTGAAACCGACATTCTTCTCAAGATGCGGCAAAATTTCATCCAACAGGCGGCGGTCGATCATTTGCCCAGCTTCGGCAATAATTTCCCCGGTTGCCGGATCAACAAGCGTTTCCGCCAATTTCTGATTGAACAATCTGTTCTTAATGTGAAGCTTTTTGTTTATTTTATATCGACCGACATTCGCCAGGTCATAACGTTTTGGATCGAAGAAACGGGCAACCAGCAAGCTCTTCGCGTTATCTAACGTCGGCGGCTCGCCCGGACGCAGCCGTTCGTAGATCTCAATCAACGCCTTCTCCGTCGAATCGGTGTTGTCCTTATCTAACGTGTTGCGGATATATTCATCGTGGCCAAGCAGGTCCAGAATCTCCGCATCGGTGCCAAAACCGAGTGCGCGAAGCAGAACCGTTACAGGTATCTTCCGCGTGCGGTCAATACGGACATAGATAATGTCCTTCGCATCGGTTTCAAGCTCCAACCATGCGCCGCGGTTCGGAATGACCGTAGCCGTGTAATTTTTCTTGCCGTTCTTATCCACTTTCGTACTGAAGTACACGCTAGGTGAGCGAACCAATTGGCTGACAATAACCCGTTCCGCACCATTAATAATAAAGGTGCCGGTCTCGGTCATCAGCGGAAAATCGCCCATGAACACTTCTTGCTCTTTCACTTCGCCGGTTTCTTTGTTGATAAGCCGAACCTTAACCCGCAGCGGTGCCGCATAAGTTACGTCACGCTCTTTCGAATCATCAACCGAATATTTCGGCTCGCCAAGCGAGTAGTCGATAAACTCGAGCATCAAATTACCTGTAAAATCCTGAATCGGCGAGATGTCCTGGAAAAGCTCAAGCAAATCCTTCTCCAAAAACTTCTCATACGATTTTTGTTGGATTTCAATCAGGTTCGGAACTTCGAGCACCTCCTCGATACGAGCATAGCTCCTGCGCGTGCGCCGACCATACTGAACAAGTTGTCCTGCCAACTTAACCTCACCCCTCATGTCTGCTTCACAGAAAAATGAACAATGCATGCTTTCCGGCAGGCGCAAACCACCTGCAGTTAAGGAACCGCAAGCCTTTGCGCACGTAAACGGATCGAGTGTAGAGCATGCAAAGTCTGATTCAATAAAGAAAAGCCCTTATCGAAGATTCGAAAAAAGAGCATGTTTCTGTCTGTCGCTTCGCGTCAATAGACCAAAATCCCATATTAAGTACTTTTGCCCAAAAACTAAACATTATACGTCAAATCCGCATTTCTTATTCGCGAAAAATAACGCTTGACATTTTAGTTGGCTAAAGAGATTGATCCCATTCTAATACTGACATTTTATAATGATATCATATTCGAAATGTCAAGTCAACCAATCGTTTTCGATTTCTTAAGCTTTCTTTTGTGCGCGGAAGATACGATACCCCTTGTCTTTCGTCATTTCATCCACCCGGTCGAACAACGTGCTCAGCTTCGCTTCCGCTGATGGAGCGCCTTGCTTCTTCTGAATGACGATCCACATATAGCCGCCTGGCCGCAGTAATTCCGCGCCTTCTTCAAAAATTTGATGCACGACGGCTTTGCCGGCCCTAATCGGAGGGTTCGTTACAATGACATCAAAGCGTTGATCCTTTACCCGTTCATACAGATCGCTCTGCAGTACCGTTATATTCGTCACCGCATTCAGCACCGCATTTTCTTGCGCCAGCTGCACAGCCCGTTCATTAATATCGATCATCGTGATATGACCTGCAGGATTCATCTTGGCCGCCGTAATCCCAATTGCGCCATACCCGCACCCTACATCGAGAACCTGCGCTCCCGGAGCAAGCTCGAGCGCTTCGACCAATACGCGGCTTCCGTAATCAACGCCGGACTTTGAGAAAACCCCTTTGTCGGTAATGAACCGCAGCTTGATGCTTCGAAGCACAGTCTCGTGAATTTGACGATCCGACTTGACAACCGGTGATTTCGAATAATAATGATCCGCCATCGTTTTATCCTCCATCTCGCAACAATAAACCCGCGTCGTATTTGACAGCTTATAGGCACTATACGGCGTACGTTTTCAGCTACGAATGATACTACCGCCTTTATCTTGGCGCATATTTCAATAAAGCGAACCCCTTGAAGCAGACGCTTCAAGGGGTTCGTTGCATGATACTCAGAAGAGAATTACTTTACTTCTACGGAAGCGCCTGCTTCTTCAAGTTTAGCTTTGATTCCTTCTGCATCTTCTTTGCTTACTTTTTCTTTGATTGCCTTCGGTGCGTTGTCAACAAGGTCTTTTGCTTCTTTCAGGCCAAGACCTGTGATTTCGCGAACAACTTTAATAACGTTGATTTTCGAAGCGCCAGCGCTGTTCAGAATTACGTCGAATTCAGATTGCTCTTCAGCAACTGCTGCGCCGCCAGCTGCTACTGCAACTGGTGCTGCTGCTGTTACGCCGAATTCTTCTTCGATTGCTTTAACGAGATCGTTCAGTTCAAGAACGTTCATGCCTTTGATGGCTTCCAAGATTTGCTCTTTGCTCATGGTTAAACCTCCAGTAAATTTGTTTGATTTAATTGGTTCATGAAGCGGTTTATGCTTCGGATAAAATACGTCTTAAGCTTCCTTCTGCTCAGCCACTGCTTTAACAGCAAGGGCGAAGTTGCGCATAGGCGCTTGCAGGACGCTGAGGAGCATGGAAAGCAAACCATCGCGCGATGGCAGCTCAGCCAATGCTTTGATCTCACTTGCATTATAAACGTTACCTTCAACAACGCCGCCTTTAAGTTTCAGTGCTTCGTTCTTCTTGGCATAATCGTTGAGGATCTTAGCCGGAGCAACTGCGTCCGTGTTGCAGAATGCAACTGCAGTCGGTCCTGTCAGCACTTCATGCAATTGTTTCAGTTCAGCACTGTCAGTCGCACGGCGTACGAGCGAGTTTTTCAGTACTTGAAACTCTACTCCCGCTTCGCGCAGCTGTTTACGAAGTTCCGTCACTTGCGCAACGTTCAAACCACGGTAGTCTGCAACAACCGTGCAGGAGCTTTCGCGGAATTTTGTAATGATTGTTTCAACGGCTTCTTGCTTGCCTTGAATAATCTTTGCGTTTGCCAATTTGTACACCTCCCGTTATTTACTCGACATCCCGTTTCAAGCAATGAATTCCTTCATCCGCGATGCATGAGAAAGGCCTTCGCGGATGTAGCGAAGGCCATGATGGTTCGTTGTTCGTCTGCCGAAGGCAGCGTCACAAACACTTTATCATAACACCTCGGTAGGAAATTAAGCCTTGATGGCACCTACTGTCTACGGTATGCGTATTCGAATGTCAATCGATCGTATCTCTCTTAGCGGAATACAACTGCGTTCACGCGAGCGCTTGGGCCCATCGTGGAGGATACGGCGATGTTCTTCAGGTAAATTCCTTTAGCAGCAGCTGGTTTAGCACGGTTCAGCGCTTCGATCAGGGAACGAAGGTTTTCGTTCAACTGCTCGGCAGTGAAGGATACTTTACCAATTGGCGCGTGAATTTGTCCTGCTCTGTCAAGACGGTACTCAATCTTACCGGCCTTGATTTCTTTAACCGCTTTGGAAACGTCGAACGTTACGGTACCCGCTTTAGGGTTCGGCATAAGACCTTTACCGCCGAGAATACGTCCGAGCTTACCAACTTCAGCCATCATGTCCGGCGTAGCGACGCAAACGTCGAACTCGAACCAGCCTTGTTGGATTTTGTTGATCACATCAGCATCGCCGACAAAGTCAGCGCCAGCTGCTTCTGCCTCTTTCGCTTTCTCGCCTTTTGCAAAAACGAGTACGCGTTGAGTTTTGCCTGTGCCGTGCGGAAGTACGACAACCCCACGCACCGCTTGGTCTTGCTTCTTCGGATCTACGCCGAGACGCACAGCCGCTTCAACTGTTTCGTCGAATTTCGCCGATGCGGCTTTCTTCACGAGCTCGATCGCTTCTGCAGCTTCGTAAGTCGCTTCAGGGTTGATCAGCTTCGCGGCTTCTTGATACTTCTTGCCGTGTTTAGCCATTGATAGTCTCCTCCTTATGTGGTTTTAACGGAAATTCCCCTATCGGAGATCCTCCCACCGGCACGGAACGCGAATCGTTCCGTCCGTTAAAGCAACGCCTTCTAGCGTGTCTCTAGCATGTGACGATTGCCGCCCGATTAGTCTTCGATGACAACGCCCATGCTGCGAGCAGTACCTTCGACCATACGCATTGCCGCTTCCACGGATGCAGCGTTCAGGTCAGGCATTTTGGTTTCTGCGATTTCGCGAACTTTGTCACGTTTCACAGTAGCGACCTTCTTCTTGTTCGGTTCGCCTGACCCTTTGTCAATCTTCGCAGCAACGCGAAGGAGAACAGCAGCCGGTGGCGTTTTTGTTTCGAACGTGAAGGAACGGTCTTCAAACACGGTGATCACAACCGGAATAATCAATCCGGCTTGGTCGGCTGTACGAGCGTTAAACTCTTTACAGAACGCCATGATGTTTACACCCGCTTGACCCAGAGCAGGACCGATCGGCGGAGCCGGATTCGCTTTGCCTGCAGGAACTTGCAGTTTAACTAACTTGATGACCTTTTTTGCCATGTTGCACACCTCCTTGCCGTAGTAATCCAATGATCAGAAATAGACGGATCTATCCCGACCACCTACCCCTGAGGGGCTGCCCGGAAACCGGATTTATATCTTCTCCACCTGAGTATAATCCAGCTCAAGCGGGGTTTCCCTGCCAAACATATTAACATGTACCTTCAGTTTGCTCTTGTCTAGCAGAATTTCTTCTACCGTGCCGACAAAGTTAGCGAATGGACCTACTTTTACGCGGACGGTTTCTTTCAGATCGAACTCGATCTTCGGCTTCGGTTCCTCCATACCCATATGCTTGAGGATTTGCTCCACTTCATCGGGCAATAGCGCAGTCGGTTTCGAGCCGGATCCGGTCGATCCTACGAATCCAGTCACGCCTGGCGTATTACGAACGACATACCAGGAATCATCGGTTTGAACCATCTCCACCAGGACGTAGCCGGGGTAAACTTTACGCATGACGGTTTTTTTCTTGCCGTCTTTGTTTACCACTTCTTCTTCCATCGGAACGAGAACGCGAAAGATCTTATCTTCCATGCCCATGGATTCAACCCGCTTCTCGAGGTTGGCTTTCACCTTGTTCTCATAGCCAGAGTAAGTATGCACAACGTACCATCTTTTTTCCATAACAAGCCACCCTTGGACCCTTCTTAAACGATCAGTTCGACCAAACTGGAGATCCCGATGTCAAGAACCCAAAAGTAAACAGTCACAAGCACGATCGTGAACAGAACGACGAGCGTGTAGCTTGTCAACTCTTTACGGCTTGGCCAGCGGACTTTCTTCAATTCCGCGAAGCTCTCGGAGAAAAAGGAAAACGTCGATCCGAAGCTTTGCTTCACCTTAGCTAGAAATGCCACGTCCACACCTCCAAGTCCTATCTCGTCTCGCGATGAGGAGTATGCTCGTTACAAAACTTGCAAAACTTCTTCATCTCGATGCGGTCGGGGTGATTGCGTTTGTTCTTGCTGCTTGCGTAGTTTCTTTGTTTGCAATTCGTGCAAGCCAACGTAATAATAACCCGCATTGCCGTACACCTCCCGGGCTAACAAATAAAAAAAGCGTGAACCGTTGTATGTTTAAGCAGCGTGATTCAGTACCCACAATAAAAAAAACCTATTTAGGGCTACCAAAACACTTTATCACACGCAATAGTCCAGTGTCAACGAAAAACTAGCCGTCACGCTTTGCAGCCTTACCTCCAAATGCGTACCCGTCACTTCCCGCAATCCCCCGCCACCCCTGGCGTTTCTTGTACAATCAAGGTTCTCCATCTTGGCATCAAACAGTATCGACCAAATTCTACCATTACAAACCCCGCGTCATCTAAGCACCTTCACAAAAAAAGAGCCGCATCTGCGAGGCTCTCAGTCTTTCATTCCCTTACTTGACGGCAACCCAATATCGGTCAGCCGGTTATATTGCGCACTTCCAAATAACGTTCCAGCTTACGCTTCACCCGCTGCAGTGCGTTATCAATCGATTTCACATGACGATCCAGATCAACAGCGATCTCTTGATAAGAACGGCCGTCCAAATAGAGCATGAGCACCTTGCGTTCCAAGTCGCTCAATATCTCCGACATCTTGTCTTCCAGACCGACAAATTCTTCTTGATTAATAATCAATTCTTCGGGGTCCGATACCCGCGTACCGCAAATAACGTCCAACAGGGTGCGATCGGAATCCTCATCGTAAATGGGCTTGTCCAAAGATACGTATGAATTCAGGGGAATGTGCTTCTGCCGCGTCGCCGTCTTGATGGCCGTTATGATCTGACGGGTTATGCACAGCTCAGCGAATGCTTTGAACGAAGCAAGCTTGTCTCCTTTAAAATCCCGTATCGACTTGTACAGGCCTATCATGCCTTCCTGCACAATATCTTCGCGATCGGCCCCGATCAGGAAATAGGAACGAGCTTTAGCACGGACAAAGTTCTTATACTTATTAATTAAATACTCCAGCGCTTCGCCGTCACCCTCGCGAACCGCTTCAACTATGTCTTCGTCCGTTCTGCAGTCATAGTCCAGCATTTTCCATTCTTTGAGGTCGATGCTCACGAACAATCCCTCCGGCTCGAAAGGCGTGCACTTCTAAAGTGTTTCCGAGCGCAAACGTTCTCCATCACACCAAGTGAGTGCAGCCGTTTAATCGCTTTTGTATTTTGAGGCGGAGCGCACCGCTCCCTGGTTCCTGTCCATAAAGACATAGACCCAGTATACATTATGTAACCTCCCATCGTCAACGACGATCATGTCGAATGTTCCTTATAATCTAGAAAAATTGGAAGCCTGCAGGGATTAATATGCGCCATTTTGTCAGAATAGCTAACTCATTTGCGTCATATCGCTTTAATTTTGGCCCCTTCGCCACCGCTCCAGCTTCATTCTCACATCCAAACTCAAATTGTTATCGAGCTCATTGCGTTTGTTCTTCGGACGCTCCAGCACCTTCTCGATTTCCTTCCGATTCTGGCCGATGTCTATGAGCAGCTCGCGGGCTGATATCCGGAGCGCTCCCTTGCCGAACGCTACCCGCTGCTCGACCTGGTCGGAGGTAGCCACGTACAAATTGCGGCTCCTCATGGCCATTTCGGACGCCAGCCGTTCGATGCAGGCATCCGCCGTCTCCTTCTCCTTCGTAAACACGACGCTGACCCGGTACTGTTTGAAGCTGGACCCCACTCCCGGCACTTGGTGAGCATCGAAGACCACGACGATTTGCATGCCGGAGAAGCCTTGATAATCGGCCAACATCTCAAGCAGCCTGTCCCGCGCCTCCTCCAGACTCTTCTCTTTTAGCCGCGCTAATTCTGGCCAAGCACCGATCATGTTGTATCCGTCTACCAGCAGCGCGTCTTCACGACGGCGCATCTTTAACGACTCCGCCGCTGCCGCACCACTTCGTACATTAAGACGCCTGCCGCGACAGACGCATTGAGCGAATTCAATTGGCCGTGCATAGGCAGCTTCACCAAGAAATCGCACTTCTCGCGAATAAGCCGGCCTATTCCCTTGCTCTCGTTCCCGATCACAACCGCCAGCGGCATATCCAGGTTGGTCGACGATTCATAGACGTCCTGCTTCGCTCCGACATCGGCACCCGCGATCCAGATGCCTTCTTCCTTCAGCCGGTCTATCGTCTGCGCCAAATTCGTGACGCGCGCCACCGGCACATATTCCACCGCGCCAGCCGATGTCTTCGATACGGTTGCCGTCAGAGAAGCAGACCTGCGCTTCGGAATGATCACTCCGTGCACCCCCGTACACTCGGCCGTACGAAGAATCGACCCCAAGTTATGCGGATCTTCGATTTCGTCCAGCAGAATCAGGAACGGCATTTCTCCGCTTTCACGCGCCCGGTCCAACAGCTCGTCCACCTCAAAATACCGGTATGCCGCCGCTTGCGCCACGATCCCCTGGTGAGCCGCCCCGCCGTCGACCATCTGGTCGAGCTTCCGTTTATCGACAACCTGCACGATAATGCCGGCTTTCTTGGCTTCCGCAAGGATGGGCACCAGACCTTTCTGTGCCTGCTCGGCGATCCATATTTTGTTGATTTCCCGTCCGGAGCGAAGTGCTTCCATGACAGGGTGTTTGCCCGCAATCCATTCTTGCTCGTCCCGCTCAGTCATTCCCTTGTCCTCCTCATTGCTGCCGCTATGTCCTGGGTTAGATCCGATTCTCGAAGGCAACCGCCATTAATTGCCGCAGCCTCGCGTTCTGTTTCGTATAGTACAAATAGCCGACCAGGCATTCCAGTGCCGTAGCATGGCGATAATCCCCGGGATCGGCATTCTTCGGCGGGGTCCCCGACTTCGTATTTCGCCCCCGCCTTACGATATCCGCCTCTTCCTCAGAGAGCAGCGGCTGCCATTTATCGAGCAGGCTCTTCTGGGCTTTGGCGGATACGAATAACGTCGCTTCTTTATGCAGATGGTGGGATTTATGATTCGGCAGCGAGACCAAATACTGTCTCACCATCAGCTCGAATACCGCATCGCCGATATAAGCAAGGACGACCGGATTTAATAAATTCGGCGGCTTTGCCGGCGCATGAAACAAGAGGCCGGCAGCCATTTCTTCCACAGATCCGTCCATATCGCCTTGAATCGTTTCTCCACCACCGTTGATTTGCTTCGTCTGATCGGTTGGCTTTATCATCATTTGCGTTTCCAACGAAGCCCTTGAGGCGTATCCTCAAGCACGATTCCTTGCTCGGAGAGGAGATCCCGGATTTCATCCGCCCTCGCCCAATTTTTCGCTTTGCGCGCTTCAACTCTCTCGACAATGAGCGCCTCGATCTCCGCGTCCGGCAGCCCCGCTTCTTGCGACGCGTGCACCGGCAGCAGGCCAAGGACGGCATCGATCGATTCCAGCGCATCGATAAAGCTTTGAAGCCCCTGCTTCGTAACGACGGGCTTCTGCAAATATTGATTCGCTTCGCTAATCAGCTCGAATAGCGCGGTAATCGCATCCGGCGTATTGAAGTCGTCATCCATCTTGGCATTGAATTGCGCCTTGATTTCGTCCATACGCTTCTGCATAGCCTGTAAGTCCTCGTCAGCCGCGTTACCGGCCGATGATAGGCGATGCTTCAGATTGCCCAGGCAGTTCGCCATTCGCATTACGCTGCTTTCCGACTGCGCAATGGTATCTTCATTGAAATTCAGAGGACTGCGATAATGCGACGACAGCATGAAATAGCGGATTGCAGCCGGCTTTGCGCGTTTCAACAGCTCGTTAACGGTAATTCCATTGCCGAGCGATTTGGACATTTTTTCATTGTTAATATGAATATACCCATTATGCATCCAATAACGCGCAAGCGGCTCGCCGCTCAGCGATTCGGATTGCGCCACTTCGCACTCATGATGCGGAAATTGAAGGTCATGGCCCCCGCCATGGATATCCAGCGTATTGCCCAAATATTTGCGCGCCATTGCCGAGCACTCGATATGCCAGCCCGGGCGTCCCGCTCCCCATGGGCTATCCCAATAAATCTCGCCTGGCTTCGCCGCCTTCCATAGGACGAAATCCTGGCCATTCTCCTTGCGTTCATCCACTTCAATCCGGATCCCAAGCTGCAGCTCATCCATGTTCTGATGGGACAGCTTGCCGTAATCTTCGAACTTGTTGGTACGGAAGTAGACGTCGCCGCCGCTGGCGTAGGCATAATCCTTCGCCACCAGCGCTTCGATAAACGCAATAATCTCCGGTATATGGTCGGTTACCCGCGGATTCAATGTCGCCTTACGCACGCCAAGCCCTTCGATATTCTCGTTAAACGCCGTAATGAATCGATCCGCAACCTCAGGGACGGTCGTACCGAGCTGCTCCGCCTTGCGAATCAGCTTATCGTCGACATCCGTGAAATTGACAATATAATTCACGTCGTAGCCTGTCGATTCCAGATAACGGCGAACGACATCGAAGAAGATGACCGGCCGCGCATTCCCGATATGAATATAGTCGTAAACCGTCGGTCCGCAGACATACATCTTGACTTTCCCCGGCTCAAGCGGGACAAACGCTTCCTTCTCCCGGGACATCGTATTATAAATGTGCAAGGTCATATTCTCGGTTCTCCCCCAGCAATAGGTTCTTTGTTACGTTCTCTTTTCAATTCCTTCTTCAGATCGTCGAGCTGCTGCTGCATATCCCGCAGCAGGTCGATAACGGGGTCAGGCAGCTGCGTATGGTCCAGCCGGTCGTTCACGCGCTCGCCGTTCCGTTTGACCACCCGTCCGGGGTTGCCGACAACCGTGCTGTTCGAAGGCACTTCGCGAAGGACAACCGCGTTCGAGCCAATATTTACATTATCCCCCACCGTGAAGGATCCAAGCACCTTGGAGCCTGAGCCGATGACCACATTATCGCCGATCGTCGGATGGCGCTTACCCTTTTCTTTACCCGTTCCGCCCAGCGTTACCCCTTGATAAATGACAACATTATTGCCGATTTCGCATGTTTCGCCGATGACGACCCCCATCCCGTGATCGATGAACAGCCGCTGGCCGATCCTGGCGCCGGGATGAATTTCAATGCCCGTGAAAAACCGGCTGATCTGGGAGATCACTCGTGCGACCGTGAACCATCGCCGCTTGTAGAACCCATGTGCGACGCGATGAGCCCAGATCGCATGAAGACCCGAGTAAGTAAATACAACTTCAAATTTGCTTCTGGCCGCGGGATCATTGTCGAACACGGTCTCGATATCGGACTTCATATGGCCAAACATGGTCAAGACTCCTTCCAACGTTGGGACTGCCAATAGGTTCAGCATCGGCTGATTGGCGGTGAACAATTCAAGATAGCATTCGAATCAAGAAGAAACGGCAGACACTGTTCTGTGGAGTGGAGGCCAGATATAAGCAATAACCGCGACAGCCGATACTGCTTCAATTTATAAAAAAAAAACGCCTCTACAGCCCTATGGCTGCAGAGGCGTTGGTACGCGGTTCCACTCTGCTTGTTCGGGAATCGAATGCCTGGCATCCGCCCTTCTCAACGTGTCCTTAACGCGGACGATCGGCACCCCCTACCCCGCCCTTTGCAGCATATCCTCTATCCCGCCGGGATAGATACTGCTGCTCGGTCGGATCGGAAAGCGCGGCTCCCAGGCGCAATGTTGCATCTCAAGGAATAGGCGACTCCCACCCATCCGAATACGAAATCGCAGCAACTCCCTCATGCGTGGTTTGCAGCGGCTCCGCTTCGAAAGGTCGCCCTCTCTGTCAATTCCCGTGTTGAAATGAACGTTCCTGTTCTAAGCCTTTAGACCGATTCATGTAACGTACATCAAGTATAGCGGACGCCCGCATTACTGACAAGTGCCTCAGAAGCCCAAGATTACGCAATAACACGCAGATTCGCCGCGCAGGCGTTAACAGTCTTGCGAATCGGCTGCCGTCGTTACCTTTAGCCTATTAACGCCTGCAGACGCTCAAGAACTTTCTCCTTGCCCAGAAGCGCGATCGTCTGGTTAAGATCCGGACCGTGCGTTTGCCCGGTCAGAGCCGCCCGAATGGGCATGAACAGCTGTTTCCCTTTGCAGCCCGTAGCCTGTTGAACGGCCTTGACTGCCGACTTGATGCCTTCAACCTCGAAGCTCTCCATCGCTTTCACAAGATCCGCGAAGGCGCCGAGAACAGCCGGTACCTGCTCCTCCGCAAGCACAAGCTTCGCTTCCTCCTCCACCTCGGTTACTTCAGCTTGGAAGAAGAGCTCCGTCAACGGCACGATGTCCGAGGCAGCGCGCAGCTTGTCCTGGTACAACGCTGCGAGTGCGCCTGCCCATGCACGGCCGCTCTCATCCAACTCCTCAGGCAGCCGGCCGGCCTTCTGCAGATGCGGCAAACAAAGATCGAGCAAGCGCGGCAGCTCCAGCTTCTTCATATACTCGTTGTTCATCCAACTTAGCTTGCTCGCATCGAAGACGGCCGGGCTCTTGCTCAAGCGTCCCGGATCGAATACTTGAATCAGCTCTTCGCGCGTGAAGATTTCCTGTTCGCCCTCAGGCGACCAGCCGAGCAGCGTAATGAAATTAAACATCGCCTCAGGCAAGTACCCTAGCGCATCGTATTGTTCGATAAATTGAATGATCGATTCGTCCCGTTTGCTGAGCTTCTTGCGGTTCTCATTCACGATCAGCGTCATATGGCCGAACTGAGGCGGCTCCCATCCGAACGCTTCATAGATCATAAGCTGGCGAGGCGTGTTCGAAATATGATCCTCGCCGCGCAGCACGTGGCTGATCGCCATCAAATGATCGTCTACCGCCACGGCAAAATTATATGTTGGAATGCCGTCCTTCTTCACGATGACAAAGTCGCCGAAGCCTTCGGACTCGAAGCTGATCGACCCTTTCACCATATCATTGAACGTATAGGTCTTACCGTCCGGAACGCGGAAGCGTATGCTCGGTATGCGTCCTTCGGCCTCGAACGCTTGCTGCTGTTCGATCGTCAGATTGCGGTGCTTACCGGAATACTGCGGCATCTCGCCGCGCGCCGTTTGCTCCTCCCGCTCCTGCTCGAGCTCCTGCTCCGTACAATAGCACTTATAGGCCAGTCCGCGGTCGAGCAGATCCTGCCAATAGCTGCGGTACAGATCAAGCCGCTCCATTTGGCGGTATGGACCGTATCCCCCGCCGATATCGACACTTTCATCCCAATCGATGCCCAGCCATTTCAAGTAAGTAAGCTGGCTTTCTTCGCCGCCTGCGATGTTCCGCTTCACATCGGTATCTTCAATCCGTATAATAAATTTGCCGCCGCGGCTGCGGGCAAACAAATAATTGAATAACGCCGTCCTTGCATTGCCGATATGTAGATGACCCGTTGGGGAAGGGGCATACCGGACCCGAATTTGATCTGACATATTCCTCAAGCTCCTCTGTGTTCCTTCATTTATCCAACGATCATAGCACAGCTTTTACGAGACAGACAACCGATTGTGCCGCAATTCCTTCGCCCCGGCCGGTAAATCCGAGCTGCTCCGTCGTCGTCGCTTTTACATTCACCTGGGACAGCTCATCCGCCTCCAGCGCACGCGCAATTACTTCCGCCATCTGCGGAATATACGGAGCCATCTTCGGACGCTGCGCGATAATGGTCGAATCGATGTTGCCGAGCTTGTAGCCCCGCTCCTTGGCCAACTCCCATACTTGAAGAAGCAGCTTCAAGCTGTCCGCATCCTTATGCTGAGGGTCCGTATCGGGAAAATGCTTGCCGATATCCCCAAGTCCCAGCGCCCCCAATATCGCATCGGTCACCGCATGAAGCAGGACGTCCGCATCGGAGTGTCCGAGCAGCCCTTTCTCATACGGGATCGTGACCCCGCCGATAATACATGGCCGTCCTTCTACTAACTGGTGCACATCAAATCCTTGTCCTACGCGAATCATTCTCGCACTCTCCCTTCATGATTACCCGTCTGTCGTCACCTCTACGCAAGTGAGATTAAAGCGCAACCCGGATTACTCCTCCCGCTGTGCAAGTAAAAATTCCGCATAAGGCAGATCATCCGGCGTTGTAATTTTTATATTCGTATACTCGCCCTCCGCGACGGTCACCGGCACGCCGCCGAAGCGTTCGACGACGACGGCGTCATCCGTCCCCAGGAAGCCTTCCGCCTCGGCCCGTTCATGCGCCTCAAGCAGCAGGGAACGACGAAAAGCCTGCGGCGTTTGTATCGCCCACAAGCTTCGCCGGTCCGGTGTTGCCACGATGACGCCGTTCTCATCTACTTGTTTGATCGTATCTTTCACAGGCACCGCCAATACCGCGGCTTGCGAACGCTTCGCTTCCGTCATGCAAGCGCGCACCGCATCGCCCGTTACGAGCGGACGAACGCCGTCATGGACCATCACCCATTCGCTATTCATCGCCAGAAGGCCCCGGCTTACGGAATGCTGCCTTTCGCTGCCGCCGGATACGACCGCCTTAACCTTGCTTAGTCCGTATTCGTTCACAAGCGCGTCGACGCGCTCGACATCATGCGCACCGACAACAACCACGATTTCGGCGACCTCGTCCATCGACTCAAAGCGCTCAAGCGTGTGAACCACGATGGGCTTGTCCCGAAGCAGCAAGTATTGTTTGCTCTCTGCACTGCCCATTCGCGTTCCGCGCCCAGCCGCCACGACGACGACGCCCCATTCAGCCTTCATCCCTGCCATTGCCCTTCAACCGCCTCGCCGTAAACTCGACATCCCGCCAGGAGATATCACACGATTACTATCATACCGTGTTACAGCGCTTTTTCCAACAGCTTCGGCTTGGCAAAAATCATTCGTCCCGCAGAAGTTTGCAGAACGCTCGTTACGAGCACTTCCATGGTCGTGCCGATATAATCCCGGCCGCCTTCAACGACGATCATCGTGCCATCGTCCAAGTAAGCAACGCCTTGCCCATGCTCCTTGCCGTCCTTGATCACCTGTACGACGATTTCTTCACCCGGGAGCACGACCGGCTTTACGGCATTGGCCAGATCATTAATGTTCAGCACCGAGACGCCCTGCAGCTCACAAACCTTATTCAGGTTGAAATCATTCGTAACCACTTTTCCCTTGAGCACCTTGGCCAGCTTAACGAGCTTGCTGTCGACTTCGCCGTCCTCCATGTCTCCCTCGTAAATAAGCACCTTCACGTCGAGCTCTTTCTGGATCTTGTTCAGAATATCCAGTCCGCGCCGGCCGCGGTTGCGCTTGAGCAGATCCGACGAGTCCGCGATATGCTGCAGCTCCTCCAGAACGAACTCAGGGATAACCAGCGTGCCTTCGATAAACCCCGTTTTGCAAATGTCGGCGATCCGTCCGTCGATAATAACGCTCGTATCGAGAATCTTATGCTCCTCGTAGCTGCTCCCTTCCTCCACTGCAACCGGTCTTGTCCGCTGCTGCATCAGGCTGGCGAACTGTTCTGTAAGCTCTTCCCGTTTGCTAAGCCCGATTCTAAGTCCGAAATACCCGAAAAATAGCGTCATGCATACCGGTATAAAAAGACCCGCACCGGTCAAGCCCGATACAGCCGGATAAAGCAGGGCCGAAAGCGCAAGGCCTCCGAGCAGTCCCCCCAAACCTGACAGCATTTCACTCGTCGGAAGCGCCGATACGCGCTGCGCTCCTTGTTCCAGTCCGCGCATAATGGGGCCCGCCAGCACTGAAGCCAGCACCACGCCGGATAGCGCACCAATACCAACATTCATGTAATATCCGCTTGATAGCTGCAACGTTCTGTAAGTCGAATCCGTCCAGAGCGCACCGACGTTCATCCAGTCGTACAACTGTGCGCCCGCCGTGGCTCCAAACAATAATCCGACGGTTTGAATGATTCGTTTCATCACATAAATCCACCTCCATTACAATTATGTGCCAATCTCGTCACAGTTAACCGTAGGGGAAACCAATTTTCATGAGGAATGCATCAGAAAAGTATTTTGTAATGGCCGGCAAGGGCGCTTATAATAGAAGGTAGCACTGCTAATCCTGAAATGAGGTGGAATTGATGAGCACCCCGACACTGGAGCAATTTCAGCAGCAAGTATCGGAACTGCTGCTAAGACACCGCAGCTTGCTGGATGTTTTATCGAAATACAGCCAGTCCGGCGCGTCCGTTAACCGTGCCGTTGCCAAGTCCGTAACGGAATGCGGATGTATTGAACTGAATGCGCGCAAGCAGGAATATCCGGACGACGCTAACCTGGAGCAGGCCAAGACGAAACTTCACCATCACATTAACGGCGAATTATGCGAGCATTGCCGGGATGCCATTAAGAATGAGCTCGGCCGCAATTTGTTCTATATTTCCGCGATGTGCAATTTACTCGATATTCAATTGAACGATGTCGTCGCTCAAGAATCGGGCAAATGCTCGACGCTCGGTTTATTCAACCTTACGTAGAGATTCGCATACCGGAACCATTCCATATCCCAATAAAAAAACCGCCTTACCCATCCAAGTGATGAGTAAGGCGGTTCTTTGTTTTGGCATCCTTCATGCGCTAAGCGCTATGCTCCGAATGGACGCCTTCTTCTTGAAGCTCTTTACGCCGCTTCCGCTTCTTCCTGCCGGGGAGACGGCGTTCAACGTTTTTTTTTAAGCCATACAGCGCGTATAGAACGAGCGGAATGAACAGAATTTTGGATAAGTGATTCGGGAATACAATGCCGAGCACGACGGAAATGACAACGATGATCGGTACGACCCAGATCGCATTCTTCGGAATTCCGATTTTTTTGAAGTTGGGATATTTAATGGTACTAACCATAAGCAGCGATAGCACAAGCGTGCTTGTAAGCAGCACGGAGATTGGAATTTCCTTATGGAACAGGGCAAGCGTAGCGAGTACGCCGCCGGCCGCCGGGATCGGCAGGCCGATAAAATATCCGGGCATGCCCGACACCACGTTGAACCGGGCTAGACGGAGCGCGCCGCATATCGGAAACAGCGCCGTAATAATCCAAGCCGGTGCCGGATTTAATTGCTGGAATGCAACGCTATACATAATAAAAGCCGGCGCTACGCCGAACGAAATGACATCAGATAGTGAATCAAGCTCTTTCCCAAATTCGCTTTGCGCATTCAGCGCGCGGGCTACCCGGCCGTCTACGCCGTCCATCAGCATGGCAATGATCACCATCATGGCCGCTATTTCGGGCTTCGCATTTTCCGGGAAAACGAGAATGATGGCGACGATACCCAAAAATAAGTTCGCCACTGTGAAAAGACTCGGTATCGATTTCGTAAACATTATGCTCCACCTCATCTTTACTATACCCCAAAAGCATTTTCAGAAGCGGAAAGTAATTGTCAATTGCAACCAGCACCTGTCCGCATTCTAACATTGTATGGGATTTAGATTTGTCTGTCAATGAACATCTGTTCTTGAATCCGCTTAAGCCCATCCTTGATCGCACGGGCCCTGACTTCCCCAATTCCGTCCACCGCATCCAGTTCTTCGATCGTAGCCATAAGAATATGCGGCAGGTGATCGAACTGTTCCACCAGATTATGCATGATCGTTGCCGGCAGACGCGGGATCTTGCTAAGGAGTCTATATCCCCGGGGAGCAACCGTCTCTTCTGCCGCGGAGCCGACACCGGCGTAACCGAGCAGCTTGATAATCGGCGGCGAATCGAGCAGCTCATCAGACGTTAATTTCCGTATGGCGGCCCGGATTTCCCGGATGCGCTCCTCGCTCGCATCCTTGGCGTAATCCTTGAGAAGGAACCACAGCTCTTCCTCCACGCCTCCGACCAGCTCTTCCATTTGCATGCTGATGAGGCGGCCTTCCGTGCCCAGCTCGTTGACGTAGCGTTTGATTTCCATCTTCACCCGTATAACCATTTCTACCCGTTTAATGACATGTACAACCTCTTGAAGCGTTACAAGCTCTTCAAATTCCGACGCGGATAGATTGGTGAACGACTGGCCCAGCACCGCTTTATATTTCTCCAGCGTTTGAATCGCTTGATTCGCCTTGGTCAGAATGACGGCCATATCCTTCAGAGAGTACCGCAGCTGCCCCTGGTATAAGGTAATAATATTGCGCCGCTGGGAAATGGACACGACCAGCTTCCCTGTCTGTTTGGCTACCCGCTCCGCTGTCCGGTGACGGATCCCCGTCTCGCTGGATGCGATGGAGCTGTCCGGGATCAGCTGGGTATTCGCATACAGAATGCGCCTGCGATCTTCGCTCAGAATGATGGCGCCGTCCATTTTTGCAAGCTCGTATAGATAGTTGGGGGAAAAGTCGCAATTGATGGAAAAGCCGCCATCGACAACTTCCATCACTTCCGGGCTGTATCCCACCACGATCAGCGCACCTGTCTTTGCCCGCAGGACGTTCTCAAGTCCGTCTCGAAACGCGGTTCCGGGCGCGACCATCTGTAATAGCTGGTTCATAATTTCTAGTTGATTAGGCTCTTTCATCATCTGCCCCCTTATCCGAGTGCTGCCGCAAGCGCCTGCGCAACCGTCTCTACGCCTATAATTTCAATGCCGGTGGGCGGACTCCAGCCCTTCAAGCTCTTCTCTGGCATAATGATACGCTTGAAACCAAGCTTCTGGGCTTCCTTCACCCGCTGCTCCGCACGCGACACGGCACGCACTTCGCCAGTCAAGCCGATCTCGCCGAATACAACGTCGAACGGTCTGGTCGGCGCGTCCCGAAAGCTCGAAGCGATACAGACCGCCACCGCCAAATCGACGGCCGGTTCATCCAGTTTGACACCGCCGGCTACGTTCAAGTAAGCGTCCTGCGTCTGAAGAAACATCCCCATCCGTTTCTCCAGTACCGCAATAATAAGCGACAGCCGGTTATGATCGATGCCCGTCGACATCCGGCGCGGTGACGGGAAATTCGTTGTAGCGACAAGCGCCTGCAGCTCCACGAGCACGGGACGTGTCCCTTCCATGCTTGCCACGACGGTTGACCCCGACACGCCGAGCGGCCTCTCGGACAGGAACAGCTCGGACGGGTTGCTTACTTCCCGGAGACCTGCCTCCCCCATCTCGAAGATCCCGATTTCGTTCGTGGAGCCGAAACGATTCTTCACGGCACGAAGCAGCCGGTAGGAGTGATGCCGTTCTCCCTCGAAGTAGAGCACGCAATCCACCATATGCTCGAGCAGCCGCGGGCCTGCGATCGCCCCTTCCTTCGTCACGTGCCCGACCAGCACCGTCGCAATGCCCCGTACTTTGGCGACCCGCATGAAGTGAGCCGTGCATTCCCTTACTTGAGAGACGCTTCCGGGTGCGGACGATACGCTGGGCTCATACACCGTCTGTATGGAATCGATAACGAGAAAATCAGGCTGGACCGATTCAATGGCCTCATTAATTTGCTCCATATTCGTCTCACATAATACATACAGCGTATCGGTCAATGCACCGAGCCGGTCCGCCCGGAGCCTTGTCTGCTTGACCGATTCCTCGCCGGAAATATATAAGACGGTTAAACCTTTTACAGCCAGCGCATGCGATGTCTGCAAGAGGAGCGTCGATTTGCCGATCCCGGGGTCGCCGCCCACCAGTATAAGCGACCCTGGAACCACACCCCCGCCCAGCACCCGGTTCAATTCCTGTAAGGCGGTTTCAATACGCGGTTCCTGACCACTATCTATGTGTATGATGGAAAGCGGCTTTTCTTTCGTCTGAATGAGCGAAGAGCCCTGTCCCTGCGTCTTAACGACCGTTTCTTTCTCTTCCACCATGGTGTTCCATGCACCGCAGCCCGGGCATTTACCCAGCCATTTCGGAGACTCCGTGCCGCAGTCGGTACACGCGAATTTTGTTTTAAGTTTTGCCATCGACGGCTCCTTTTACGATTAATGCTACCTTCAAAGTTTACCATTTATTCAAGTCCGGTTAAAGCCTCTAGCTTGAAAAATAGGAATAAACGTTCGTTTCTTGCCATGATAATGAATGATCCATCTAAAATTTAATATAATCTTTAACAATCAAGACCGGTAACCCGGGATAAACGCCAAAAAAGTCCCTTCTTCGTCGTAGACGCAGAAGGAACTTTAGTGGATGTACGAGAACAATTTGTCGTTATGCATCTGCTCCAGCAAGGCGGGATACAAGCACACGGTGCGTCGTCATCTTCGAACCCAGCATCACGCTTTCGCCCTGCGGCGCTCCTGACTGACCTCCAGCCCCTGACCGGGATGCATGCGCCTGCTTGAAATTATCGCTGTTCACCCAGCCTTCGAAAGCGGCCTTGTTCTCCCAAGTCGTGCTTACCTTCAGCTCGTCGTACTCTTCCAGGCCTTCCGTAAACAATACCTCCATACGCACGAAACCCGGCTGCTGATCCACGCCCTTCGAACGCTGAAACCGCATCGCGACCTCTTCCCCGTGGCCCTTCTTCACTTTAATCGTATTCATAACGATGATCACAGATATCCCTCCCTGCTTAACTTGTCTCTTCTAGTTTATCAATCCTTCGGAGCAGAAACAAATAGGAGCCGGTCAACCTGGCAACAACACAACAAGGTGCCCCCGATCGGGGGCACCTTGTATGCTGGAAATTAGGCTCGGTATTTCGTTGCAGGCTCTCCCTCGGCGACTTCGCCCGTCAAGGGTTCCTTATGCGTAACGGTCAATTCGCCATTCTTCTCGTCAATGACGAGCGTGTCGCCTTTGCTAATTTTACCCATCAGCAGATCTTCGGACAACCGGTCCTCGATATGCTTCTGAATCGCTCTACGCAGCGGACGCGCTCCGTATTGCGGATCGAAGCCTTCCTTCGCAAGGAAATTCTTCGCCGCGTCGGTAAGCGTGAAGTCCACTTCCTGCTCGCGCAGACGCTTGCGCAGCTCGTCGGACATCAGCGTTACGATTTCCGCAATGTGCTCTTGCTCCAGCGCATGGAACACGATCGTCTCGTCGATCCGGTTCAGAAACTCGGGACGGAAGCTCTTCTTCAGTTCTGCAAGCACTTTATCCTTCATCACATTGAAGTCATGCCCCGCATTCTGGACGGCTGTAAAGCCGAGCGAAGAATTTCGTTTAATTTGATCGGCGCCAACGTTTGAAGTCATAATAATCAAGGTGTTGCGGAAGTCGACCACTCTGCCCTTGGAGTCCGTCAGACGGCCATCCTCCAGCACCTGCAGCAGAATATTGAACACTTCGGGATGCGCCTTCTCGATTTCATCAAGCAGCACGACCGAATACGGTTTGCGGCGAACCTTCTCTGTCAGCTGGCCGCCTTCCTCGTAACCGACATATCCCGGAGGCGCCCCGACAAGACGGGAGGTCGAATGCTTCTCCATGTATTCGGACATATCGATACGAATAACCGCGTTCTCGTCGCCGAACATCGCTTCGGCGAGCGCCCGTGCCAATTCCGTCTTCCCGACACCGGTCGGGCCGAGGAAAATGAACGAGCCGATCGGACGCTTCGGATCCTTCAGACCTGCACGCGCACGGCGGATCGCACGCGATACCGACTTGACTGCTTCAGATTGGCCGATTACGCGATCATGCAGAATCTCTTCCATTTTTAGCAGCCGCTGCGTTTCTTCCTCCGCCAGCTTGCTCACCGGAATGCCGGTCCAGCTTGCAACGACCTGCGCAATATCCTCGGTCGTTACCTCGGAGTCCGTGCGCCCTTGTTTTTCTTTCCACTGGTTTTTCGTCAAGTCGAGCTCTTCACGGATTTTTTGCTCCGTGTCGCGCAGTGCGGCTGCCTTCTCGAACTCTTGGCTTTGCACCGCGGAATCCTTCTCCTTGCGGATATCGTCCAGACGGTTCTCCAGCTGCTTGAGATTAGGCGGTACCGTGTACGACTTGAGCCGGACTTTGGAAGAAGCCTCGTCGATCAGGTCGATTGCTTTATCCGGCAGGAACCGGTCTGTAATGTAGCGGTCGGACAGCTTAACGGCTTGCTCGATCGCCTCATCGGTAATTTTCACGCGGTGATGCGCTTCATAGCGGTCACGCAGGCCATGCAGAATTTGAATCGCTTCTTCCGGCGATGGCTGGTCGACTGTGATCGGCTGGAAGCGGCGCTCAAGAGCCGCGTCCTTCTCAATATATTTGCGGTATTCGTCAAGCGTCGTTGCCCCGATGCACTGCAGCTCACCGCGGGCAAGCGCCGGCTTCAGGATGTTGGAAGCATCTATGGCACCTTCGGCGCCGCCTGCTCCGATCAGCGTATGCAGCTCATCGATGAACAAGATGATATTCCCGGCTTGACGGATTTCATCCATAATTTTCTTCAAACGGTCTTCGAACTCGCCGCGATACTTCGTGCCTGCGACGACCGAACCCATATCCAGCGTCATCACGCGCTTATCGCGCAGCGTCTCGGGAATTTCGCCGGCAATGATTTTTTGAGCCAGTCCTTCGGCGATGGCCGTTTTACCGACGCCAGGCTCACCGATCAGCACCGGATTGTTCTTCGTCCGGCGGCTGAGAACCTGGATGACGCGCTCAATTTCCTTGCTGCGCCCGATAACTGGGTCCAGGTTGCCTTCCTTCGCGTATGCGGTCAGATCCCGCGCAAGACCGTCCAGAGTTGGCGTACTTACATTCGACGGCGAGCCGTGATTGCTCGATACCGCTTCACTGCTGCCAAGCAGCTGCAGCACCTGCTGGCGGGCTTTGTTTAGGCTGATCCCCAGGTTGTTCAGCACTCTGGCGGCCACACCCTCGCCTTCGCGAATGAGGCCCAGCAGGATATGCTCAGTCCCCACATAGGTATGACCCAGCTTGCGGGCTTCATCCATGGACAGCTCAATAACCTTCTTGGCACGCGGTGTATAGGCAATATTCGTAGGCTGCTCTTGACCGCGGCCGATTAGCGTTTCCACTTCGTCCTGAATCTTCTCCAAACTTAAACCGAGACCGATCAGCGCCTTGGCGGCGATGCCTTCCCCTTCCCGATTCAAGCCAAGCAAAATATGCTCTGTACCGATATTGTTATGACCGAGACGAACCGCTTCCTCCTGTGCAAGCGCAAGCACCTTCTGCGCACGCTCGGTGAATCTTCCAAACATCATGTTCACACACCCCCATGATCGGATTTACGCCCCAAATGCTGGCGGATTAATTCTGCACGCCGGATATCCCGCTGATCCATGTTCAGCTTCTCATTGAATGTATGCTGAAGGAAACCCGGCTGTGTTAATACCATTAATTCATTCATGACCTGCGGCGACACATCCCGAATTAAGCCGAGATCGATCCCCAAGCGAACATCGGATAGCCGCTGAGCAGCTTCCTTCGAATCCATGATCGATGCATGCGACAAAATCCCGTAGGACCGGAACACCCGATCCTCCAGCCGCACCCGCGACTCCTGCTGCATCATCCGCTCGCGCGCCGCCCGTTCATGCTCGATAATTTGTTTGGCAACGCTGTGCAAATTATCGATGATTTCATGCTCAGACTGCCCGAGTGTAATTTGGTTCGAAATTTGAAACAGATTGCCAAGCGCCTCGCTGCCTTCGCCGTACATCCCGCGAACAGCGAGCCCGACTTGTGTAATAGCCGACAAAATGCGGTTAATTTGCTGCGTCATCACAAGCGCCGGCAGATGCATCATGACCGATGCCCGTATCCCCGTTCCGACGTTTGTCGGACAGCTTGTTAAAAACCCGCGGCGTTCATCAAACGCGTAATCGGCCTCTTCTTCGAATATATCGTCAATGCGGCTCGCTAGCTCCCAGGCCTCGTTAATTTGAAAACCGGGATACAAGCATTGAATCCGCAGATGATCCTCTTCATTCACCATGATGCTGACCGATTCGTTATCGCTCAGAACGAGTGCGCCGCACCTCGACTCATTCGCAAGGTTAGGACTGATGAGGTGCTTCTCGACCAGTACTCTTCGCTCCAGCTCGTTCAGGTCGGATAACGGGATCGTCTCGAATCGGCCGATCTCATTCAATCGTCCCGAATTACCGACTGACGTCAGGCGCTCCATGACTTCCTGCGATTGTTGATTGGTTGCAAGCATCGGAAACGGATGCCCTAGCAGGTTTCGGGCAATGCGAACGCGGCTGCTGATTACAATATCGGCATCGGGTCCGGTGCCCTGCATCCAATCGCTAAGCGCATGCTGTGTAAATGAACGATTCGACAAGGCGATTCCTCCTTCCTTCACTGGCGACGTGTTAGGTCTCGGCGACGCTTCGCTCCAATTCGCGGATTCGGTCGCGGATCTTAGCCGCATGCTCGAATTCCTCGCGTCCTATCAGGTCGTGAAGCTCATGTCTAAGATTCTCGATCTCGCGCTTCAGCTGAATTTGTCCGCCTGAACGCTTCGGAACCTTCCCGACATGAACGGTATTCCCATGAACACGTTTCAGGATCGGATCCAGCTTATCGCCGAATTGGTCGTAGCAATTGCTGCAGCCGAACCGTCCCATTTTGCTGAACTGTCCGTACGTCAAACCGCAATTATCACACCGCAGTGCCTGCGGTTTGGCGCTCAGTCCGCCGACACCCCCAGGGGTCTCGAAGTCGAGCAGGCCGGAAAGAAGACTATGGATGGAAAATCCGCTTGCAGGGCTTGCGAGACCTTCGCCCTTCTCCCTTGCGCATGATTCGCAAAAATGAAATTCCGTTTTCTCCCCGTTGACGTTTTTCATGAAATGGAGCGTCGCCGGGCGCTTACCGCATTCTTGACAGATCATAAGTCGCGTAATCCCTCCTAAAGTTTCGCGGACGCAAAACTCAATATCGAAATCATACGCTTAAAAGTTTTGCGAAGCAAAACTCACTTCGTAAGCATAAACTTAAGTTTTGCGAAGCAAAACTCACTTCGCAAGCATAACCTTAAGTTTTGCGGAGCAAAACTCACTTCGCAAGCATAACCTTAAGTTTTGCGGAGCAAAACTCACTTCGCAAGCATAACCTTAAGTTTTGCGGAGCAAAACTCACTTCGCAGCATTGCCCTAAGTTTTGCGGAGCGAAACTCTTCGTAAGCATTAGCTTTCGATTTGCAATACCATGCTCACTTTGTAAGTATTACCCTAAATTTTCGCGAAGCAAAACCCGCTTCGAAAGCATAACCTGTGCTGCGGAACATAACCACTTACTTCGCAAGCAGCGTAATGAGCATTGCCTTGAGCAGTCTTGCGCGAACCTCGTCACGCGTAGGCAGTATCAACGCAATGGCTTCACGCGATACCGCTGCCCGCAGCAAATTAGCTTCCCGTTTGGAAATCAGCTCTGCTTCTTCCAGTTGATAAATTATGCCTTCCGCAGCCGTTTGATCCACCTCGGATCCGATCGTTTGTGCGATATGCCCTTGAATCATCTTCAGCGTAGGCAGTTCGACGCGCTGGATCCGGATGTACCCTCCGCCGCCTCGTTTGCTTTCAACGAGGTAACCTTTCTCCAGCGTAAAGCGGGTACTGATCACGTAATTGATTTGCGACGGAACACATGAGAACCGGTCTGCCAAATCGTTGCGCTGAATTTCGACCGCGCCTTCTGGGCTATCCTGCAGCATATGCTTCAAATACTGCTCGATGAGATCGGAAATGTTGCGCATTTCACTAACCTCCTTACTGCTGACAGAAACTACGTTGAGCATCTTGAAAAATCAAAAAAGTCTAATTAATCAGATTTCATTGACTTTGACTTTCTTTGACTTTAACTTTATTATACGCGTTTTTACCAAAAGGTCAAGAGGATTGCCATCAAATCCTGTCTCCTTTTTAGCTTTAGCGGTTGGCGGGCATTTATACGTATCCGGCTTATGCAACCTTTATATTCCACTCGCCGTCTAGTAGTCATTCCCATAAGTAACGCCAAGAGTTTCCGGCCTTCCCCGGTTATCGTCGAAACAAACTGATCTACAAGGAGGCACCGCCATGAAGAAGACGTCCCGCTCAGCCGGTCGTCATTGGAAGCAATGGATCGGCGCTGCTGTTATAACGCCTGTACTGCTCGGCGGATTTTCAGAAGCTCCTTTTGCCGCTCCTCTTTCCGCACAGGCAGAACAAGCAGAGGGTCAGTCAAGCAGCGCCTTATCATGGAGCTATTCATATGCTTATGAAGATCAACGTACAGGTACCGTACTGGTTAATGTCTATAATAATGGTGAAAGCCGTATTCTTATGCGAGACGCCGAGGGCGCTTGGTCGAAGCTTCCGTCCAGGTATACGCAAGTATGGAATCTGCCCGGTTCATCAGCCGCCGCAATCATACCTACCTATATGATTGCACGAAATGAATTCGATAACCTTTACTTCAACTTCGAACGGCAAGCAATCGTGAGCGGCGGCCTTTATGAATGGTCACCCTCCCAAGCCTACGGCATACGCAAAGAAAGTCCCTATACGTTTCCACCGAACAACTTCTTGCTATTCAAAGATCAGAAATCCGGCGTTATCCGCCAAATGGATGTTTCACCCTTCGATTACCGCCGCCTTCAATGGTTGAAGGATGGTTCATTCGTGACCGACCGATTCAACGACGCGGCCCAGGAGAACGAGATTGTTATTGGGCGTCCGGACACGGGAACGGTCAAACGTTTAATGCTGGGAACAATTCGCCGTATTAATGCAGACGCCGGCCTCATCGCATTTGTGAAGAATGAACCTGGGCGAATCTGGTATATCTACAACCTGTCTACAGGAAAGGAACGGACGTTGGTCAGCGAATCCGAGAAGTTGGCATTATTCCCGGAGCCCGTTCCGTCCGATGATCCGAAAGCCGCGATCACACTGTCTTTGCCTGACGTTGATCGGCTGCCCGAGTTCAAACCCGCCTTCGAATATGCGAATGAAGCCGTTCTGAATATTAATGATCAACAGTATGCCCTTCCTTATGCCTTTATTGGCGGGAACAGCGTATACGTGCCTGTCCGTCCTCTGATTGACGATTTAGGTCTTGAAGTGACGACGAACAAGTCTCCGCAAGGGAATTCCTACACCATCCAACGGGCAACTGCAGCCATCACGATAAAGAGTGATGAGGTGCATATCTACAGCGACCGGCTGTTCATAAATACGGGCCATTTACAAAAACTCGGCTTCCATAATCCGGTCGTCGGGTGGATCAATTGAGCTTCATGCGGATAATTACTTGAATAGAATGTTTTTATCTAAACTAGGGAAGGTCGTGTCCGCTACATGAAAGTCGCATTAAAAAGTCGGTTGCTGCTTGCCGCTTCTATCGCCGTTCTCACCGCTTCTCTGCCAATGACTATACCTTCAGCAGCGTCAGCCGCATTTTATCTCAATGACTCAAATCCCCTTGCAGCCTGGACAATCCATTATTCCTTCGCCTTCAAGGATCCGTGGACAGGAACGCTATTTTTCAACGCTTCTAACGATGAGGGCGAGAGATATATTATTTTCAAAGAGAAGGATAGCACCTGGAGCAAGCTTCCCAAAGGCTATAATTTCGCCTGGAAGAACGGCAATGAGTCCCTTGCCCGCATCGACTTGTCGCATTCCGTCCTTGAACAATATAAGCCAGTAACCGCTCCCCTGTTCGGCACACTCTTGTATGACAATACCGATAATACGTTGGTCTATGGCAAGCCATATACGATTTCACCAGGACGGGGTTATGCCTTACGGGAACAGGAAGATTACATATCAACTGACAACGGGTCGCAACGGCAGTTCAGCATCTGGTTAAAGGATCGCAAGACCGGCGTCATACGTGAAATTTGGCGGAGCAGCCAGCGCGGCGAATATCGGTTTCATTGGACGAATGACGACAGACTCCTCTCTCAGCGCTATAATCAGGACACAAGAACGGTGGAAATTACGGAGTACAATCCTTCTACCGGTACGTTTGAGCATCTGCTCGACGGACAGCTTTGGCGAATCAATCCGAAGACCAACGAGATTCTGTATGTGGACAATACACCAAAACGGAAAGTATGGATATACGATTTGAAGACCGGTATTAAACGGCTTTCCAAAGGCGTCGTCGAGGAAAATACGCGATTCGCCGCAGAGCCCGCGCCAATGGAAGTCACGGTTACCCCGCCGTCCGATCTGGATGTGCGGTCACTTCCGGAAGTGGAGCCCCAGTTCGTTCACGCCAACGAAGCGGATCTTATCGTGGATGGAACAAGATATTCATTGCCTATGGCAATCGTAAGCGGCATTAATAATTTCGTCCCTTTAACATCCATCATGAACGAGATGAACATCGCGCTATCCTCCGGATCCGCCGGTCCTGCCGCCAAGCGAACCTATCAGCTTACATACCGCGGTCAATCCCTAACCATAGGCGAGAACGAAATGCGTATTTACGATAATCGGATTTTTGTTAGTATCGCGCTGCTCAAACAACTGCTTCAAACCGATGATATGCAACTGCAGTGGTTACCCCCTTTAACCGGCAGCTCTAGCTCAGCCACCCCGGCATCCTAAATAAAATGAGGCCTGATCCATGCGGAGGTTGATCGCATAGATCAGGCCTCTTTCCAAATATTCTCTCTCCTGCGGGTTTCGTTTGTTGGATTTGTCCGATCAGCTGCTGCAAGAAAGCCGTGATGGCTTCTACATGGCCGGATTGGTGGCAAACGTTCTTGAAGCCATCCATGAGATCCTGCACCTTATACTGATCCGCTTTTGTCATCTTATATAACTTGATTACTGTGAAAGAAAAGAGTACATCTATAATCAACAAAAAACCGACCGCAAATGCGGTCGGTTCCTCGTGCTTGGCGACGTCCTACTCTTCCAGGACCCTGCGGTCCAAGTACCATCGGCGCTGAAGGGCTTAACGGTCGTGTTCGAGATGGGTACGCGTGGTTCCCCTTCGCCATTACCACCAAACGTTTCAGGTGTTTTGTTACACCTTCAAAACTGGATACGAGTTTGCGTAACTCTTACATCTAAAGCATATGCTTCCGAAGCAGACTTTCACTCCGTGAAAGCTTGTAGGATAAGCCCTCGACCGATTAGTATTCGTCAGCTGCATGCATTACTGCACTTCCACCCCGAACCTATCAACCTGGTCGTCTTCCAGGGGTCTTACTAAATTGGGAAATCTCATCTTGAGGGGGGCTTCGCGCTTAGATGCTTTCAGCGCTTATCCCGTCCGTACATAGCTACCCAGCGGTGCTCCTGGCGGAACAACTGGTACACCAGCGGTACGTCCATCCCGGTCCTCTCGTACTAAGGACAGCTCCTCTCAAATTTCCTACGCCCACGACAGATAGGGACCGAACTGTCTCACGACGTTCTGAACCCAGCTCGCGTACCGCTTTAATGGGCGAACAGCCCAACCCTTGGGACCTACTTCAGCCCCAGGATGCGATGAGCCGACATCGAGGTGCCAAACCTCCCCGTCGATGTGGACTCTTGGGGGAGATAAGCCTGTTATCCCCAGGGTAGCTTTTATCCGTTGAGCGATGGCCCTTCCATGCGGTACCACCGGATCACTAAGCCCGACTTTCGTCCCTGCTCGACTTGTAGGTCTCGCAGTCAAGCTCCCTTATGCCTTTGCACGCTACGAATGATTTCCAACCATTCTGAGGGAACCTTTGGGCGCCTCCGTTACTTTTTAGGAGGCGACCGCCCCAGTCAAACTGCCCGCCTGACACGGTCCCTCCACCCGATTCAGGGTGGCAGGTTAGAACTCCGATACGATCAGGGTGGTATCCCAACGGTGCCTCCACCGAAGCTGGCGCTCCGGCTTCCCAGGCTCCCACCTATCCTGTACAGATCGTACCAAAGTCCAATATCAAGCTGCAGTAAAGCTCCATGGGGTCTTTCCGTCTTGTCGCGGGTAACCTGCATCTTCACAGGTATTA